>NZ_POUD01000023.1 GCF_003236395.1 Nonomuraea aridisoli | reverse complement strand
CTGCGGGTGGCGGTGACCGGGTGGGGGCGCTTCGTCGGGGGCGTCACGCCGCGTACGGCGCCCGTCTCGACGAGCGTCACCCCGTCGCGGCCGGCCACGGCGAGCGTGGTGCCCGACGGGCTGAACGCCACGGCCGGCGCGGCGGCGTCGGCGCCCGTGAGCGGCTCGACCTTCACGGCCCCGAGCCGGGCCCGCCGCGGCGCGACCTCCCACAGCTCGACCCCGCCGTCCAGCCTCGACAACGCCACCCTGGACCCGCCGGGCGAGATCGCCACCTTCCGGTCGGCCACGTCGAACAACACGCGCGTGCCCCGGTACACCCTGGTCCGGTTGCCCCGCCCGATCGCGAAGACCGCCGTCTCGGCGGGCGCCCGCCCGGTGGCCACCTCGAACGGCCGTCCGTCCGCGCCCTCGGCGAACCGCCCGTCGCCGCTCAGCGCCGCGCTGCCCGCCGGCAGCGGGTACGACGCCAGCCGCCGCCCGCCGACGACGTCCCACACGGTGACCCCGCCGGTGTCCCACCTGACCAGCTCGTCGCCGCGGAGCACGTGGCGCGCCCCCTGCTCGGCCCCGGGGGCGGTGAAGACGGCCAGCTCCGGCTGCACGAGCGAGGCCTGCAGCGCCGCCCGCGCCTCCGGCACCGGCGACATCCGCCACGCGGCCACGCTCAGCCGCATCGCGGTCCTGGGATCGGACGTGCGCAACGACTCCGCCCTGGCCGCCACGGCCCGGGCGTCGGCCTCGATGACGCGTACGCGCAGGTCGTCCTGCCCGTGCACCGACACCACGGACATCGTCACCGCCGCCGCCAGCAGCGCCCCCATCGTCGCCATCGACGGCGCCAGCAGCTTCCTGCGCTGCTTGGACAGCGCCACGCTGTCGGCGATGAAGTCGCGTTCGAGCTGGTTGAGCCGCAGGTGGCGGCGCTTGGTCGCGGCCCAGCCGAGCGCCGTGTCGAGCTCGGCGCCGCGCAGCAGGTGGCCGCGCCCGCGGCGGTGCTCCGACCAGTGGCGGGCCGCCTCGCGGATGCGGCGGTGCACCGGCAGACCGTCGCGCTCCTCGGCGACCCAGCCGCGCAGCCGCGGCCAGGCCCGGTAGAGCGCGGCGCTGGCGGGGGCCACCCGGTCGTCGCTGACGGCCACCAGCTTGCCGACGGCGGTCTCGGCGGGCGGCACGCGCACGCTGCGGCGGACGACGAGGCCGGCCTCCATGAGCGGGGCCAGCACGTCGCCCTCGTCGTGGGGGCTGTCGCCGTCGAGCAGGCGCAGCAGCAGCCCCGGCACCTCCTGCTGCTGGGCGGGCGTGAGCGACAGGTAGACCCGCTCGGCCGTCTCGCCCAGCGACGGCGGGCGTACGTGACCTTCGGGCGGGCTCAGCTCGACGGCGCCCTCGACGAGCAGCTCGGCCGCCGCGGGCCGCTCGGCCGGGTCCTTCGCCAGCGCCCGCCCGACCAGCTCGCCCAGCGGCGCGGGCAGGCAGCTCAGGTCGGGGTCGGCGGTGAGCAGCCGTCTCATCACGCCGCCGAGGCTGTCGCCGCCGAACGGGTCGCGCCCGGTGGCCGCGAACAACACCACCGCGCCCCACGCGAACACGTCGGCCGCCGCCTCGGCCTCCTGCCCGGTCACCACCTCGGGCGCCAGGTACGTGTACGCCCCGCCGACCGTCTCCCCGGCGGACAGCCCCAGCTCGATCACCTTGGGCCCGCCGGGGGCCAGCAGCACGTTGCCCGGGTTCAGCCCGCGATGCGCCAGCCCGGCCGCGTGCAGCGCGTCCAGCGCGGACGCGAGCGCGCCGGCCAGCGCGACCAGCTCGTCACCGGTGTACGGGCCGTGCAGCTCGACGGCCCGCCGCAGATCGGGGCCGTCGACGAACTCGCTGACGACGTACGGGACGCCGCCGTCGGCGCCGACCGCGACCACCTCCGCCAAATGGCGGCAGGCCACCCCGGAGAACTCCTGCGCGCTCGCCTCACCCCGCGGGACGGTGACGGCGAACCTGCGGCCCTCGTCGTCGTAGGCGTCGTAGACCACGCCGCGCCCGCCCGCGCCCAGCCTGGCGGCCAGCCAGAAGCCGCCAAGCCTTTCCGGGTCACCAGGCACCAAGCGCATCGTCACTGCAGCTTAGATGCACGACACCACCCAATGGTTGGCAAAAACGACGCCACAGGTCCCCCGCGCGCCTCGGGGGACCCCGGCGTCATGATCATTATGCCAGCCTTCCGGATCTTGCCTGCCACTCCGGTCGCAGGACGGCCATGAGCACGCAGTCGTGCCAGGCGCCGTCCCACAGCAGGGCGTCGCGTTCGACGCCTTCCGCGACGAAGCCGGCCTTCTCGTAGACGTGCCGGGCGCGGTCGTTGAAGGCGTAGACGCCGAGCCTGATCCGGTGCAGCGGCGTGGTGCGGAAGGCGTGGGAGAGCACCAGCTCGATGGCCTCGCTGCCGTAGCCCTTGCCGAACACCCGCGGGCCGATCAGGGCGATGCGCATATTGCATGACAGGTTGGCGGTGTCGACCTCGTTGAGCACGATCTCGCCGACGTACGCGCCGCCGGCCGTGATCGCGAGGTCGAGGCGGTCGGCGTGGCCGGCGCGGGTGGCGTACCAGTGGCGGGCCAGGCCGGCGTCGACCCCGGCGTGCGAGCCGGTCAGCCTGCGCACCTCGGGGTCGGAGATCAGCTCGACCAGGCCCTCGACGTGCTCGGGACCGACCGGGACCAGGGTGACGCGCTCTCCGGAGAGCGTGGGCTTGTCGGCGAACATCTCCCGTGGTCTATCACGCCTGATCGGCGGCGGGCGAACCGAGGTCCCGCAGCACCGCGTCGCGAACCTGCTCCGGACGGAGCTCTCCGACGTCGTAGACGGCGTCCGCCACCTCACGGAAGTACGGCTCGCGCCGCGCCCGCATCTCCGCCGGGCCGAAGGCGGGCCGGTGGTCGCTGGAGCGCATCCGCTCGGCCAGCACCTCGTCGGCCGCGTCCAGCCAGACCACGAACGCCTGCTTCAGCGCCGTGCGCACCTGGGGATCCTCCACCGTGCTGGCCGCCGCGGCGATCACCTTCGGCTCGCCCTCGAGCTCGTGCAGCACGTGCTCGGCCTCGTACCGGTGCAACGCCTCGGCGCCCTCGCGGGCGGCGATCTGCGCGGCCGTGCCTCCGTGCCTGGCCACCAGATACGGGTCGCTGTCGCTTAACGGCAGGCCGAGCGCCTCGCCGATCAGCCGGCCCGCGGTCGTCTTGCCGGAGCCCATCAGTCCGATCACCACGACTGGTTTGTTTTTCGACATGTGGATAGGGGTTCCTTCGTGTCAAGGAGGTAAATCTGATGACCATCGCCGGAAGCATCATCCTCATCATGCTCGGGGCGATCCTCACCTGGGCCGTCGAGTTCGACCTCGCCGGCCTCGACATCAACGTAGTCGGCGTGATCCTCATGCTCGGTGGGCTGGTCGGACTCGGGTTCGGCATCTACCGGATCAGCGTGACGCGCAGGGCGGTCGGCCCCATCGACGAACCGGTGCACCGCCACGAGATCTACGAGGAGCCCGAGGCGCGCCGCACCACCGTGTACGAGGAGCGGAGGCACTACGACGAACCGCCGCTGTAGGAGGTGAAACGGAATGCCAGCAGTCGAAGAACTGCCGTCGACCATCAAGCGCTCGCCGAAGAAGGCGCAGAACACGTGGATCAAGGCGCACGACTCCGCCGTCAAGGAGTACGGAGAGGGGCGGCGCGCCCACATGACGGCCTTCGCGGCGCTCAAGCACTCCTTCGAGAAGGTGGGAGACCACTGGGAGCCGAAGTCCAAGAAGGGTCCCTCGGACAAGGGTGCTACGGACCGGTCGGGCCGGACCGCCGAGGGCGTCGACGCCAACGCCAGCAAGGAACACCTGCAGAACGTGGCCGCCAAGCTGGGCGTCAAGGGCCGCTCGAAGATGAAGAAGCAGGAACTGGTCGACGCCATCAAGAAGGCGAACCGCAAGGCCACGGCCAAGTCCCGCTGACCGGGCCCCCGGCCGATAGGAGCCGGCGAGGGGGCGGCGGTGAACCACCGCCCGCCCCGCTCGCCGGCTCCTTGTTGTTCGGGAGAGGCGCCGCCGGCCGGTTCGTGCTCGTCTTCGTGCTCGTCACAGCAGCCGCTTGACGGCCTCGGAAATGGCGTTGCGGTCGATGCGGGCGTCGGCGAGCTGTTCCTGCGGGGTCGCCGAGCCGGGCAGGTCGGTCACCGCCAGCTTCACCACCCGCGGACCGAGCTCGCTCACCGCGTCCATGACGGCGTCGCCCAGCCCGCCCTCGATCCGGTGGTCCTCCACCGTGATCAGGTTGCCGGTGGTGGTGGCCGCCTCGGCCAGCGCCGCCGTGTCCACGGGCTTGACCGAGTACAGGTCGATGACCCCGACCGGCACCCCGGACGCGCGCAGCTCGTCGGCCGCCGCCAGTGCCTCGTGCACGGTGACCCCGGCGGCCACGATCGTGGCCCGGTCACCGGGGGAGTGACGCAGCACCCGTGAGCCGCCCACCGGGAACCGCTCACCCGGCGGGTAGATGACCGGCGTGTCGCCGCGGGTGGTCCGCAGGTAGGAGACGCCCTCCAGGTCCGCCATCTCGGCCGTCAGGGTGGCCGTCTGGTTGGCGTCGCACGGGTAGAGGACGGTGCTGCCGTGTACGGCCCGCAGCATGGCCAGGTCCTCCAGCCCCATCTGGGACGGCCCGTCCTCGCCGATCGCGACGCCCGCGTGCGAGCCGACCAGCTTGACGGACGCCCGGCTCACCGCGGCCATCCTGATGAAGTCGTACGCCCGGGTGAGGAACGCCGCGAACGTTGCCGCGTACGGCTTCCAGCCGCGCACCTGCAGCCCGACGGCGGCCGCCACGAGCTGCTGCTCGGCGATGAACATCTCGAAGAACCGCTCCGGGAACGCCTTGGCGAACGCCTCGGCCTTGGTGGAGTCGGCCACCTCGCCGTCCAGCGCCACCACGTCGCCGCGGGCCGCGCCGAGCGCCTCCAGCGCCTGCCCGTACGCCGTCCGGGTGGCGACCGTGTCGCCCACGTCGTACGCGGGCAGCTCCAGCTTCCCGTCCTCGAACCGGAACGGCGAGCCGTTGGCCTCCGGCGCCCGCACCTGGACCCGGACGTCGCGGACGCCGCCGAGCTCCTCGATCGCGCGGGCGGCGTCCTTGAGCGGCTTGCCGTGGGCGCCCTCGCGGTTGGCGACCTCCTGCGCGCCCTCGCCCTTGCGGGTCTTGGCCAGGATGACGGTGGGCCGGCGGCGGGTGCCGCAGGCGTCCTCCAGGGCGTAGTCGATCTGCGCGGGGTCGTGCCCGTCGACCTCGATCGTGTGCCAGCCGAACGCGGCGAACCTGCGCGCGTAGGCGCCGGTGTCCCAGCCGTGGCGGGTGGGGCCGCGCTGGCCGAGCCGGTTGACGTCCACGATCGCCGTCAGGTTGTCCAGCCCCTCGGTGCCCGCGTGCTCGGCGGCCTCCCAGACGGAGCCCTCCGCCAGCTCGCTGTCACCGCACAGCACCCAGACCCGGTACGGCATGCGTTCCAGCCGGCCGGCCATGGCGACGCCCACGCCCACGGGCAGCCCCTGGCCGAGGGAGCCGGTGGCGACGTCCACCCAGGGCAGCCGGGGCGTGGGGTGTCCTTCCAGCCGGCTGCCCCGGCGCCGGAACGACAGCAGCTCCTCGTCGGAGATCGCCCCCGCCGCCTTGTAGAGGGCGTACAGCAGGGGAGAGGCGTGCCCCTTGGAGAAGATCAGGTGGTCGTTGGCCGGGTCGCCCGGCTCGGCGAAGTCGTAGCGCAGGTGCCGCGCGAACAGCACGGCCATCAGGTCGGCCGCCGACATGGACGAGGTCGGGTGGCCGGAGCCCGCCTCGTCCGCGGCCCGCACGGAGTCGACGCGTAGTTGCGCCGCCAGATCGGCCAGATACTGCAGATCGCGGTCGGGCATCAGGGACCTCCTCGATACGGGTTCCAGCCACGCCTACCCGCGCCCGGCGGGCTTAACGCGGCTGTCCCGATGCCCGAGGAGGTCCGGAAAGCTCTAGGGACGCCTGGAGCGCAGCGCGGCCAGGGCGGCCGCGGCCGCGCCCCCGGCCAGCGTCACGAGCACCGGGCGGCGGTTCTTGGACAACCAGAACTGCACGCTGCGCCCGTGCGAGCGGTCGTCGAAAGCGCCGTGGGCGCCGTAGTCGGCCGACTCGTCGGCCGGCTGCCACAGGTTGGCCACGCCGGTCGGCTCCTTCTCGTCGGTCTGCTGCGACTTCATGCCGGTCCTGGCCAGGTACCGGTCGACCAGTGCGGGGGCCACGCGCTGGGCCATGAGGGTGGCGGCGGTGCTGGCGCCGACCCAGTACTCCTTGCGCTCGGGGTGCTCGGCCGCGTGCACGATCGCGCGGGCCGCGACCTCCGGCTGGTAGATGGGGGGAACGGGCTGGGGATGGCGGCGCAGCTTGGACAGCACCCACTCGAACTGGGGCGTGTTCACCGCGGGCAGCTGGACGAGCGTGATGTCGATGCCGCTGCCGTCGGCCAGCAGCTCCGTGCGGACCGACTCGGTGAAGCCCTTGATGGCGTGCTTGGCGCCGCAGTACGCCGACTGCAGGGGGATGCCGCGGTACGACAGGGCCGAGCCGGTCTGGACGATCGTGCCGGCGTTGCGCGGGCGCATCAGGTCGAGGGCCACCTTGGTGCCCCAGACGTAGCCCAGGTAGGTCACGGCGGTCGTACGTTCATACTCCTCTGGGGAAATGTCAGAGAATTTCGCGAAAACCGATGAAAAAGCGGTGTTGATCCATACGGAGATCGGTCCCATCTCCGCCTCGACGCGCTCGGCCGCGTTGCGTACCTGCTCGTAGTCGGCCATGTCGGCCTCGAAGCTGAGGCCCGTGCCGCCCTCGGCCCCGACGTCCACCGCCGCGGCCCCGAGCCCGGCCGTGCCCCGGGCGATCAGGGCCACCCTGGCCCCGCGCGCGCCCAGCTCCCTGGCGACGGCACGCCCGACACCGCCGCTCGCGCCCGTCACCACCGCCACCCGCCCTCGAAGTGGTGCCATGCCGGGTCAGCCCGCCTCTCCGTCGCTCCGTCTCTTCTGCCGCCGTACGGCCAGGGTGATGTCGATCACGATCAGGACCCCCAGCACGATCGCGATGCCGGTCATCACCGACGCCCCGGTGATCAGCCCGAGCACCGCGAACGCGAACAGGAACACCAGCAGGAACGAGCCCACCCTGATGTGCATCACGTCGCGCGGGGTGGCGGGCACCATGGCGTGCCCGCGGGAATCCCGCTCCTCGTGCCACTTTCCGTTGTCATGCATGACGCCTCACCTGCCCGTGCCGTTTGCGGCCTAACGTCGTGGGTAGCCGCGCAGGGTGCCCGAGCAAGCTGTCCGAAACGACGTCGACCTGCACCTCAGTGAACAGAGTGAGCCGGGCTTCGTCCGGCGTCGGCGGGGGCGCGGGTTCGCCTACGTCGGCCCCGACGGGCGGCCGGTGCGCGACCGCGAGACGCTGGAGCGCATCAGGTCCCTGGCCATCCCCCCGGCCTGGGAGGACGTCTGGATCTGCGCCTCGCCCGACGGTCATCTGCAGGCCGTCGGCACCGACTCCGCCGGGCGGCGGCAGTACCGCTACCACGACGCCTGGCGCGAGCAGCAGGACAGGATGAAGTTCGACCGGGTGCTGGAGGTCGCCGAGCGGCTGCCCGCGTTCAGGAAGACCGTGGACGACCAGCTCACGGGGCGCGGGCTGACCCGGCAGCGGGTGCTGGCCGCCGCCGCGCGCCTGCTCGACATCGGCTTCTTCCGCATCGGCGGCGAGAGCTACGACACCTACGGTCTGGCCACGCTCAGGATGGAGCACGTCACCTGCGTGAACGGCATCGTCGTCTGCTCCTACCAGGCCAAGGGCGATGTCCCGCGCGAGGTCGAGGTGGCCGACCCGGGCGCGTGCAAGGTGCTGCGCTCGCTGAAGGCGCTGGGCGTGGAGGGCGAGCTGCTGCGCTACCGGCACGCCGGCGGCTGGAACGACGTGCGCAGCGAGGACATCAACGAGTACCTGCGCGAGATCATCGGCTACGAGGTCACCGCGAAGGACTTCCGCACCTGGCACGCCACGGTGCTCGCGGCGGTCGGCCTCGCGGTGTCGCGCCCGGCGGGCAGGAAGGGGCCGGGCAGCAAGAAACGGGCGATCACCCGCGTGATGCGCGAGGTCTCCGAGTACCTGGGCAACACGCCGACCGTGGCCAGGGCGTCGTACGTGGACCCGCGCGTGGTGGAGGCGTACGAACGGGACCGCACGATCGCGGCGGCGCTGACCGAGCTCGGGGCGGACGTGGACGTCGGGCAGCTCGCCACGGCGGGCCCCGTCGAACGGGCGGTCATAGAACTGATACGCGGTATTTGAAGTCGTTTGAGCTGTTGGTCCCCGGGCAACGGCGACATGAGGAAGGAGGCGAGCGATGGAAGCCCCGCAGTACGTCGCGGCCCGTGTCCAGCAGGCGCTGGCCGAGGACGGACGCACGCACGAGCTGGGAATTCGCGTCGACATCAGAGGCGACCAGCTGTTCCTGCGCGGCCAGGTCAGCGGACCCGAGCAGCGCGAAAGGCTCGGGCAGGTCGCGCACGAGGCCGCGCCCGAGCTCCACGTGCACAACGAGATCAACGTCGTCGAGGCCACCGAGCCGGGGGAGGATGAGCACCTTGACTGACCTGCGCATAGCGGCCGTGGGCGACATCCACCTGGGAGAGGACGTCAGAGGCCAGTACCGCAAGAAGCTCGCCGGCATCGAGGAGCGCGCGGACGTGTTCATGGTCGCGGGCGACCTGACCCGGCACGGCACTCTCGAGGAGGGCAAACTCGTGGCCGACGAGCTGCGCGGCCTGCCCATCCCCGTCGTCGCGGTGCTCGGCAACCACGACTACCACTCCGACATGGAGCGCGAGATCGCCGACGAGCTGCGTGAGGCGGGCGTCATCGTGCTCGACGACGACGGCGTGGTGATCCAGTGCGGGGAGCGCAAGCTCGGCGTCGTCGGCGGCAAGGGCTTCGGCGGCGGCTTCGCGGGCAAGTGCGCCAGCGAGTTCGGCGAGCGTGAGATCAAGAACTTCGTCTCCCACACGCGCAGCATCGCCGAGTCCTGGAAGGTGGCGCTCAAGGAGATCGTGGCCGACGAGCGCGTGGTGCTCTCCCACTACTCCCCGATCAAGGAGACGCTGGAGGGCGAGCCGCACGAGATCTACCCCTTCCTCGGCAGCTACCTGCTGGCCGAGGCGGTCGACACGGCGGGCGCAGACCTCATCCTGCACGGCCACGCGCACAAGGGCAGCGAGAAGGGCATGACGCCGGGCGGCATCCGGGTCCGCAACGTGGCCCTGCCGGTGCTCGGCCGGGCTTACGCGGTCTACTGCCTGACCTGCGCGGAGGCCCCACCCGCCGACTGGCACCAGCACTAGAGCACACGCAGGGCGACGAGGCAGATGTCGTCCTCGGCCGTCTCGACGTCCAGCAGTCGTAGCAGGCAGTCGATCAGCTCCTCGGGGTCCTCGTGCTCGCCGTGGTCGCACGAGCGAATGGCCTCGAGCAGGGCGTCCAGGCCGGCCCCGTAGTCCGCGCCGCGCCGCTCGACGATGCCGTCGGTGTAGAGCAGCAGGGTGTCGCAGGGCCGCAGCTGCAGGGTGGACATGCCGTACTCGGTGGCGTCGAACGCGCCCAGCATGATCCCCGACCTGCCCTCCACCAGCTCGGCCCGGCCGTCCCTGAGGAGGATCGGTGCGGGGTGGCCGGCGTTCGTCCAGCACAGGGTGCGGCTCTCCGGGTCGAAGTGGCCGATGACGGCCGTGCTGGTCACCGTGACGCTCTCGGCGGAGTTCACGACGAGGTCGTTCAGCCAGGTGGCCAGGCGGCTGGGCGGCGCGCCCGTGTACGCCAGCCCGGCCAGGCCCGCGCGCGTCTGGAGCATGACGCTCGCCGCGGTCAGCCCGTGCCCCATGGCGTCGCCGATGGCGACGAGCACCCTGCCGTCGGGGATCTGGCGCAGCTTGAACCAGTCGCCGCCCAGCCGCCAGAGGTCCTCGCCGGGCAGGTAGCGCACCGCGGCGGTCAGTCCAGGCAGGTGCACGATGCCGTGCCGTACCGGCAGGATCGTGTTCTGCAGCTGGACGGTGACCCGGTGCTCCTCCTCGGCCCGCTCGCGCTGCCGGTGCGCCTGCTGGTGCGCCACGGCCAGGGCGCGCTCCTTGCGCCGGTTGCGCGTCACGTCCTGGGCCAGGCAGCGCACCTTGATCGGCACGCCGTTCGTGTCGAGGATCGGCTCGCTGAACATGCTGAGATGCCGCACCCCGTGCCGGTGCAGGACGCGGTACTCGGTCTCGACCGCCTCGCGGAACTCCAGCAACGAGCGCAGCTGCTCCTCGACGAGGGGCACGTCGTCCGGGATCACCGCGGCGGGCAGGTCCTCCAGCGCCATCGGGCCCTCGGAACGGTCGCGCCCGAACATCTCGTACATCTGGGGCGTCCACCACGTGTGGTCCGAGGCCAGGTTCCACTCGGCCCAGCCGAACTCGGCCAGGCGCTGGGCGCGTTCCCAGCCCGAGACGAGCAGTTCCTCCTCGTCCAGCAGCCGCCAGGTCGTCAGGACGCCGTCGTCGATCTTGGCCACGCGCAGGCTCATCGTGGCCGGCCAGAGCACGGAGTCCATCACCTCGACGTACTCCAGCGGCTCCCGGGAGAAGGGCTCGCCGGTCTCGTAGACGCGGATGCAGGCGTCCAGCAGGCCCGCGGCGGCTCCCGGACTGATCGCGAGCAGGCGCCGCCCGGCCACGTCCGACCCCTTCATGCCGGCGACGGTGGTGGCGTTCTCGTTGGCGGCGAGGACCCGGAAGTCCACGATGCGGGCGGTGGCATCGCGGACGGGGGTGAGGTACGCCATGGACACGTGGGCGGTGTCGAGCACGCCGCGCAACCAGCCGGGCGGCTCGGGCGGCGTCTCGGCCTCCTCCTGCGGCGGCTCCACGACCCTGGCCACGTCGACCAGGGCGAGTCCGCTGTGCTGCGCCGTCCTCGCCAGCTCCTGTGCCGCCTCGGCGGGACGGATGTTCCGCCGGATCGCCAGCCTGGCGGTGGCCTCCGCGACGATGGCCTCGCCGCGCATGTGCTGCCGCAAACGTGCGAGCTGTTCGCGGATTCTCGCCGAGGCGGCGCCCGTTTCGTAGCGGCTGAGCGGCGCGTATTCGGTCACACGCCACTCATGCCCTTGATGGGGGCAATAAGGAGAATAAATGCTGATATTTCAGCAAAAGGAGCAATGCCGCTGGGCCGTTCTCGGAGATCGGCCCAGCGGTAGTGCCTGTCGTGTCGGACGATGAACGACTGCCGCGACGCCTCTAGACATTGAAGATGCTGACACCACCGGGCCCCACCAGGAACCCGAGGACGATCAGCACGATCCCCCAGAGGATGTCGCGCCTGGCCAGGATGACGTAGATCCCGGCGATGACGAGAATGACGGCGATGATCCAGAGCAAAGTAGCCATGCGTCACCTCCTGCCCTAGGCAACCGGCGCTTAACATGTTTTCCTCGGTACTAACGGGCAGTGGGCTTTTATGACGACATTCGGTTATTTCCTGTCGTGCGAGGAACACGGCCCGAAAGAGCTGGTACGGCAGGCCAAAGCCGCCGAACGCGCCGGGTTCGAGGCGCTGTGGATCTCCGACCACTTCCACCCGTGGCTCGACGAGCAGGGGCAGTCGCCGTTCGTCTGGTCCGTCATCGGCGCCCTGGCCGAGGCCACGTCGCTGCCCATCGCCACGGCCGTCACGTGCCCGCTCGTCCGCACCCACCCCGCCGTCATCGCCCACGCCACCGCCACCACGGCCGCGCTCACCGGCGGCCGCTTCCGGCTCGGCGTCGGCACCGGCGAGGCGCTGAACGAGCACATCGTCGACTCCCGCTGGCCGCCGCTCAGCGAACGGCTGGAGATGCTCGAAGAGGCCGTCGAGATCATGCGCAAACTCTTCACGGGCAAGCTGGTGACGCACCGGGGCCGTCACTACGCCGTGGACACCGCGCGCCTTTACACCCTGCCGGACGAGCCCGCGCCCATCCTCATGTCGGGCCTGGGGCAGAAGTCGACCGAGCTGGCCGGCCGGATCGCCGACGGCTACATCTCCACGGCGCCGAACGCCGACTCCGTACGCTCCTTCCGCGAGTCCGGTGGCGCGGGCAAGCCCACCCTCGGCGGGCTCAAGGCGTGTCACGCGGCCGACGAGGCGACGGCCCGCAAGACCATGCACCGCCTGTGGCCCACGCAGGGCATCAAGGGGGAGGCCTCGCAGATCCTGCCGCTGCCGCGCCACTTCGCCCAGCTCGCCGAGTCGGTCACCGAGGAGGAGGCGGTGGCCGGCAGCCCGATCGGCCCCGACCCAGAGGTCCACGCCCAGGCCATCCGCCAGTACGTGGACGCCGGGTTCGACGAGGTCTACGTCAACCAGATCGGGCCCGAACAGGACGCGTTCTTCGACTTCTACGCCCGCGAGGTCCTGCCCCGCCTCCGCTAGCTGTACTGACCACAGAGGTTGGGCACGCGGCCGGCGGGTGACCCTGTTCGGGCCCGAGAATGGATGAGGGCCTTCGAGCACGATCGGCGAGCCATAGGCGGGCTAGCTCTCGGCCGACTTCATCATCTTCGCGTAGGCCAGTTGCAGCCAGTCGGAGATCGCCACCGCCGTCATCGTCGCGCCCACCAGCCGGGTCACGCGGGGGGCCAGCACGAGGCCGGCGGCGTACCCGGTGGCCACCCACTGCGCCAGGCAGAACGGGCAGGCCAGCAGTTCGCCCAGCGCGCCGCGCGGCTCCTCCTGCACCTCGGACGGGCCGCCCTGGCCCTCGTACCGGGTGAACGGGGCGCGCAGCGGGCTGGTGACGGGGTCCTTCGCCATCCGCCGCGAGACCTTGTGCGTGCAGGCGGCCATGAGCAGCAGGTCCATCAATCCGACGTGATCGGGCGCCCGCCGGCCCGCGAGCACCGCCGCCGCGGTGGCCACGGCGACCGTACCGCCGTAGGCGCTGAGGATTCCGGTGTAGCTCCGCAGCGGCCGATCATGGCCGTTGGAGTACTCCTGTTCCGTCTTGTCTAGAATTTCGGTCATAACTCGGGGCGCTACCCGGAAGCACCTGGTTCCAACGTCTACTTGACCATCGTTTGGGTAGCCCGTCCACATGAGCAGCCATGGGCACGCTGTCACGGACGCGATCCTGGACACCCTCAAGCGCGCCAGCTCCGGGCTGAAGGACGCCGGGGTGAAGTTCGCGCTGGCCGGTGGCTGCGCCGCGTACGCCCGGGGCGCCGCTCCCTCGCTGCACGACGTGGACTTCGTGGTCACCGAGCACGACGTGCCGGCCGCGCTGGAGGCGCTGCGCGCGCTCGGCTTCCAGACGGCCAAGCCGCCCGAGGACTGGCTGGTCAAGGCGTACGACGAGGGGCGGCTGGTGGACCTGATCTTCCGGGTGTCCGACCTGCCGATCACCGACGAGCTGCTCGACCGGGCCGAGCCGCTGAAGGCGTCGGCGGTGATCGTCCCTGTGCTGCAGGCCACCGACCTGGTGATCACGTGGCTGCTGCCGCTGTCGGAGCACGCCTGCGACTACGGCGCGCTGCTCGCGCAGGTGCGCGCGCTGCGCGAGCAGGTCGACTGGCCGCGGGTGGCCGCGGTGACGGCCGACTCGCCGTACGCGACCACGTTTATCACGCTGCTGGAGCGGCTCGGCGTGCTCAACGAGCCCGTGGTGCCGTCGGGCGACCCCAAGTGGCCCTGACCGGCGGCCGGGTCAGCCGCGCCGGGTCGCGGAGGAGACCCGCTTGAGGATGCGGTCCCACTCCGTGCCGAACGGGTTGTCCTGCACGAGGTAGGTCCACGTCGCCGCCGGCCGCCGCAGGTCGGGCTCCGGCGCCTCGAACGCCTCCAGCGAGCGCCGCTCCACCTCGGCCAGCAACGATTTGTACTCCGCCACCGCCTCCCGCTGGAACTCGTCGACCGGGCTCATCCGGCCCAGCGCCCGCAGGTGGATGCCTTCGCGCAGGTCGGTCAGGAACGCCAGGTGCTCGGTCCAGCAGCGGTCGATCGCGTGCAGCACGATCTGACGGGCCGTCTCGTCGCGCGTCTCCTCCGGCATGGCCGCCCAGCGCTCGGGGTCGGCCGTCTCCAGCGCATTGGAGGCGGCGTCGCCGCGCAGCACCTTGTCGCGCCACTCGAGGATGAGCTCGCGCTGCTGCTCCAGCAGCCGGGTGTAGCGCCATGTGTTGCGGTGGATCTCCAGGTTGACGCCCTCGGCCACGCGCTGGGCGTGACCGACGATGTAGGCGCCGCGCCGGTGGCGTACGACGCCGTCGGGGTCGGCGGCGGGCGGCCGCTCGTCGGGGACGAACTGGGTGATCAGCGCGTCCTCCATGCTGACGAAGAACACCGAGCCGCCGGGGTCGCCCTGGCGGCCGGCCCGCCCGCGCAGCTGGTCGTCGAGGCGGCTGCTGGGGTGGCGGCCGGAGCCGATCACGTAGAGGCCGCCGAGCTCGGCCACCCCGTCGCCGAGGCGGATGTCGGTGCCGCGACCGGCCATCTGGGTGGAGACCGTGATGGCGCCGCGCTCGCCCGCCCGGGAGATGATCGCGGCCTCTTCGGCGTCGTTCTTCGCGTTGAGCACGACCGGCTCCATGCCGCGCCTCTGCAGCAGCTGCGCGAGGTTCTCCGACTCGGCCACGTCGAGCGTGCCGATGAGGATCGGCCGGCCCGTCTCGTGGACCGCCTGGATCTCCTCCACCAGCGCCGCGTCCTTGTCGGGCACGGTCGGGTAGATGCGGTCGGGCTCGTCGACCCGCACGCACGGCCGGTTGGGCGGGATCACGGCGACCTTGAGCCCGTAGAACTCGCCGAGCTGCTCGCTGACCGCGACCGCCGTGCCCGTCATGCCGCAGATCTGCGGGTAGCGCCGGATGAGGCCCTGGATGGTGATGGAGTCGAGGATCTCGCCCTTCTCGCTCGGCGGCAGCGCCTCCTTGGCCTCCACCGCCGCCTGCAGGCCGTCGGGCCAGCGCTGCAGCAGCGCCACCCGGCCGCGCGAGGGGTTGATCAGCTGCACCTTGCCGTCGCGCACGATGTAGTCGACGTCGCGGGCGAGCAGGGCGTGGGCGTGCAGGGCGAGGTTGAGCTCGATCAGGGTGCCGGGCTCGTGCTCGTCGTAGAGCTCGACGCCGAGGATGTTCTCGACGCTGTCGGCGCCCTTGGGGGTGAGGTAGACGTTGCGGGACTGCTCGTCGATCTCGTAGTGGTAGCCGCGGACGAGCTGCCTGACCAGCGCCGCCATCTCCGGCACCGCGTTGCCCGGGTCGGTCGAGCCGGCCATCACCAGCGGCACGCGGGCCTCGTCGACGAGCACCGAGTCGGCCTCGTCGACGAGCGCCACCTCGGGCGCCGGGACGATGATCTCCTCCGGGTCGGTGCGCAGCCGGTCGCGCAGCACGTCGAACCCGATCTCGCTCACCGGCCCGTACGTGACGTTCTTCGCGTACGCCTCGCGGCGCTCCGCGGGCGAGGAGTTCTGGTCGATCCAGCCCACGCTCACGCCGAGCGCCTCGTAGAGGGGGGCCATCCATTCGGCGTCGCGCCGGGCCAGGTAGTCGTTGACCGAGATCACGTGGACCCGCTTGCCCTGCAGCGCGTAGCCGGCCGCCGCCATGGCTCCGGAGAGGGTCTTGCCCTCGCCGGTGGCCATCTCGGCGACCTTGCCGTCGAGCAGGGCGAGCGTGCCCAGCAGCTGTGCGTCGTAGGGGCGCAGCCCGAGGGTTCGGTCGGCGGCCTCGCGTACGACCGCGCAGAACTCCGCCAGGTCCGTCATGTCGGGCGCCGGGAGCTTGTCGAGCGCGCGCACCCGCTCGGCCTGGCCGCCCGCCGCCTTGACGATCTTCTGGTACGGCGCCAGGGGGACGCCTCCCGGCCGGTCCAGGAGGTTCCGCACTATTCCCTTGATTGAGGCCACAGTCCCTCCAACGCACCTTTCGCTGCCACCGTTCCCACCTGGTGCCTCGGCGAGGCCCCGCGTCAGGGGAACGAAGCGACGATACGGCGGGCGCCGCCGTACGGGACCTTAACTCATCCCGTCGCCCGGCCCGCCGTCCGCGCCGTCACATCATCCCGCGTCGGAGCGGGTCGCGAGCACCGCCACGGCGGCCAGCAGCAGCACGCAGCCGCCCCAGGCCACCGGCGTGAGCCGCTCACCGAACAGCGCGACGCCGAGCAACGCCGCGCCCACCGCCTCCCCGAGTGAGATCACCGACGCCGTGGTGGCCCGCAGGGCGGTCAGCGCGCGGAAGAACAGCGCGTACGCCAGCGCGGTCGGCACCGCGCCCAGATACGCCAGCAGCGCCAGCGACTCCCAGCTGACCTCGGGCAGCGCCCCTTCGGCGAGCGCGAACGGCGCCAGGCAGGCCGCCCCGACGACGAACCCGCCGACCGCCGCCGCGCCCGGGTCGTCGTCCTTGCGGCGGCGCGAGTACAACGTCACCCCGGCGTACCCGGCGGCCGAGGCCAGCGCGTACCCCAGGCCGGCGAGCGAGGTCGTACGGGACTGCAGGGCCTGCTCGCCGGTGAGCAGGAGCAGCCCCGCCAGGGCGACGGCCAGCGCGCCGAGCGCCACCCCGCCGAGCCGCTCACGCAGCAGGAACCGGCTGCCGAGCGCGGTGAGGACGGGGGTGGCGCCCATCGTCACCACGGTGGCCAGCGCCACCCCGGAGTGGGCGATGGCCGCGAAGTAGGCCGTCTGGTAGACGGCCATCCCGAGCCCGACCAGCAGCGTACGGGCGCCGAACCGGCGGGGGAGCGGGACGCAGACGAGCAGGAACGCGGCGGCGAGGAGGTAACGCCACAGGGAGACGGCGATCGGGCCGAGGCCCGCGGTCTCGAACAGCAGCGAGCCGGCGGCGCCGCCGGTGCCCCAGGCGGCGGCGGACACGGACATGTAGACGGCGCCCCGCCGGGCGGAGACATGGGTCATGACAGGGGTTCTCCGGAAGGAGTGGTCGGAATGGGCCCGTATGCGGGCAGCAACCACCCCCGGATCTGTCAGACCCGGAAATTTCAGGAAAGGCCGCCCGCTAGAGGGCGGGCGGCGGGGAGCAGATCAACCGGCGCGGCATGTCCCACACCCTAGCGGCCGCGCGCCGGCGGCCGCCTCGGGATTTCTCAGCCGACCGGAGCGGCGACCTTCCGGTGGTTCGCGGGCTGACGTCCGGACAGCAGGCGCTTGAGCCGGGGCGCGAGCGGCCGCTCCACGAACCGGTGCACCAGGTACGCCGCGCCGAGCATGACCGCGATCATCGCGACCAGCAGCACGTACTTGGGGACCGTCTCGCCCAGCCGGGCGAACAGGATGAACCCGATGTGCGCGTGCAGGAGATACAGCGGGTACGTCAGCGCGCCCGCCGTCACCAGCCACGGCCTGGCCAGCACGCGCGTCACCCGCAGCGCGATGAAGGTCATGACGAGGAAGATGAGCACGACCACGGCGGTGATCACGACGGGCGAGTACGTCACGGAGTAACGCTCGCCGACCGCCTCGGCGTACCCGATGGCCCGGTAGACCGCGTTGCCCAGGCAGATCGGCACGATCAGGGCGATCTGCACGTTCAGTCCGAACCGGTAGAGCATGAACAGCGCCATGCCCGCGATGAAGTAGTGCGAGAACTCCGACTGCACCACCAGGTCCGCGATCTGCGGCAGCACGCCCGCCTCGACCAGGAACGTCAGCCCGAGCCAGCCCCACAGCGCCGCCATGATCCGGCCCCGTGTCATCCCGATCAGGACGAGCGCGAAGACGATCACGTAGAAGCGCATCTCGGCCCAGAGCGTCCAGTAGACGACGTCCACGTTCTCGATGTTCGGCAGCGCCTGGAACATCGTCAGGTTCGCCAGCACCTGGGGTAACGACACCTGGAACAGGCCGTGCCCGAGCGCCACGGTGACGATCGAGGTGACCGCGATGCCCAGCCAGTAGGCGGGGTAGAGCCGCACGACCCGCGAGACCACGAACTGCCGCGGGGTTCTGCCCCACGCGCTCATGAGCACCACGAAGCCACTGATCAGGAAGAACAGGTCGACGCCGAGGTAGCCGTACTTGGCCCAGGCGCTCTCTGCGGGGAAGGCCACGGTGGTCTTGCCACCCGCCCATCCCGAGAACAGGTAGTGGAAGAGGACGACGGCGAGTGCCGCGAGCAGGCGCAGCCCGTCGATTTCGTAGAGACGCTCAGTCCGGTTTCGCATGCTCTTTCCGGGTCCGCCATGCGGACTGCATCAAGATGACTGTGATCAGGGTGCCCGGTTTACAACGATTGACCAGGGTAGCGGAGTCTTTGCCCGAGCAAGACGGAACAGAGAGGAAGAGCCCTATGGAGCTCTGGGATTACCGTCCTGACGTCTATGACCGCGGGCAGGCACTGGACCTGGTCGGCTACCACGTCCAGGCCACCGACGGGAAGATCGGATCCGTCGATGAGGCGACGTACGAGGTCGGCGAGAGCTACGTGATCGTCGACACCGGTCCGTGGATCTTCGGCAAGAAGGTCCTGCTTCCGGCCCGGCTGATCACGAGCATCGATCCGCAGGAACGCAACGTGTTCGTGTCGCGTACGAAGGCCGAGATCAAGGAGGCGCCGGAGTTCGACACGGCGCGCTTCAAGGAGCCCGAGTACCGCACGCGGGTCGGCGACTACTACGGCCGCCTTCCCGGGTGATCCCGTCCGGTGAGGAGGGCCGCGCCCGCATCGGGCGCGGCCCTTCCGCGTACGTGACAGTAGATGTCAGGTAAGGCTGGGAGTGTGGGCGGCATGACGACGAAAGCACGCCTGCTGGCCTTCACCATCGACTGCGCCGACCCCAAGGGCCTGGCCGCCTTCTACCACGAAGTGACCGGCATGGAGATCACGTACGCCGAGGACGAGTACGCCGCCATCACCGACGGCACCACCAGCATCTACTTCGGCCGCATCGCCGGTCGCGAGCCGGTCGAGTGGCCGAGCCCCGCCAAGCAGTTCCATCTCGACTTCCGGGTGCCCGACGTGGAGCGGGCGGTGGCCGACTATCTGGCGCTCGGGGCCACCAGGCCGGAGTTCCAGCCGGGGGTCACCGAGGAGGGCACGCGGTGGGTCGTGCTGCGCGATCCGCAGGGCCACGTCTTCTGTGTCTGCCCGGAGACGTCGTAGCCGCGCCGGCCTCTGCCGGACGCCAAAGATGTGCCACGTGTCCGTGCAGGTCGTGACCGACTTAGCCCGATTTATCAATCTAAAGAATGATTCTGGAAGCTCATTGACCTCATAAGCTGAGGCAATGCTCCTGGAAGGATCCCTGCACCTGCGCGGGCCGCGATGACCTGGGCCGGCATGCTGATCGCCCTCGTCGGGGCACTGGGATACGCGCTCGGCGCGG
Organism: Nonomuraea aridisoli; assembly: GCF_003236395.1. GTDB lineage: Bacteria > Actinomycetota > Actinomycetes > Streptosporangiales > Streptosporangiaceae > Nonomuraea > Nonomuraea aridisoli. Next base: position 35,838 of record NZ_POUD01000023.1, on the reverse strand, counting down.
CACTGCAGCAGTACGAGGCCGTGGCCGAGGGCGCGTCGCTCCGGCTGGTCCGGCGCCCGCGCTGGTGGGTGGGCGGCGTCATCAGCTTCAGCGGCGCCTGCCTGCACGCCGTGGCGCTGAGCCTCGCCCCGCTGGTGGTCGTCCAGCCGATCAGCGTGGCGACGCTGGTGTTCGCCGTGCCGCTGGCCGCGTTCATGTACGGGCGAAAGCCCTACCGGGCGGAGATCCTCGGGTCCGTCGCCGTGGCCGTGGGCCTGCTCTGGCTCATGCTGCTGGTGCCCTCGCACAACGTCCCGCCCCACCTGGGCGACGGCGCGGCGCTCGGGTTCGTGGCCGTGATCGTCGTGATCGCGCTGGTCACGCAGCTGCTCGCGCGCCGCGTCCACGGCTCGGCCAAGGCCATGCTGCTGGCGGTGGGGGCGGGCGTCATGACCGCGAGCGTGTCCACGTTCGTCCGGGTGGTCGGGGGCGGGATGCAGGGCGACTGGGGACGGCTGCTGCACTGGTTCACCCTCGCCGTCCCCGTGCTCCTGGTCTGCGCGGTGGTGCTGCTGCAACGCTCGTACGCCGTGGGCTACTTCGGCATCGCCTACGCCGGCGTCCAGGTCATCGACCCCATCACCTCCGTGCTCGCCGGGGCGATCCTGCTCGGCGAGCCGCTGCCCACCAGCCCGTCCACCGCCGTGCCCGCCCTGATGGCCGCCGCCCTGACCGTGGCCGGCACGATCACCCTGGGCCGCCTCGCCCCCGACCACGGCGCCCCCGACGCCCGGCCGGTCGCGCCGCCGCTGGAGCGCACGGTCACGCTGCCGCCGGTGGACGCCAGCGCAGCACCTCGTCCATCGACCGCAGCATCAGATCTGGCCTGACCCGGGCGGCCGTCGCGATGCCGGTGTCGCGCAGCCACACGGCCAGCGGGTTGCGCAGCTTGGAGAACCGGCACAACGTCATCGACCGCTGGACGACCTTCATCGTCCGCTCCAGGCGGTCCGCGGTGTAGGCGGTCAGGTCGCCGCCCGCGTGGTGCGCCAGCACGACCGCGTCCTCGATCGCCTGGCAGGCGCCCTGCCCGAGGTTGGGCGCCATGGCGTGGGCGGCGTCGCCCACCAGCGCCACCCGGCCCCGGTGGTAGGCCGGCAGCGGCTCGGCGAAGGAGTAGATGTCGCCGCGGATGATCCGCGCCGGGTCGGCCGCCTCCAGCAGCGCCGGGATCGGATCGTGCCAGTCGCCGAACCGGCGCAGCAGCTCCTCCCGCTCGTCCCGGAGTACGGTCCCGGCGGGCAGCACGTCGGTCGCGTACACGTAGACGACGTCGCCGGCCAGCTGGTGGATGCCGAAGACCGTGCCCCTGCCCCAGCTCTCCGACCTCGGGACGCTCAGCCCGCCGCGGGGGATGAGCGCGCGCCACGCGGTCACGCCCGAGTACACGGGCCCGGGATGGCAGGGGAAGAGCGCCCGCCGGGTGGCCGAGTGGATGCCGTCGGCCGCCACGACCAGGTCGGCGTCGAGCTCGCCCGCGTCGGTCCGCACCACGCCCCGCTCGGCGTCCACACCGGTCACGGTGACGCCGAGGCGCAGGCGGTCGCCGCCGAGCGCGCCGGCCAGCACCTCCAGCAGCGCGGCCCGCAGCAGGATCACCACCGAGTCGCCGTACTGGGCGTCGGCCTGCTCCTCGGTGGTCTGCACCAGCGGGCGGCCGTCGGAGCGGCGCAGCGCCATGGGGCCGTCCGCCGTGGCCAGGGCGCGGATGTCGTCGCCGAGACCCAGGACGTCGAGCGCCTTGAGCGCGTTGGCCGCGACCGCCAGGCCCGACCCGACCGGCTCGATCGCCGGGGCGCGCTCCAGCACGGTCACCTCCCACCCCTTGCGCCGCAGCGCCACCCCGGCGGCCAGCCCGCCGACCCCTCCGCCGATCACCACAGCCCTGGCCATCGCGCCCCTCCTTACTACGTCTGTAGTTCAACGATACTGCGGCTGTAGTGCGGTCTGACTACCCCTGTAGTATCGGCTCCCGTGAAACGCTCCGACCTCGTCGCCGACACCGCCATCACCCTGCTGGCGGAGAGAGGCATGCGCGGCCTCACGCACCGGGCCGTCGACGAGGCCGCGGGCCTGCCGCCCGGCTCCACCTCCAACCTGGCCCGTACCCGCGCCGCCCTCCTGGAGCTCACCCTGTCGCGGCTGACCGAGCTGGAGGAGGCGGCCCTGGCGGTGGCGTACGAGACGCGCGACCTGACCTCGCTGCCCGCCCGCATCGCCGAGGCGGTGCATATCCAGGTACGCGACCGCAGGCGCACGCTCGCCCGCTACGAGCTGGCGCTGGAGGCGACCCGCCGCCCCGAGCTGCGCGAGATCTACGACCGCGCGGGCCGCCGCTTCCGCGACCCGGCCGTGGCCATGCTGGCCGCCCTGGGCTCCCGCGACCCCGTACGCCACAGTCGCCAGCTCGTCGTGTACGCCGAGGGGCTCATGTTCGACGCCGTCTGCGGCGCCGGCGCGGTGCCGACCCTGGAGGAGATCCGCGCCGCCATCGACGACCTCCTCGCCGGCATGCTCGGCCCGCTCGCGTAGCCCGCGTCAGGCCAGGGTGACGGGGCCGTTCTTCCCGGACAACACGGCCGTCAGCCCCGCGTTCGGGCCCTCCTCCAGGTCGAGCCGGACGTCCAGGGCCGCCAGGTCCCGCCGCACGGCCTCGGGGTCGGGGTGGCCGGCGCGCAGCGACATCAGGTCGACCACCGCCAGCCCGGCGTCCGCCGGATGCCGCGCCCCGCCCCAGTCGATGAGGAACGGCACCAGCCCGGAGTGCCCCGCCCGCTGCGGCGGCGTCAGCCGCCACCTCAGCAGCTCGCCCTCCGGCGTACGGCGCGACATCTCCTCCGGCTCGCCCGGGTCGTAGCCGCGCTCCCGCGCGCGAGCGGTCACCGCGTCGATGTCCCGCACCGCCACCGCCCAGCCCGTCAGATGCGGCGCCGTCAGCGTGTCGATCCCGAACGGCCGCGGCCCGGCCGGCGCCTCCTGCTCGGGATCGGGCCCCACGATCTCCAGGTAACTCCGGCCGCCCAGCCCGATCAGCCGGTTGCGGGTCCCGAAGCCCGGGTGCCGCCCGCCCGGCGCGGCCCGCACGCCCAGCAGCCGTTCCAGCTCGGCCGCGGTCGCCTCCAGGTCAGGGGTGGCGTAGACGAGATGATCCAGGCTCATCTCTGCATTGTGCCCGGCGGTCAGCGCCCTTCCCGCAGCCGGGCCCGGTGCGCCGGCCACTCGTCGTCGAGGATGCCGAAGCAGACCGTGTCGCGCCACGTGCCGTCCGGCCGCCGGCGGTGGCGGCGCAGCGTGCCCTCGTGCACGCCGCCGATGCGCTTGATGGCGTTCTGCGACCGGACGTTGCGCACGTCCGTCTTGAGCAGCACGCGGTTGTAGCCGCAGGCGAAGGCGTGGTCGACGAGCAGCACCTTGCAGGCGGTGTTCACCGCCGTGCGCCACACCGCCCGGCCGTACCACGTCCAGCCGATCTCGACGCTCGCCTCGAATCCGGGCACGTCGCCGTACGTCGTCCAGCCCACCGCCCGGCCGCTCTCCTTCGGCACCACCGCGAACGGGACGTGCCGGTCGTCGTCCATCAGGCCCCGCGCGATCTTCGCCAGCTCGGCCTCCGTGGCCGGCGCCGCCGCCGGCAGCCAGCGCCAGACCTCCTCGTCCCCGCCCCCGGCCGCGAACAGGTCGGGAACATGGTCGAGGGACAGCGGCTCCAGACGTACGACGTCGTCCTGGAGCACCACGGGCGCGGGCAGCTTCTCGGTCATGACGGCCACCCTAGGGAGCCGCATGGTGTGCCGTTGATGGCCACCTGCACCTTTTTACGGGGAACCACCTGACTTCATGGTCGACACTCATACCGGCCGGTCGGTAGGCTCACCGCATGGACTTCGCCTTTGACAGCGTCACCGAGGACCTGCGCGAGCGACTGCTCCGCTTCATGGACGAATGCGTCTATCCCGCCGAGGCCGCCTTCGAGGAACAGGCCGCCACCAGTGGCTGGAGCCCGCCCCCGCTGCTCGACGACCTCAAGGACGAGGCCAGGAAGCGCGGCCTGTGGAACCTGTTCCTGCCCGGGGACCACGGCGCCGGCCTGACCAATCTCCAGTACGCCCCACTGGCCGAGATCATGGGCCGAAGCCCCTCCATCGCCCCCGTCGCCACCAACTGCGCCGCCCCCGACACCGGCAACATGGAACTGCTGGCCATGTTCGGCAGCGAGTGGCAGCGCAAGGAATGGCTGCAGCCGCTGCTCGACGGGGAGATCCGCTCGGCGTTCGCGATGACCGAGCCCGACGTGGCCTCCTCGGACGCCACCAACATCGCGACCTCCATCGTCCGCGACGGCGACGAGTACGTCATCAACGGCCGCAAGTGGTTCATCTCCGGGGCGATGAACCCCAACTGCAAGATCCTCATCGTCATGGGCAAGACCAACCCCGACGCGCCCAAACACCGGCAGCAGAGCATGATCCTGGTGCCCCGCGACACCCCGGGCGTGCACATCAAGCGCGGCATGCACGTCTTCGGCTACACCGACGCCGACCACGGCGGCCACGCCGAGATCCTCTTCGAGGACGTCCGCGTGCCGGCGGAGAACCTCATCGGCGAGGAGGGCGGCGGCTTCGCCATCGCCCAGGCCCGGCTCGGCCCCGGCCGCATCCACCACTGCATGCGCCTGATCGGCATGGCCGAGCGCGCCGTCGAGCTCATGTGCCGGCGGGCCCTGGCCCGCACGACGTTCGGCCGGCCGGTGGCCGAGCAGGGCGTCGTCCAGGACTGGATCGCCGAGTCCCGCATCAGGATCGAGCAGTCCCGGCTGCTCGTCCTCAAGACCGCCTGGCTCATGGACACGGTGGGCAACCAGGGCGCCCACACCGAGATCCAGGCCATCAAGATCTCCACTCCCATCACCGTCGAGTGGATCCTGGACAAGGCCGTCCAGGTGCACGGCGCGGGCGGCGTCTCCCAGGACTTCCCCCTGGCGGCCCTCTGGGCCGGCGCCCGCTCCCTCCGCCTGGCCGACGGCCCCGACGAGGTGCACAAACGATCCCTGGCCTATCGCGAGCTGAAGAGGTACATGTGAACGAAGCGGAGATCAAGGAGCGGGTGGCGGCGTTCCTGGCGGAGCATGATCCGGCCGGGGACCGGCTGGAGTTCCTGCGGGCGCGGTTCGACGCCGGGCTGGCCTGGGTGTGGTTCCCCGAGGGGCAGGGCGGGCTCGGCGCGCCGCGGGAGCTGCAGCAGGTCGTGGAGCGGGAGCTGGCCGACACCCCGCGTCAGCTGCACGCCGGGATGCTGGCCATCGGGCTCGGGATGGCGGCGCCGACGATCCTGACGTTCGGCACGGAGGAGCAGAAGCGCCGGTTCCTGCGCCCGCTGTGGACCGGCGAGGAGATCTGGTGCCAGCTGTTCAGCGAGCCCGGCGCCGGCTCCGACCTGGCGACGCTGGCCACCAGGGCGGTCAGGGACGGCGACGAGTGGGTGGTCGACGGGCAGAAGGTGTGGACGTCCGGCGCCCACCACTCCCGCTGGGCCATCCTGGTGGCCCGCACCGATCCGGACGTGCCCAAGCACCGCGGGCTGACGTACTTCGTCTGTGACATGCAGGCGCCCGGCGTGGAGGTGCGGCCGCTGCGGCAGATCACCGGCGAGGCCGAGTTCAACGAGGTGTTCCTGACCGGCGTACGGCTCCCCGACGAGCTGCGGCTGGGCGCGGTCGGCGACGGCTGGCGGGTCGCGCAGACCACGCTGATGAACGAGCGCGTCGCCATCGGCGGCGGCCCGGCGCGGCGCGGCGGCGGCATGGTGGCTCCGGTGGTCGAGGCGTGGCGGGAGCACCCCGAGCTGCGCACCCACGATCTGCACCAGCGGCTGCTGGAGCTGTGGGTGGAGACCGAGGTCACCCGCCTGTCGGGCGCGCGGCTGCGTGAGCAGCTGGCGGCCGGTCAGCCGGGCCCGGAGGGGTCGGGGATGAAGCTGTCCTTCGCCCGGCTGAACCAGGCGGTGACCGGGTTCGACCTGGAGTTCCGGCGCGACCTGGGTTACGACGACTGGGCGTTCCGCCGTTCGGAGAACGTCGACTTCTACGGCCGTGGCCCCGGCTACCGCTACCTGCGGGCCAAGGGCAACTCCATCGAGGGCGGCACGTCGGAGATCCTGCGCAACATCGTCGCCGAGCGGGTGCTCGGCCTGCCCTCGGAGCCCCGCGTCGACAAGGACGTGCCCTGGAAGGACCTGCCGCGATGACCCTCCTGTATTCGGAGATCGAGGAGGAGCTCAGGTCCTCCGTGCGTGACCTGCTCGCCGACCGCTGCCCGCCCGCCGCGGTGCTGAAGCGCGTCGAGTCCGATCCGCACGACCTCGATCTGTGGAAGACGCTGGCCGGGGAGATCGGCGTGGCGGGGCTGCTGGTGCCCGAGGAACTGGGCGGCGCCGGGGCCACGGCGAGCGAGGTGGCCGTGGTGCTGGAGGAGCTGGGCCGGGCGGTCGCGCCGGTGCCGTTCTTCACCAGCTCGGTGCTGGCCACGCGGGCGCTGCTGCCGACCCGTGACGCGCTGCTGGGCGAGCTGGCCGAGGGGCGCAGGACCGCCGCGCTGGTCGTGTCGTTCACGGCCTCGCCGTACGCGCCGTCGCGTGGCGCGTCGGTGTCCGTCGACGACGGCCGGCTGTCGGGCACGGTCACCGGCGTGGCCGGGGCGGACGTGGCCGACGTGCTGCTGGTGCCGGTGGACGGCGACCTGTACGCGGTCGAGGGCGCGTCGGTGCGGGTGGTGCCCTCGCTCGACCTGACCAGGCCGATCGCGACGGTCACGTTCGACCGGGCGCAGGCCCGGCGGGTGGGCGCCTGTGACGTGGCGGCGGTGCTGCGGTTCGGGGCGGGGCTGCTGGCCTCGGAGCAGCTGGGGGTGGCCGAGTGGTGCCTCGACACGACGCTGGCCTACGTCAAGGAGCGGCACCAGTTCGCCCGGCCGATCGGGTCGTTCCAGGCGATCAAGCACCGGCTGGCCGACCTCTGGCTCGACGTCGTACGCGCCAGGGCGGCCGCCAGGAACGCGGCCTCCGACCCGTCGTCGATCTCGGTGGCGGTGGCCCAGTCGTGGAACGCCGGTGTGGCGCTGCACGCGGCCGAGGAGGCGCTGCAGCTCCATGGCGGGATCGGGATGACGTGGGAGCATCCCGTGCATCTGTATCTCAAGCGCGCGAAGGCCACCGAGATCGCGCTGGGCACGCCCGGCGACCATCGGGAGGCGCTGGCCTCACTCGTCGACGTCCCCGGCCCCGAGTGAGGTGAGCAGCAGGTCGGCGAAGTGTTTGCCCACCTGGGCGCCGGTGAGCGGGCCGTCGGCGTGGAACCAGGTGCCCAGGTGGTGCACCGAGCCGAAGAAGTAGTCGACGACGAGGTCGGCCGGGACGCGGTCGCTGAAGATGCGGGCGCGCTGGCCTTCCGCGACGAGGTCGCGGAAGCGTTCGTGGTAGCGGCGGCGTTCGGCGCGCACGCTCTTCTGCGTCTCGGGGGCGAGCAGGTGGATCGACCGGAAGAAGATCTTGGAGTCGTCGAGGTTGGCGGCCGTCGTCTCCACGACGTCGGCCGCGGCCCGGTGCAGGCGCTGCTTGAGGCTGCCGGGGCCGTCGGCGATGCGGGTCAGCCGTTCCATCTGCATGCGCAGGACGCGGGCGTAGATCTCGTGCAGCAGGTCGTCCTTGGAGTCGAAGTAGTGGTACATGGCGCCCTTGGTGACGCCCGCCGACACCACGATCTCCTGCACCGAGGTGGCCTCGAACCCGCGATCGGCGAACAACCGGGTCGCTTCGGCGAGAATCCGCTGCCGTACCGGTTCGTCTTTCACATCGTCCCCCTAGTCACCGGCCTTAGCATACCGACTAGTCGGTTGATGGCCTTGCGGGTTCTAATTCCGTCACCTTAGGCTCGCCTTGGTTGGTGAGCGGGTATCACTTGACCGGCGAGGGATCTTCGGCGTGGCAGATCCCGCACTCTTCTACTCTTTCGGGGAGTTTGCGGTGCCCGGTGGCTCTATCTACGTGCAGCCCAACGAGAAGTACACAGGGTCTTCCCCGCAGTGGTGGTACGAGAAGTTCTGGCGCGAGGACGCCTCGAACCGGCGTAAATACCGGATCGCCAAGGCCGCCGTGGGGTTCGTGGTCGGTGTCGCGTTGGGGCTGAGGTTCGGTCTCACGGGCGAGTCGGCCCTGGTCGGCCTGGTGCTCGCGGCGATCGTGGCGGCGGTGGACTGGTATCTCGACTGGCGCTCCTTCCACGCGACCGCGGTGTGGCGGGGCGCGCGCAGCGGTGAGGCGATCACGGGCCGCCTGCTGCGCCGGTCGCTCGGCCGGCTGGGCTACCGCGTCCTCGACGGGCGCGCGATCCGCGGCCAGGCGTCCATCGACCATCTCGTGATCGGCCCCGGCGGCGTCTGGATCGTCGACAACGAGTCGTGGAGTCCCGACACCGAGATCGCCTGTTACGCCGGGCGGCTGTTCCTGGGCGAGAAGTACGGCACCAAGGTCGCCAAGCCCCTGGTCGAGCAGGCCGAGGCGTTCTCCGAGCTGCTGACGCGGGAGGCCGGCGTCGCGGTGTCGATCACGCCCCTGCTGGCGGTGCACTGCGGGGTGCTGCCGAGGCGCGGCGGGATCGTCCGGGCCGAGGGCCTGACTCTGCTGCGGCCCCGGTCGGCGGCCAGGCTGATCAAGGCCGCCGACCGCGACGTGCTCACCGCCGAGCAGATCGAGCTGCTCGCCCGCACCGCCGCGAGGGAGCTGCAGCGCGTCTGAGGCTCAGGCGAGGGTCTCGATGAACGCGCTCAGCTGGGCGACGTTGCGGCACTCGTACATCGGGACGACCGTCCCGTAGTCGCTCGCGACCGAGTCGCCGGTGTCCCACTGCTGACGGGGCTCGGGATTGAGCCAGTACGTGTGCCGGCAGCCCTTCGCCAGCGACCTGAGCACGTCGAGGGCGGGCGGCTGGTAGTTGGAGCGGGCGTCGCCGAGGATCAGCAGCGACGTCTTCGGGCCGATCGCGTCGCCGTAGCGCTCGGCGAAGCGCTCCAGCGCGTGCCCGTAGTTCGTCCGCCCGAAGCGCACCATGTCGGCCTCGTTCACCAGCCGGGTCATGGCCTCCACGACGTCGGCCCCCGGCTGGAAGAACCGGGTGATCTCGTCCACGGTGTCGACGAAGCCGAACGCCCGCACCTTCGTGAACTGCTCGCGCAGCGCGTACGTGAGGAGCAGCGTGAAGTGGGCGAACGACGAGACCGAGTCGCTGGTGTCGCAGAGGATCACCAGCTCCGGCTTGTGCGGGCGCGGCGGCCTGAAGTGGGTGGTCAGCGGCACGCCGCCGCTCTGCAACGAGGCGCGCACGGTCTTGCGGAAGTCGAGCCGCCCGCGCTTGCCCTTGCGGTGCTTGATCGTCAGGCGGGCGGCCAGCCGCCGGGCCAGCGGATGCACCTCCTTGCGCAGCCGGGCCAGGTCGGCCTTGGTGACGCGGAGGAAGTCGATCTGGTCGAGTGGCGGGCGCACGGCCGAGCGGGCGATGCGCTCGATCCCGGAGTCCTCGGCGATGCGGCGGCGCACGTCGGTGGCGACGGCGTCCTCGAAGCGCCGCAGGTTGGTCTCGACCCTCTGGCGCACGGTCTTCTCGGCCAGCCCACCGCGCTCGCGGCCCTGCAGCACCTCGCGCAGGATGGTCGCCATCAGCGTCTCCGGCGACAGGGCGCGCATGACGCTGTAGGAGAACCAGTTCTGCCGCCCGGGGCCCGCCTGCTGGCGGCCGAAGCGCTCCACCATGTCCTGGGCGAACTCGCGCAGCTCCTGGTCGGTGGACTCGGTCAGCAGCCCCGCCAGGTGGGCGCGCAGCTCGCTGACGGACGCCGTACGCGGATCAAGGTCTTGGTCGGGGCGCGCGGTGGCCAGGCCCGTCGTGGAGGCCGGGAACCACAGGTCGAACAGCACGTCGAAGCCCGGCCGGTAGGCCGGCTTCTTGACCAGCGTGGCCGCGTAGGCGGCCCGCAGCGACTCGCGGTCGGCCAGCTCGATCACGCGCAGGGCGTGCGCGGCGTCCAGCCCCTCGGCCAGCGACACGGGCACCCCGGCCTCGCGCAGCGCGTGCACGAAGCCGACGTGCCGGTCGACCAGCGAACCGGTCTCAGGCACTGGGGAGCCCCAGCTGCTTGACCGCCCGCTCCTGGTCGGACGAGTGCTTGAGCACGACGCCGAGCGTGCCCGCCACCGTCGCCTCGTCGAGGTCGTCGCGCCCGAGCGCCAGCAGCGTGTTGGCCCAGTCGACGGTCTCGGCCACCGACGGGGCCTTCTTCAGCTCCAGCGAGCGCAGCGTGGCGACGGTGCGGGCGAGTTGCTCGGCGAGGTCGGCGCGGATGGTCGGCACCTGGGCGAGCACGATGTCGCGCTCCCGCTCCGGCGTCGGGTACTCGATGTGCAGGTAGAGGCAGCGCCGCTTGAGCGCCTCCGACAACTCGCGGGTGGCGTTGGAGGTCAGCACGACGTACGGGCGGCGCCTGGCGACGATGGTGCCGAGCTCGGGGATGGTCACCTGGAAGTCCGACAGCAGCTCCAGCAGCAGGCCCTCGACCTCGATGTCGGCCTTGTCCATCTCGTCGATGAGCAGCACGGTCGGGCTCTCGGCCCTGATGGCCTTGAGCAGGGGCCGTTCCAGCAGGAACTCCTCGCCGAAGATGTCGTCGTCGGCGCTGGTGGCCTGGATGCGCAGCAGCTGCTTCTTGTAGTTCCACTCGTACAGCGCCCTGGCCTCGTCGAGACCCTCGTAGCACTGCAGGCGGACGAGGTCGGAGCCGGTGGCCTGTGCCACGGCCTTGGCGAGCTGGGTCTTGCCGACTCCCGCCGGCCCTTCCACCAGCAGCGGCTTGCCCAGCGCCGCGGCCAGGAACACGGAGGTGGAGATGGCGTCGTCGGAGAGGTAGTCGACGGCGGCGAGCCGCTCCGTCACGTCGGCGGGGGAGTCGAACATCAATGCTCCTGTCGTTCGGGCCGAACTTTATTCTAGCGGGTGATGTCCGCCGGATTCCGATTCGACCAGGATGCGGATCACCGGTATATTCCTTCCTGCCAGCGCCGCTAGCTCAGTTGGTCAGAGCAGCTGACTCTTAATCAGCGGGTCCGGGGTTCGAGTCCCTGGCGGCGCACCCGATCTTCGATCAGGGCTTTCCCGCTCACCGCGGGGGAGCCCTCAGTCGTTTCCACGACCGGCGGGACGATCTGTGTGGCCGCCGTCAGCGACGCGGCCGCCTCGACCGTCATGAGCCCGGCGGCGGCGATCACCCTGAGCTTCCCGCCCAGCCTGACCAGCAGCGCCGCGAGCGCGAGCAGCAGGAGCGCCGCGTACGTCGCGGACCACAGCCGCAGGTTGCTCCGGTCCGCGACGAGGAAGCCGATCTCGGGGAAGTCGAACGGTGTGTAGGAGGCCGTCCACAGGCGCTCGCCCGCGTAGAGCTGCGTCCCGGCGGCGGCGAGACAGGTCAGCAGCACCGCCCCGAGCACCGTCCGGAGTTGCGGGTCCGGGCGGGCCCGCACGGCGAACACCAGGGCGGCGATCATCAGCGGCGCCGCCATGCACGCCAGCGGGCGGCCGTAGGCGAAGCCGGCCACGGTGCCGTCGTCCGGCGCGGCGGCGGAGGTGGCCAGGGCGATGCCCGCCACGGTGACCAGGACGATCACGGCGAGCGTGCGCAGCGGCTCCGCCCCGCCGCGCCGGAACGCCAGGGCGGCGAGCACGATCAGCCCCACGCCGCCCAGCCCCCAGGTGGCGACGGACAGATACCAGAGCTTCCCGGCGCTCAGGCCGAACGTCCAGGCCAGCCCGTCGAGCGTCGTCAGGCGGGTGAGCAACTGATCGCCGAGGGGGAGCGTGTCTCGGCGGGCGGCCGGCAGGCCGTTCGTCGTCCAGGCGGCGAACACGCCGGCGAGCAGCGTTCCTCCCGCGAATATCGGCACGCGTGAGCGCCGCACCGCCAACACGCACAGAAAGGCCGCCTGGACGAGGGCGATGAGATAACCCCGTGAATCCATGGAGAAAGCGATGACGGCGATGCCGCTGGAGGCTGTTTCGTACGCGCGGCTGTTTTTCCGAGAAAGCGATTCGTGGATCGCGAACAACCAGGCCAGGACGACGACCGGGAGCACCGCGTCGGTGAGCGCGAAACCCGAGTAATACACGATCAGGGGGAGCAGGGCGATGAGGTGCCCGGCCAGATGGGCCGGGCCGTTCGACAGGCCCAGCCGGCGCAGCGCGGCGTAAGCGAGGATCAGCAGGGCCGAACTGATCACCGCGTTGACGGCGAGCGCGATGCGGTGACTCGTCGCCGGATCGTCGCTCAGCCAGAAGGCCGGGGGGACGAGGAGCGGGGTGGTCGAGTGCGCCGACAGCAGCAGGCGGAAGGCCACCTGGGCGAGCCAACCGGCGGCCAGCAGCCATGCCCGGCGATGCCTGCCGAATATCCCTGCCTTCTCGAGCTCTCTTTCTCGCGGAATTCGCGTGTGAGAACGCAAGGTGGTGTTCGCGCTCATCGGACCCCCGTCTGCCGGCCGAGCGATCGGGCGATACCGTATATCGCGCCGTACGTGTCGTTGGTGAGCGGCGGGGCCGGCATTGTCGGGGCTTGGTGGGGTGATTGCCGGGCCCTTGTCGCATTCTTCTTGTCGCCGCATTCAGCCGGTGTGTGTAATCGGGCGTGCGTGCGCACAACGGGTTATATGTTCTTAGAACGCTGATTACCGTCTGGTTGCGCGTCATCCAAGATCGTTTCGCGGGTCGGCGCGCAGGCTGGCTTCATGGAAGTAGTCGCTCACGCGCTGGCGGCGCTGTTGACCTTCGCGCCCGCCACGCCGTTCTCCAGCGCCCTGTCCAGCTCCGCGCAATGCGCGAATCACCACAATGTCGAAGGCCGGCACGCCGGGCTCTCCGCGGCCGTGTCCTGCGCACCACCACCGGTGCAGCCCGACCAGTCCACCCAGCCCGGCAAGCCCGTCCAGCCTGGCCAGCCCGGCGAGCCCGCTCAGCCCGGCCAGCCTGCTGAGCCGGGCAAGCTCGTCCAGCCCGGCGAACCCGGACAGCCCGGTCAGCCCGGTCAGCCTGCTCAGCCCGGTGAGCCCGCTCAGCCTCAGCCCGGAACGACCGGGTCCGAAGGGCCGACCGGTCCTGAAGGCGTTACCGGACCGGCGCAAGAAGCCCCGGACGCCACCGGGTCCGCCGCTCCGCAAGACCCCGCGGCTCAGCAGGCGCCGATGGTTCGTTCGTCCGTCCAGAAGCTCCCGTCCACCGGCGCCGCGGTCGCCCCGCCTCCCGGTGAGTCGACCTACCGGATCAGCTGCCCGGCGGGCGCGAGAGGCTTCGGCTACACCATCCGGGGCGCCGCCGCCGATCACGGCAACATCGCCGTCACCCGCGCCGATCAGCTGAGCTCGGGGGAGTGGCTGGTGGCCGTCAACGTGCCGGCCACGGGACCGGGGACCGCCACCTTCAGGCCGTGGGTCAACTGCGCGGACGACTAACCGGATGACCTGACCCGCGGGCACAGCCCGTCCGACCAGGGCCGGCCTCCATGACGGAGGCCGGCCCTGACACGTCTGGGTGTAGTGACCACGAGCGTTGTTAACAGAGGGACTTGATCAATGGAGAAGCCTCCGATGTGGTGAAGGTGTCGAATCTGCACCGCACGGAGGCTTCATGTCCCACCGTAACGCCCGGCTGACCGTTCATGCCCGCCGTCTGCTCGTCGAGCACGTCCAGGCCGTCGATGAGGCCCAGCGCGGCGTCCACCACGATCTCCCTGGCCGAGCAGTTGCGGCCGGCCGCGACGGTCCGCTCGGGCGGGTCGGTGTCGCTCAGGTCGGTGTGGAACGGATGGCCGTACCCCGTGATCCCGCCGAGCCCGCGCAGCTCCGTCAGCGGGGTGCTGTCGGGGTGGGCGTCGGCGCTGAGGCCGAAACCGCTGTGGAAGTGCGTGGGCGTGCCGGCGAGGCCGAAGGCGGTGACGTGTCCGAGCAGGTCGTTGCGGTATTCGACGCCGACCCGGGCGACGTGGCGTCCGTCCGACCACGGCAGGTCCCGCCCTGCCCACTCTTCGAGGAGTTCCCGGTCGTAGACGCGTTCGCCCGCCACGTTGCCCGCGACCAGGTTGAGGACGTGCAGGTCCTCGCCGAGCTGGGCGGCGGCGGCACGGTCGGGGGTGGCGGGCGCGTCGCCCATCCAGTTGAGGTGGACGTGCAGGTCGCCGCCGTACCAGCCGCGGGCGGCCGCGTCGTAGATCCGCTCGGGCGTCAGCTCGACCGTCTGGACCTCTCCGGGCGCGGGCGTGACCTGCACGGTGGCCGTGCCGTACTCCATGCCGCGCGTCACAGACACCGTCAGAGGCTCGGCCGGCACGACGACCTCCACGTCGTCGCCGTGGAAGTACGGCCGCAGGTGGGCGTCGAGCGCGCGGACGGCCCCCGCCGGATACCAGCCCTGCCCGTCCGCGCCGGTGACGCTCCACCGGCACGGGAACCCCGCGCGGTACTCCACCGGCCCCTCCTCCCGCGCGCGCCGGCTCACGCCTGGCCGGGCCGCCAGGTCCCCTGCGCCACCTGCGGCACGAACCCATCCAGACCGGTCATCGGGAAGCGTACTGTCTGGCCCGTCTCGGCCGAGAGGTACGCGGCCATCATCAGCTCGGTCACCTCGACCCCGTGCTTCAGGCTCTCCCGCGGCTGCCGCCCGGCCAGGAAGTCCGCGGTCACCACCCGGTTCTCCGTCGTGTAGCCGTACGTCATGGCCTCGTCGGAGACGACCGGGAGCAGCCCCTGCTCCGCGCCCTGCTTCTCGACCAGGTCCTCGCCCTCGGGCGAGCGGATCTCCCGGCTGAGGAACAGCTGCGCCTCCGTGCTCAGCGTGCTCGCGCTCATCGAGTACTCCGGCCCGAGCAGCTCGAACGTCAGCCGCAGCCCCGGGCCGACGTAGCTCCACGACGTGGTCGCCTCGATGACCGCCTCGTCGCCGTCGCCGTTGCGGAACGTGATGGTCGCGTGGGCGTAGTCCTCGGCCGGCCGCCGGGTGTAGTCGACGGCGCCGCCGAACCGCTCGGCCAGCTGCGCGGCGTGCCGCTTGCGCGACCACTTCAGCGAGGCGATCTGCGCGCTCACCGCCACCGGGGTGAGCCAGTCCGACTGGTCCGCGCCGGGCGGCGTCAGCAGGTAGCGGCCGGCCTCGATCGAGTGGCACATCATGTCGCTGAGCACGCCGCCGCCCTGCCGCGTGCCGTCCCAGAACCAGGCGGCGTGCGGGCCGCTGTGCTCCTCGGCGCAGCGGGCCAGGTACGGCGAGCCGGCCGCCGCGGCGCCCCGGGCCCAGACCAGCTCGTGGCCGCGGGTGACGGCGGGCGCGTACACCTGGTTCTCCAGGTAAGCGTGCCGCAGCCCCGCGCGCTCGACCAGCTCCAGCAGCCGGCGGGCCTCGGCGAGGGTGCGGCCGAGCGGCTTCTCGACGGCGACGCCGACGAGCGACGCGCGCCCGGACATGACCTCCTGGGCGATCGTCTCGATGACGGCCAGCCGGGCGTGGTTCGGCGCCACCACCCACACGGCGTCGACCCGCGGGTCGCGGACCAGCTCGCGCAGGTCGGTGTAGGCGCGCGCGTCGCCGACCCGCAGCTCGCGGCAGTGGTCGGCCAGCGCCTGCGCGCTCTCCGCCCGCGGGCTCTGGACGGCGACGACGTCGGCGTCGCGGACGCCGGTCCACGAGGTGACGTGGAAGTTCGCCATGAATCCGGCGCCGACGATGCCGACGCCGAGCCGCTCGCTGTTCTCCATGCGCAACCCCTAACTCCGAAGGCGTCGCTGCCGCCCGTAGAGCGACAGCAGGACGAGCAGGACGACGCCGTTGACGACGGTGCGCCAGGCGCCGCCGATGTCCAGCGTGGTGAGCAGACCCTGAAGGACGGTCAGCACGATCGCGCCGACCGCGGTGCCGGCGTAGCCGCCGATGCCGCCGGCCAGCAGCGTCCCGCCGATGACGACGGCCGCCACCGACGGCAGCATGTACTGGTCGGCGAGGTCGAGGAAGACCGACTCGGTGTAGCCGAGCAGCAGGATGCCGGCCAGCCCGGCGAACGTCGCGGACAGCACGTACGCCAGGACCAGCGTGCGGCCGGGCCGGACGCCGGTCAGCTCGGCGGCGGTGCGGTTGGCGCCGACGGCGTACAGGTTCCAGCCGAACGTGGTGCGGCGCAGCAGCCAGACGGCGAGCAGGCCGAGCAGCAGCCACAGGAACAGCAGCCCGGGCAGGTCGAACACGATCCGGCCGTTGACCAGCGACGTCAGCGCCGGCGCGGCCCGGCCGCTGGCCTGGCCGCCGGTGTAGGCGAGGATCAGCCCCTGCACCACGCCGATCATGCCCAGCGTCATGACGAACGGCGGGATGCGCAGCAGCGTGACGCCGAGGCCGTTGACCAGCCCGATCCCGGCCGAGACCAGCAGCGCCAGGGCCACGGCCGGCACGATGTTCGCGTCGTCGCCCGCCATCACCCGCGACCCGATGATGGCCGCGAACGTCGCCACCTTGCCCACCGACAGGTCGACGCCGCCGCCGCCCGCGATGATCACGATGGTCTGGCCGATCGCGATGACGCCGAGGAACGCCGCCACCCGCATGAGGTTGACCAGCTGGCCGTACCCGGCGAACCCGGGCGAGACGAGCTCGCCGGCGATCACCAGGACGACGGCGACCGCGCCGGCCAGCGCCACCGGCCCCGGCCGCCAGGCGAGGGCGCGGCGCGGTGTCTCCACGGTCGGTGCGCTCATGCCGCCGGCCTCCTCTTCTGCAACGCCGGGATGCCGGCCAGGGCCAGCGCCAGGATGATCACGGCGCCGTTGACGAGCTGCCGGTACGTCGTCGGCACGTCGGCGAAGAACACGATGTTCGTGACCAGCGCCAGCACGATGGCGCCGAGGATCGACCCGCCCGCGCCGCCGCGCCCGCCGGCCAGCGACGTCCCGCCGATCACCACCGCTGCGACCGACGCGAGGGTCAACTCGTTGCCGACGAACGGGTCGCCGGAGCCGGTGTTGGCCAGCACCGCCAGCGCCGCCAGCGCCGCGAACAACCCGCCCAGCACGTACGCGGAGATCCGCGTCCGCGCGACCGGCACCAGCGAGGCGTACGCGGCCTCGGGGTCGCCGCCGACGGCGTAGACGTGCCGCAGCACGCGGTGCCGGCGCAGCACCCACCACAGCAGCGCGAGGCCGAGGATCGCCAGCAGCGCGACCGGCACCCCGAGCACGGCGGCACGGTAGGCGGTCGTCACCTCGAGCGGCACCGAGCCGCCCGGCGTCGGCAGCACCACCAGCGCCAGCCCCGAGAAGACGAAGCTGGTCGCGAACGTCGCGACGATCGGCTGCAGCCGTACGAGGGCGACCACCAGCCCGTTCAGCGCGCCGCAGACCAGCCCGACGCCGAGCGCGGCGGCCACGGCCTGCGGGAGCCGGTCGAGCTGCCCGTCGACGATCCGGACGGCGACGACGCTCGCCAGCGTGACCTGCGCGCCGAGCGAGAGGTCGATGCCGCCGCTCAACACGACGACCGTCTGGCCGACGGCGATCGCGACCAGCGGCACGAACGTCGCGAAGTTCGACGTCAGCGCGTAGCCGCTCCAGAAGTTGGGCTGCAACGCCGAGTTGACGACCACCGCGACGACCAACATCGCCACCGTCGCGGCCCCCGACAACTGCACCCCCGGCAACCGCACCCCGGGGAAGAGCCCCCTCACAGGGCTCCTCCCACCGCGGGGGTGGCGGGCGGTTCGGTGCCGATCGGTCGTGTGCCGGTCGGTCGTGTGCCGACCGGTCGTATGCCAGGCGGCCGGGCGCTGCGCGGGCCGGGCTTCGGCGGCAGGGTCGGGGTGTTCACAGGGTTTCTCCTGGGGCGAGGCGCAGCGCGCTGGACACCAGCCGGTTCTCGGTGATCGCCGCCGCGGTCAGCTCCTCGGCGACGGCCCCCTCGAACAGCACCAGGACGCGGTCGCTCAGTTCGGTCAGCTCACGGTTGTCGCTGGAGTTGAGGATGACGACGGCGCCCTCGGCGGCGAGGCCGCGGATGATCGCGTAGATCTCCTCCTTCGCGGCCACGTCGACGCCCTTGGCGGGGTCGTCGAGCAGGACGACCCGTGGCCGGTCGAGCAGCCACTTGCCGATGACGACCTTCTGCTGGTTGCCGCCCGACAGGGTGGCCACCGGATCGTTCAGCGAGCCGATCTTGATGCCGAGCCGTTCGACCATCGATCGGGCGGCGCGCCGCTCGGCCGGCGCGCTGAGCGCGAGCTTCATCCGGGCTCGGCGGCGCATGCTGGCCAGTGAGAGGTTCTCCTGGATCGGACGGGAGGCGAACATGCCCTGCCGCGCCCGGTCGCCGGGCACCAGGGCGACCCCCGCGCGGGCCGCCCTGGCCGGGGAGGTCAGCGGCAGCGCCTCGCCGTCCAGCAGCACGTCCCCGGCGGTGATCCGGGCGGCGCCGAACAGCGCCAGCAGCAGCTCGGACTGGCCCTGCCCCTGCAGCCCGCCGAGTCCCAGCACCTCACCGGCGCGGACGGTGAAGTCGACGTCGCGCAGCCGGTCGGTGGTGAGCCCACGCACCTCCAGGGCCACCGCCCCCGGCTCCGCCGTGCCGCCGCGGACCGGCGCTTCCCGGGCTCCGTGCGCGGCGGCACTCGTTCCGGCGGATGCTCGGTGCGGCGCCTCGGGCGGGCTCGCGGGCTCGGGACGAGGGGCGGCGACCATCAGGCGGACCAGGGCGTCCTCGCTGGTGGAGGAGAGGTCGACGGTGGCGACGGTGCGGCCGTTGCGCAGGACGGTGGCGCGGTCGCAGAGGGCGAAGACCTCGTCCAGCCGGTGTGAGGTGAAGACCACCAGCACACCGGCCGCGCGCAACTCGCGGACCACCTCGAACAGCACCTCGACCTGCTCCTTGTGCAGGGACGCGGTGGCCTCGTCCAGCACGAGGATCCGGGGGTCGCGGGCCAGGGCCTTCGCGACCTCGACGATCTGCTGTTCGCCGGGGCGGAGGGAGGCGGCCGGGCGGTCCAGGGGCAGGCGGCCGGAGAAGGCGGCGGCGAACCGTTCCAGGGCCGTTGCGGCGCGGTCGCGGGCGGCGCGGTGGTCGAGGAACCCCGACCGGCGCGCCGGCTCCAGCCCGAGCACCACATTCTGGGTCACCGTCAGGTCGCCGACGATGCTCAGCTGCTGGTAGACGGCGGCGACGCCGAGCGCGTGCGCGTCACGCGGGCCGCCGATGCGGGCCTGGGCGCCGTCGATCCGGATCTCGCCGGAGTCGGGGACGACCGTGCCGGCCAGTGTCTTGTCCAGGGTGCTCTTGCCGGAGCCGTTCGGGCCGAGCAGGGCGTGCACCTCACCGCGCAGCGCGGTGAGGCTCGCCCCGTCGAGCGCCTGGACGCCGCCGTACCGCTTGCGGACGCCGGTCATCTCCAGCAGCGCGCTCATTGGAAGAAGGCCGCGGCCTCGTCGCGGGTCAGCGAGCCGTCCAGGCTGTAGGCGTCGTTCTCGCCGCTGACCCTGCCCCAGTGCTCCTCGAAGTTGCTCTCGTCCACGGTGTACGGGATCGGGACGTGGACGGTGTTGCCGTTCATGCGCCCGGAGGCGAACTGCCGGCCGTCGAGCACGTTGACGGCCATGTGCAGCGCGGAGACGGCGCCGCCGGGCGGGTTCACCACGCCGATGCTCTCGAAGCCGTCGGCGCGGGCCTCGTTCCACAGCCGCATGAAGCCGACCCGGGCCTCGCCGGAGATCTTGATCTGGTCCAGCCGGCCGGCCGCCTGGACGGCGCGGAACACGCCCTGCGCCATGCCGTCCTGCGTCCAGACGCCGTCGACGTCGGGGTAGGTGGCCAGCAGGTTCGTCATGACCTGCTGACCGGTGGCCTGGTCCCAGTTCCCGTCGGCGACGCTGAGCACGTTGACGCCCGCGTCGGTGAAGACCTTCTGGGCGGCCTCCCAGCGCATCTCGTTGGCCGGGTGGCCGGCGATGCCGTTGACGACGACGATGTCGCCGCCCCTGCCGACCTGCCCGGCCAGCCACTCGGCGGAGATGCGGGCCCATTCGGCCTGGTCGATGACGACGTTCGTGACGTCCTGGGAGGTGACCGCCTGGTCGATGGCGAACACCTCGATGCCCTGCTGGGACGCCTCGCGGAAGACGGCGTCGAGGGCGGTCTCGGAGTTCGGGTTCACGATGATCGCGTCGACGTCGCGGTTGATGAGGTTGCGGATCTGCTGGATCTGGCCGTTGACGTCGGTGTCGGCGCTCTCGACGACCAGCTCGTCCACGACGCTCTCGTTCTTGTACTCGGCGAACGCGGCCTCCACGCCGTCGACCATCTGGGTGCGCCACTCGCTGCCGACGAAGCCGTTGCTCAGCCCGATGGTGAACGGCCTCGACGCGCCCTCGCCGCCACCACCCCCGCCGGTGCCGCCGTCGCCCGAGCTGCAGGCCGCCAGGAGCACCGCCAAGGCGCCGGCCGCGGCACCCGCACGCCACCTTCGACTCGGTCTCGGCATCGGGACCACACCCTTTCTCGGCGAACTTTTCATCCAGCACGAGCAATAAGTGGCCCAATGGTGCCCCACGGCCGGGGCTGCCGTCTACCGTTGGCGGCGTCCTTTTCGGCGCCTTCCGGCTTTCCCGTCGGCCTTCCACCGGCTTTCCCGCCGGGCGAGCGGTCGTGTCAGGGGGTGGCCTGGACGTAGGCGAAGTCGCTCACCAGGCGCGCGGCCAGCTCCGCGGCGCCGACGATCGCGGCGTCGTCGCCCAGCGCGGAGGCGGCCATCCGCGGCACGTGCGGGATCCGGCCGACGAGCCGGTCGCGCAGGCCGGGCGTGATGAGGTCGGCCGCGCCGCCCATCTCGCCGCCGACGATGACCAGCTCCGGGTCCAGCACGGTGCACAGGTTGGCGACGGCCAGCGCGACGTGGTCGAGCGTCTCCTCCAGCAGCGCCCGCGCCTCGGCGCTGCCGTTCCTGACCAGGTCGAACACGTCGGCGGCGGTGAGCGGCCGGTCGGCCGGCGCGACGATGCCGCGCTCGCGGGCCTGCCGGGTCAGCCCGGCGGAGCCGACGCGGCTCTCCAGGTCGCCGAAGCCGGGGAAGAACCGGGTCAGCGACGAGCGCTCCATCAGCATGTAGCCGATCTCGCCGGCCGCCGCGCGCGAGCCGCGGTGCAGCCGGCCGCCGGTGACGATGCCGACGCCGATGCCGGTGCCGAGCACCACGGCGACGAGGTCCTGCACACCCTGGCCGGCGCCCCGGCGGTGCTCGCCGACGGCCAGCAGGTTGGCGTCGTTCTCGACCACGACGGGCAGGCCGGTGCGGTCGTGCAGCACCGAGCCGACCGGCACCTCGCGCCAGTCGAGCGCGGGCGCCCAGGTCACGCGGCCCTCGGCGCCGTCGACGACGCCGGGGACGGCGACCCCGACGGCCTGGCTGGGCTGGCCCCGCTCGGCGGCGGCGGCGCCCAGCTCGGTGACGACGGAGAGCGCCTCCTCCAGGCGGATGGTCGCGCGGTCGGCGGCGTGCAGCACTCCGGGGACCATCGGCGGCCGGACGCGGTGGACGATGGTGCCGTCGAAGTCGACCAGCGCGCCCTCGGTGCGGGTGGCGCCCACGTGGACGACGGACACCAGGTGCGCCCGGCCGCTGTAGCGCAGCAGGATCGAGGGCCGCCCGCCGGTGGACGGCTGGTGCCCGTCGGTCACGACCAGGCCCTTGCGCAGCAGCTGGCCGGCCAGCCGGTTCACGGTCGCGGCGCTGAGCCCCGTACGGGCGCCGATCTCCTGCCGCGACAGCGGCCCGTGACGGCGCAGCACGTCGAGGATCGCGGTCTGGTTCACCCGCGAGACGGTGCCGGCGTTGGCCGTCGAGGAGGTCGGACCGGACATTGGTGCTCCCTGGAGTTTTCTATCAGGCTGATACTGTACTCGTCCCGGCCCGCTCGAACGGGATCCCGCTCAAGACTGGAGACGCAGCCCGTGGTGATGCCAGGAACCGACCGTACCGGCACGGCCGGACCCCTGCGCCGGGCGCTGGCCGAGGCCGGCTGGCTGCCGTCGGGCGGCGTCGGCACGGCCGCCGGCGAGGCGGTCGCGGCAGGCGCGGCCGAGCCGGTCGTCGGGGTCGATCTGGGCGGGACCAAGCTGCACGCCGTGCTCTACGATCCCGCCGGGCACCGGCTGCTGGATCGCGCCGAACGCACGGATCCGCGCGGCGGCACCGCCGTGACCGGCCAGATCGCCCGCCTGGTGACGTCGCTGACGGCGGACGCGGGCGGCGGGAAGCGGCCGCCGCGGGTGGCCGTCGGCTGTCCCGGCGCCCCCGATCCGGTCAGCGGCGCCGTGGGTCACGCGCCCAACATCCCGGGTTGGGACCGGATGAACGTGCTCGCCGACCTCGAGGCCCGCCTCGGCGTCCGGCCGCTCGTGCACAACGACGCCAACCTCGCCGCCTGGGGCGAGCACGTCTGGCGGCCGGGGGAGGGCGACCTCGCGTTCGTCGCGGTCGGCACGGGGGTCGGGCTCGGCCTGGTGCTCGGCGGCCGGATGTACGCGGGCAGTCGCGGGCTGGCGGGCGAGGTGGCCGACCTGCCGTTCGGCGCGGACCCGTTCGACCCGGCCAACCTCGTGCACGGGCCGCTGGAGCAGCAGGTCAGCGGGCGTGGCATCGAGCGCCGCTACCAGCAGCTGGCCGGGAGCGGGCGCCCCGCGCCGGAGGTCTTCGCGGCCGCGGCGAGTGGTGACGGGGCGGCGGCGCAGGTGCTGGACGAGCTGGGCCGGATGCTGGCGCTGGCGCTGCGGGCGGTGCGGGCGATCGTCGATCCGGCGACGTTCGTGCTGGGCGGGGGGATCGGGTCGCGGCCGGAGACGCTGGCCGCCACCCGGCGCTGGCTGGCCGTCACCGAGGGGGAGTCGCTGCAGGTCAGGGCCAGTACGTTCGGGCCACGCGCGGCGGTCGCCGGAGCGCTGGCCGCCGCCGTCGCGGGGTGACCCATCGGGAAGTTTTCAATCACCTTGATGAAAAAGTCTGTCACCCAAGGGTTCCGGTGACCACCGGTCGCAGGTACGTTCACAGAGATCAGCGATCTGCTCGGCGTTTCGCGTCGCCGTGAGTGGATCTCTCGTTCGGCATGCCCTCGACCCCCGAAGGAGGGGCCATGGCCAGGACGGTGACAGGACGATCGGTGACGGCGGGAGCGCTGGCGCTGGTGACCGCGCTGCTCGGGACCGTGGTGGCCGCACCCGGCGCCGCCGCGGGCCCGCCCACGGTGGCGTCCGGCGCGGGACCGTTGAGTGGCTTACCGGGAGCGGAGTCGCCAGGCACCTTAGGTGGCTCGGATTCGGCGGGCGCCTCGGCGGACGCCTGTCCGGGTGGGTGGTCCACCGAGGCCACGGTCTGGTTCGGGCCGCCGCGCATCGACACCGGCATCCCCAACCCCGGGCGGGACGACGGTTGCACGCTGCTCGACGTCGTCTGGCAGGAGGAGCCGTTCGCCACCCATGGCGAGTTCGTCGCCACCGTCGCCCGTGCCACGCGCGAGTTCGGCGACCTCGGCCTGCTCGACGCGCGCGAGGCGGCTGCCATCCGATCGGCCGCGGCGCGGTCGGACGTCGGCGGGCCGGCCGACGACTCGGTCCCCAACACCTGCACCGATCGGGTGGCCCTGACGTTCGACGACGGGCCGTCGTTCTACCGTTCGCGGACCCTGGAGATCCTGCGCGAGAAGCAGGTCACCGCGACGTTCTTCGACGTGGGCATGCGCATCGACGCCAACCCGCGACTGCCGGCGTTCGAGCGGCGCGAGGGGCACCTCGTGCTCAACCACACCTACGAGCATCCCAACCTCAACCAGGTCACCGTGCCGAGGCTCCGGACCGAGATGCGCACCACGGAGGAGGCGCTGGACCGGGCGGGCGTCGAACGGCCGTTCGCCGGCATGCGGCCGCCGTTCCTGGCGGCGAACGCGCAGGTCAGGGCCGAGCTGGAGCGGCTGGGGTTCACGGTCGTCAGCGGTGACATCGACGCGGCGGACTGGCTGCCGGACCGGCCGGCCGAGCAGTTGCGGGCCGACGTGGCCGCGGGCATCGCCGACGGGCGGCGGAACATCTTCCTGCACGACGGCCCCATCGACACCGTGGCCGGTCCGGAGCTGATGAAGGCGCTGCCGCTGATCATCGACGACATCCGGGCGGCCGGGCTGTGCTTCGGCACGTTCGACAGCACCGGCGCGATCGTCGCCGACCGGTACGTCTCCAGCGGTGAGCCGATCCCGTCGGTCGTCAACGCGGTGCCGTACCTGCCTTTGCTGTTCGGCGGCGGGACACCGCCGGAGCCGTACCGGATCATCACCCCCACGCCGGTCACCCCGGCCGCGACCACGACAGCAGCGACCGCCGTCAATGCCGCGTCCGACAGCCCCGCAGCCACGGGCGTGAGCTCAAGGTCCCTCGGCACGGGAGCCGCCTCCGACGCCTGCCCGAACGGGTGGTCGCCTGAGGAGACGGTCTGGTTCGGGCCGCCGCGCGTGGACACCGGCATCCGCAACCCGCAGGGCCCCGACGGCTGCACGCTGCTGGACCGGATCTGGGAACGGGAGCCGTTCGCCACCCACGGCGCCTTCGTGTCGGCCGCCCGCGCCGCCGCCGACGCGTTCGCCGAGGCCGGCCTGCTCAGCGGCCCGGACCGGGACCGCGTCGTCGCGGCCGCCGCCCGCACCCACGTCGGCGGCCCGCGCGACACGTCCGTCCCCAACACCTGCGACCGCCGGCTGGCCATACAGTTCGACGACGGGCCGTCGCACTACCGGACGGAGACGCTGCGGATCCTGCGCGACAAGCAGGTGACCGGCGTGTTCATGGACACCGGCACCAGGGTCGCGGCCAACCCGCAGTTCGCCAGGTTCCAGCTGGCCGAAGGGCACGAACTGCTCAACCACACCCACAGCCACGCGAACCTCAACCAGGTGCTGGCCGCCGAAGGCCCCGACGGCGTCCGCCGGGAGATCCTGGCCGCTGAGGCGGCGTTCGCCGCCGCGGGAGCGCCGATCTCGTTCCAGGGCATCCGCCCGCCGTTCGGCGCCGCGAACGCGCAGGTCCTGCAGATCATCGCGGACATGGGCTACACCGCCTACATGACCCGCATCGGCACCGACGACTGGGTGCCGGAGCGCACGCCGCAGCAGATCAGCGACGCGCTCGTCGCGCAACTGCGGCCGGGCGCGATCATCTCGCTGCACGACGGCCCGTACGACACCCCGGCCGGCCCCGGCACGAACGGTGCCCTCGCCCTGCTCATCGACGCCGCCCGCGAGCTGGGCTACTGCTTCGGCACCGTCGACCGCCACGGCGACGTGGTGGCGGACCGCCTGATCCCGTCGAACCTGCCGATCCCGGTGGTCGAGAACCCGGTCCCCTACGCACCCCTGGTCTTCCCGGGCGAGCCGCCGGAGCCGTACGTGATCCTCGACTGAGGCAGGCGCGCGCCGGTCGCCGGGGCGGTCTACGTCGGCCCAGTAGGTGCTCGGGGCCGCACAGGTCCGGCAATTGACGGTACGGAGGGGAGTCGGTGACGAGGCGCCGGCATCGAGCGACGATCGATCTTCGGCTCTGTTCCTCTCATGACCGAAGGTTCTCTGCGGGGCACGATGACCACGCTGATCGCTGCTGACAACGCCGTAGCCGCCGTGGCGGGCACGTGCCAGTGACATGGTCGTCGTGGGAAAGACCAGTGGAAGACGGAGACGTTTGCGATGATGAAGCTTCTCGGTGCATGAGAGGAGGTGAAGCGGGGTGTCCTACACGCCCAAACTGGCGGCGGCGTTGTCGGGAGCCACGCTTCGTCAGCTGGCCCATTGGCGTAAGGCCACTGAACGCGGTGCCGTGCTGGTTCCGGAAATCTCCGTGACCCGGCCGGTGCTCTACTCCTTTCGCGACCTGATCGCGCTACGTACGTGCGTGAAGCTCCGTAACGACGCCTCGCTGCAGAGGATCCGTCGCGCCCTCGACACTCTCCGCGACGATCTGGAGGAACGTGCGCACCTGTCGGCCTACCGGCTGGTGGCCGATGGCTCGACCATTTATCTGGTGGAGCCCGGTCAGGCGACCGACCTGGTGCATCGACGGGCCAATGTGGTCATCCACGATCTGGTGGACGTGCTACGTCCGTTCTATCGGGATGGCAGGCACATTCCGGATCTCCTCAAGCCTCGTGAGCACGTGATGGTCGATCCGGCGGTGCGGGGCGGTGTTCCCGTGATCGACGGGACCCGCGTGCCCTACGACGAGGTGGCCGCGTTGCTGCGCGATGGTGTGCCGCCAGAGCGGATCGGTGACTATTACCCGAGCGTGAGCGTCACGGCTGCGCTCGATGCGGCGGATTTCGCCGACTACGTTGACAGCTACGAACCGTCCAGGGAACAGCGTGCGACTGTTGCTGGATGAGAACGTCCCACGCCCTCTGCAGCAGGTCCTGACAAGCTTCGTGTTATGTCACGAGATCGTCCATCTCTTGGATCTTCCTGGGTGGTCCGGCACCCGCGATGAGTCGCTCTATCCGCGAGCCGCCGATAAGGGATTCGACGCCATGCTCACCAACGATGGTCGGCAGATGCAACGTCCCAGAGAGGTCGCCGCGATCGCCGAATCCGGTCTGCATCGGATCGAGTACCCGCACAAGCATTCCGGGTTGGCCGGCATGGGAATCATGATCGCGACGGTGGCTGCGGGGCTTCCGGGCGCGCTGGGGTTGCTGGAGAAGGCAGTGGCCAGCGGCTGATCGCATTGCGGGGGGTGGATCCGATGATGAGCAGCCGATTGAAAGTGGTCGATCCCGCCGTGTCGCCGCCGAAATTCTGGCCGAGGTGACGGGAGCGGTGTCTCATGTCACCACCTGGAATGGGACGGCGCACAGGGCGAAACGGGTCGGACGTGAGAACACCGGCCGTGCCCCCGCCGTACAGGAAGGGCCCGAGGACGGCCAGTGATGATCGACGACGGCCGGTTGCGCCGGACGCTCCGCGTCGCTGATCGGCGATCTGTGAATCTGTCGGCGCGGGCTGTTATCCATGGCTCGACACGTTGATCCACGGACGTAGGAGCCCCATGACCACGGTCACCTTCAGGGATGAGAGCGCCACCGGCAAGCCGCTCGACGAGTTCACGCTGCCCGGGTTACCCGAGCGCATCTCGGCGCGGGAGCTCGTGCGGCTGCGGGTGCGGGAGGAGGTGGCGCGCTACAACGCCGCGCCGGCCGCGCGGTTCCGTGGGCTGGTGCGGCCGGTCGACGCCGAGGTGGAGCTGAACGGCTACCGGATGAAGGCCGCGCGGCGGATCGACTGGGAGCGGCAGGCCGACCTGGCCGAGGCGGCGTTCCGGCGCAACGGGTTTCTGCTGCTGGTGGGCGACCGGCAGATCGACGACCTGTCGGAGACGATCGACCTCACCGTCGATCCGGTCGTGTCGTTCGTCAAGCTCGTGCCCCTGGTCGGCGGCTGACGATGGGCGTCATCGAGGACTTCCCGCAGACGTACGACAGCCCGGTTCACAAACTGGACGAAGCGGCCCGCGAGCTGTTCGCCGGGTTCGACGCCGGGCGGCGGCCGGCCGTGGATCCGCAGGAGCGGCGGGTCTACGGCCGGTGGGTGCAGATGCGGCTCGGCCAGCCGGCCGACAGGGCCCACCGCTACGACGAGACCTTTCTCGCGACCGTGCGGGCGGTCGCGGAGGACGACACGCCGTGGACGATCGAGGACGTGCGTTTCCTGTGGTCGGTCGCCGACTCCCTGATGCTGCTGGAAGCAGTCCGACCACGAGGAGCTCTACCGCATCCCGCTGGCGGCCATCCGGCGGCTCGGCCATTCCGAGCGCCGCCGCCTCCTCGACAGCAGGATGTGGTGGTACAGGACCTACCACCGGCCGGTGTGGGACGCGCTGCACGGGCAGCTCGACCAGGTGCTGACCGAGCCGCCCGAGCACGGACCGGCCGGAGTCGTGCGCACCGCCGTCTGGGAGGGCGACGCCGTCGCGCGGGCCATGGCGGGCGACCACGCCGTGCGGCTGGCCGCCCCCGAAGTGCTGCCGCTGCTGCGCCACTGGACGACCGCCCGCTCCAGCAAGCCCAGCGAGAGGTGGCTCAAGACCGCCCGTGCGCTGCTCACCGGCGAGGCCGCCGCGCTCGTCCGCGAGCTGCTCGCCATGGTGGCCGCCCACCGGGAGGGCCCGGTCGCGCAGGTCACCGACGACGGGCAGGAGTGGTCGAAGACCGTCTTCCTCGCCGGGCTGAAGGCCACGCGCAAGGAGCTGCGCCAGGCGCTGCCCGCCGAGCGGTTCCGGCTGGAGCGGGCGCTGATCGAGGAACGCCTGTGGCGCTGGCGCGACGTCACCGAGTTCTTCCTCGACCACCCGGTCACCGGGCTGTACGCACGCGACCTCGTCTGGCAGATCCTGCAAGGGGCCGCCGGGCTGCCGGTCAGGGCCGAGACCGGCTGGGAGCTGACCGATCCGCTCGGCCGGCGCATCCAGCCCCACCCCGACACACCCGTGCGGCTGTGGCACCCGATCAGGGAGGCGGCCGGCGACGTGCGGGCCTGGCGCGACTTCCTGCTCGAACGGGGGGTGCGGCAGCCGTTCAAACAGGCCTTCCGGGAGATCTACCTGCTCACGCCCGCCGAGGAGCGCACGCGTACGCACTCCCGTCGCTTCGCCGGTCACGTCCTGCGCTACGGCCAGGCCAAGGCGCTGCTCAACCAGCGCGGCTGGACCGACCTGTCCATCGGCCACTGGGACTACGAGTGCGGCGGCGACCAGGGCGAGGCGGTCAAGGAGTTGTCCGGCTGGCGGGCCCGATGGGGCATGTACGTCGTCGCCGACCCGCACGCCGACGGCTGGGGCACGGCCTCGTTCTGCGCCGCCGAGGAGCTCCGCTTCCACCCGGTGGACACGCCGGGCTTCCGTGGCGGGGAGGGCGCGCCGCTGACCGAGCGGTTCCTGCGTGTGTGCGGCGAGCTGCGCACGTACAAGATCCACCTGGGGTCGGGCAACATCCTCATGGAGCCGAACGACGCGTACCTGTGCGTCGTGCCCGGCCGCGACCACGCGGCGGGGGAGGTGTTCCTGCCCTTCGAGGAGGGCGGCGGCATGTTGTCGGTCATCCTGTCGAAGGCGTTCCTGCTGGCCGCCGACACCGCCATCACCGACCCGTCGATCACCCGGCAGCTCGTGTGACCCGGCTCACTCGGCGGAGGCACCCTCGGGCGCGGGGGTGGCCGGCTCCTCCCGCTTCGGAGCGATGTAGAGGGAGGGCGGGGCGGTGTTGATGACGGCGCGTTCGAAATCGATGGCGGCGCTCCCCGTGGGCTGGACGCTGAAGAGCTGGCCCATCGACTGGGCGCTGGTCGCCAGCGTGCCGCCCGCGACCGCGAGGAACCCGTACAGGAACTGGGTCTTCTTGGCGATCATCGCGTTGGTCAGCATGGTGAGGCGCTGCAGCAGCACCTCGCCGGGCGCCCGCAGGTGGGGGGTCATCCTCATCGCCTGGCAGGCCACGACGTAGCCGACCACGGTCGCGGCCAGCACGCCGATCTCCATCCAGTAGACGGCGTAGGCGTCGCGCACCTGGTCGACCTGGCCCTCCATGGTGTAGCAGAGGCCGCTGAGCTTCTGCAGGTCGCCGGAGAAGACCGACGCGGCGTCGAGGAACGCCTCCCGGTCGTCGGCGATCCAGCCGGACCGCGACAGGAAGACGGCGTTGCCGACGAGCCCGGGATACTCCACCTCCAGGGCCTTGGCCAGGGAGTTCCAGTTCGACTTGGCCTCGCCCATGCCCTGGACGTTCGCCAGCGCGGTCGTCGCGATGGTCACGCCGACCATGATGCCGGGGGCCGACCTCGCGGCCAGTTTGAGCTCGTCGAGGGCGGCCTTGGCGTGGAGCATGGCGTACGGCATCGGGTCAGGTCCTCCTGTCGCCGGTCACTGGTAGACGACGGTGCTGGCGTCCTCGGCGGCCCGCCAGTTCTTCTTGATGGTCTCGAGGGCGTCGATCCACTTCTCGATGGTGTCGATGGCCTCGGTGGCGTGGGCGCGCACGTCGTCGCGGATGCCGTCGTACTTGCCGATCAGGACGACGCCCAGGGTGCCGAACCCGGGAAAGGGGACGGCGGTGCTGTCCACGGAGGTCTTGAGCCGTTCGAGGCCCGGGATGACGTACTCGCGGAGGTTGCGCTGGATGTCGGCGATGGTTTTGGAAGTGACGTGAATGTCCTGGGCCATGGCCCCTCCCCTTGGCCACCCGATGGCGAGCGGTGAAACTGGTGATAAACGTGAGATGAGAGTATCCCGTATTTTGTCCGAGTCCAGAGTGAACGCTTGAGGTGAATGATGTTGCTCGATCCCGGCTCCATCGGCCCGGACGACCTCGAACGCGTCGGCCGGGAGGCCGAGCGGACGCTGGCCCGGCTCGCCGACGTCCAGGAGCGGCTCGCCGCCGTGCGGGGCAGCGGCACGGCCGCCGACGGCCACATCGTGGTGACCGCCGACAGCTCCGGCCGCATCGACAAGATCGAGCTGAACCCGCGCGTGATGCGCCTGGCCAGCCAGGACCTGGCAGACGAGCTGCTGCGCGCCGTCAACGCCGCCCAGGACGACTGCGCGCGGCAGGCCGGTGAGCTGCTGGCGGGCGCGGGGGTGGACGAGGTCGTGGACGAGGCCGCCTTCGCGGCGATGGAACGCCGGCTGGAGGAGGCGCACACCTCGTTCGTCAAGGAGATGGAGAGGTACGGGCGGAACGGCTAGGAACGCGGGCGCGGCCGGCGCAGGGCCAGGCCGGTGACGGCGGCGGTGGTGATCAGGAGGCCGGTGGCGAGGAGCACCCGGCCGTCGGGTCCCGCGCTGCCGCCGGCTCCCGTGGCGGCGCCGCCCGATGGGGTCTCGGAGCGCTCCGGGCTCTCGGTGTCCTCCGTCTCCTCGGTATCCTCGGGCTCCGGGGTGTCGGTGGCGTCCGTGTCCCCTGTGTCCTCTGTGTCCTCCGTGTCGTCGGTCTCCGGCGTCTCCGAGTCCGAGGTGTCCGGAGTGGGGGAGCCGTCGGCGCCGACGACGGTGAGCGGATACTCCGTCCGGGAGGCCGTGTCCGCGATCTCGCACTCGATCAGCCGCTCCTGAGGGCTCGTGCCGAAGTTGACGGAGGCCGCGTGCACCGTGCCGGAGCCCGGCGTGCCCGGTGTCGTCAGCAGGTTCACCGCCGTCTCCGGGAGTGGAACGGGATCTCCGGCGACGATCGTGCCGAGCCGGGCGACGCCGGTGGCCGAGGTCAGGCCGTCGATGCCGCTGATCCCCGCATAGGCGTACATGCTGATCTCGCCCTCCAGTCCCGTGTCAGGGGCGACCAGCTCGGCCCCCGGGACGTAGGTGCCCTGCCAGCCGATCGTCATCTGCTCGTCCACGGGAGCCTGCTCGGGCACGGTGAGCTCGACGTCGATGCTCACCTCCTGGGTCTCTCCGGTGGCGGTGACGGTGCACTCGTACGCCACGACGCTGACGGCCCCGTGAGCCGCCGGGGCGGAGGCGTACAGGAAGATCGCGGCGGTGGCGAGGGGGAGGACGCGCACTGAGGCTCCTTGGGCTGGTGTGGCACAAGACAAGACGGCGATCCGGGACGATCGGTTTGCATCCAGCTAAATGTCTACGAGGGGCGTCCATGAGTACAGGCGTTCGGCTCATCCGCAACGATCGGCTGGCGCCGGTGGAGTACGTGTACGCGGCCTCCGCCGACGCGCCGCTGCGGTCGATCTGGGTCGCGGGCGCGTGCCCCTTGGACGCCGCCGGCAGGACCGTGGCCGTGGGCGACTACGCCGGTCAGGCCGAGCAGGTGATGCGCAACCTCGTCACCGCGCTCGAGTGAGGCATCGGGCGGTCGCCACCCTTGTGAAGTCGCGTCCGCCACGTCGTCGTCGCGGCCGTCAACGGGCGGCCGTGACCAAGCGGGTCAACGCGGGAAGCACGCCGCGCAGGTCGTCGTCGTCCACCGTGACGGTCGCGGCCGCCCGGGCTCCTGCCGAGGCGTTGAACGCCACGCTCAACTCGACGGACGCGAACAGTGGCAGATCCGAGCGGCTGTCTCCAACGGCTCCGCACGAGTGGGGGGCCACCCCCAGCTCCCGGGCCAGCGCGAGGGCGAAGTCTCGTTTGTCGTACTCGTCGAAGTGGCGGGCGACACGGCCCGTGAACCGGCCGCCGGCGCTCTCCAGCCGAGGCCCGCTGAACGTGTGGAAGCCGAAGCGGTCGGCCAGGTAGCTGCCGACCGGCGACCAGGCCAGCGTGGCCAGCACGGGCACCAGCCCGTTCTGCCGGCACCAGGCCACCGTCTCCGTGATGCCCGCGACCAAGGGCAGCCCGTCGAGCCAGCGGGAGACCCGGTCTTCGGGTACGCCTTCCCAGGCCGCCGCATCCAGCTCGCAGACCTGCCGATTGTCCAGGACGCCGGCGGCGTAATCGTCCTCGGCCTTGGTCAGCGCGTCCCGATGGCCGAGGAAGCCGGCCAGGAAGACCGACGAACTCGTCCCTGGGACGAGAGTGCCATCGACATCGAAGAACACAGCGCCCACATGATCAGATGAGAACACCGGCCAAGGATGTCACCACCATGCGGACTCCCTGTTCGGGCCCTCGCACGTACTTCCTGTACACGCCCCAGCCGCGAGCCGATCACGAACGGCACCCTGAGGCCCGGACACCGGTGATCGCGGCAGGGGCCTTGAGCTGGGGCGTTGACGGCGGCGGTCCCTCAAGGGCGGGACGGATTGCTGTTCGTGGCGGTTCCTTCAGGTGGGACGGGCTGATCGACGCGGTTGCCGTAGGGCGCGGCGACGGTTTTCTCTCGGTTCCTCCCGGTGGGGTCGGTCCATCGTGTTGGTCCCTCCGGAGGCGGTGGTTCGTCCCGGGGCAGGGGGCGGGGCCGGATTAGGGTGCCGGTATGTCGTTCATCGTCACCACGGGCGCCACCGGGCGGCTGGGCTCACGGGTGGCCGCGCGGCTCGCCGGCGCCGGCGTCGAGCAGCGGCTCGTCTCCCGCCACGCCGACCGGGCCGCCTCGCTGGAGGGCGCCACCGCGGTCAGCGCCGACTACGGCGACCCCGTGGCCGTGCGGCGGGCGCTCGACGGGGCCACGACCGTGTTGTTCGTGTCGGCGAAGGAGGGGCCCGAACGGCTCGACCGGCACCGCGCGTTCGTGGACGCGGCCCGCGACGCCGGAGTGACCCACCTCGTCTACGTCTCCTTCTACGGCGCCGCGCCGGACGCCACGTTCACGCTGGCGCGCGACCACTGGGCGACCGAGCAGTACATCCGCGACAGCGGCATCCCCTTCACGTTCCTGCGCGACAACCTGTACGCCGACTTCCTGCCGTACCTCGCCGGCGACGACGGCGTCATCCGCGGACCGGCCGGGCGGGGCCGGGTCTCCGTCGTGGCCCAGGACGACATCGCGGAGGGCGCCGCCGCCGTGCTGCTGCGGCCGGAGGATCACGAGGGCGCGACGTACGACCTGACCGGGCCGCGCGCGGTGACGCTCGACGAGGTCGCGGCCGTGCTGACCCGCGCGACGGGACGCGTCTTCTCCTACCACGAGGAGACGGTCGAGGAGGCGTACGCGTCCCGAAGCGGCGCCCCCGGCTGGCAGGTCGAGGCGTGGGTGTCGACGTATCTGGCGATCGCGGCGGGGGAGCTCGAAGAGGTGGGCGACGGCGTTCCCGCTCTCACCGGCCACCCCGCCACGAGCCTGGAAGGGCTGTTCCCGCGCCGTACGGGTTAGACGGCGAACACCTGCGAGTCGTCCGCGAACGCCTTGAACTCCAGCGCGTTGCCCGCGGGGTCCAGCAGGAACATCGTCCACTGCTCACCGGGCTGTCCCTCGAACCTCAGGTACGGCTCGATGACGAAGGCGGTGCCGGCCTCGCGGAACCGATCGGCCAGCTTGTGAAATTCCGGAATTGTCAGGATCAGGCCGAAATGCGGGACCGGCACGTCGTGACCGTCCACCGGGTTGTGCACCCGCTCCCTGCGCCCGGGCGCCAGATGGGTGACGAACTGGTGCCCGTGCAGATTCCAGTCGATCCACCGGTCGGAGCTGCGGCCCTGGGCGCAGCCGATCAGCTCGCCGTAGAAGTGGCGGGCGGCGTCCAGATCGTCGACGGGGACGGCGAGGTGGAAGCGGGGAAGCGGCGACTCGGTCATGAGGGGGGTCCTTTCCGGATAGAGGCCACGGAACCCGCCAGAGGGTCCCAGATCAGTGTGCTCGCCTCATCCACGGATGAACCCCGGCGCCCGTAGAGTGGCGGGATCATGCCTCTGAGCGCGGACGCCGAGCTGGAACAGTCCACGGTGGTGGCCAACAACCGGATGAACCGTGAGCGCCGCCTGCGCGGGTACGACCACGAGCTCGGCCTCGACATCCTGGGCCTGCTGCGGGCGGCGACCGCCCGGCCGGTGCGCTGGCTCGACCTGTGCTGCGGGGCGGCGTACGCCCTGGGCGAGGCGGCGGGCCTGCTGGGCGACGAGGCCGAGATCGT
Organism: Nonomuraea aridisoli; assembly: GCF_003236395.1. Lineage (GTDB taxonomy): Bacteria > Actinomycetota > Actinomycetes > Streptosporangiales > Streptosporangiaceae > Nonomuraea > Nonomuraea aridisoli. The sequence continues at coordinate 1,170 of NZ_POUD01000023.1, read as the reverse complement.
CGGCGTGGACCTGGTCGATTTCTTCGCCTGCCCGCCCGATCCGCCCCGGTTGAGCCTCGTCACCGCCTCGGTGTCCACCTGGCGGCCGGACGCGCCGTTCGACCTCATCACGTGCGTTCACGGCCTGCACTACGTGGGCGACAAACTCCGCCTGCTGACCCGGGCCGCCGGGTGGCTGGCCGACGACGGTCTGTTCGCCGCGAACTTCGACGTGCGCGGCGTCCGCCTGCGGGACGGCTCCCCGGCGGGCCGCCGCCTCACCTCCGCGCTCCGCTCCCAGGGCCTGGAGTACGACACCCGCACCAGGCGCATCCGCTGCGAGGGCCGCCGCACGCTCGACCTCCCCTATCGCTACCTCGGCGCCGACGACCAGGCCGGCCCCGACTACACCGGCCAGCCCGCCGTCGACTCCTACTACACCCTCGCGTGAACCGGCCGGCGACCTTCTTCGAGGTTGTCCATGATCCGGTTCAGCCCTCACGACAACCACGTCACCGGCCGGCCCCTCCAGACGGACGCGACGAGACCGTACGGCTGTGGGACGTCAGCCCGTCCGACCCCGGCGGAGCGATCAGCAAGACTCGGCCGGGCTGCCGCGTCCATAGGGATGTCCCGGCGAGATTGTCAGTGACGGGTGGCAAGGTGGCCTGCGATCCCCCTGCCGCGGGGGCGTTCGGGGGAAGGGCACCATCATTCTCGCGCCGTTGGCGATCCGTGACTTTCGCCGCTACTACATCGGCCAGACGGCTTCGGCGTTCGGGGATTCGCTGACGCCGTTCGCGATGGCGTTCGCGGTGCTGCACCTCACCGGGTCGGCGGTGGATCTCGGCGTGGTGGTGCTCAGCACGCGGCTGCCGGTCATCGTGCTGACGTTGCTGGGCGGGGCGGCCGGTGACCGTTTTCAGCGCCGTACGGTGATGCTGGTGGCCGATCTGGTCCGCTTCGTCGCGCACGGTGGCACGGCGGTGTTGTTGCTGGCCGGTGCGGCCGAAATCTGGATGCTGGTGGCGCTGCAGCTCGTCGCGGGGGCGGGGTCGGCGTTCTTCAACCCGGCTGCCGTGGGGCTCGTCGGCTCGCTGGCCGGCAAGGAGCAGCTGCAGGCGGCCAACTCCCTCATCTCGATCTCCCGCAGCGCGGCCTCGATCATGGCGCTGTCTCTTATGCACATCT
>NZ_POUD01000239.1 GCF_003236395.1 Nonomuraea aridisoli | reverse complement strand
GGCCGGGGGTGGGGAGGTTCATAGCGCGGATCAGGACGCTGAAGATGACGTAGTAGAGCACCAGGTACGCCAGGCCGAAGCCGATGATCAGGGCGAGGCCGTGGGTGTTGGACTTGCCGGCGTTCAGCAGCATGTCGATGGCCCCGCCGGAGAACGTGAAGCCGAGCCGCGCGCCCAGCTCCGCCATCAGGGCCATCGACAGGCCCGTCAGCAGCGCGTGCACGGCGAACAGCACGGGCGCCACGAAGATGAAGGCGAACTCCAGCGGCTCGGTGATGCCCGTGACGAACGCCGTCAGGCCGGCCGAGAGCAGGATGCCCCCGACGGACGCGCGGCGCTCCGGCGGGGCGGCCCGCCACATCGCCAGCGCCGCGCCCAGCAGGCCGAACATCATGACGGGGAAGAACCCGGTCATGAAGATGCCCGCGCCCTGCTCGCCGGCGAAATAGCAGTTCAGGTCGCCCGCGGCGTCCCGGATCGCGCCGTTCACGCCCGCGCGGCACTCGGGGAGGGTGAACCAGACGATGGTGTTGAGGAAGTGGTGCAGGCCGATGGGGATGAGCAGCCGGTTGGCGACGCCGTAGATGCCGGCGCCGGCGGTGCCGTGGGCGGAGAGCCAGTCGCCGACGTCCGACAACCAGTCGCCGATGGGCCGCCACAGCAGGCCGAACAGCACGCCGAGGAGCAGGGCGGCGACGGCCGTGATGATGGGCACCGAACGCCGGCCGCCGAAGAACGCCAGCCACGAGGGCGGCTTGAAGCGGTAGAAACGTTGCCAGAGCAGGGCGGCGGTGATGCCGATGACGATGCCGCCCAGCACGCCCGTCGGGTTCTGCGCGCCCAGGTCGAGCGTCGGGGTGCCGTTCCGCAGGATCACGGTGACCTTGGAGTACACGGCGCCCTCGCCGGCGTCGAAGAACAGCGTCTTGGTGACGCGGTCGAAGACCAGGTAGCCGACGACGGCGGCGAGCGCGGTGGAGCCGTCGGACTTGCGGGCGAAGCCGATCGCGACGCCGACGGCGAACAGCAGCGGCAGGTTGTCGAAGAGCGCGCCGCCGGCCGCGGCCATGACCCGGGCCACCGGCAGCAGCCACGGGAAGGCGCCGCCGAGACCGCCCGCGCCCAGCATGTCCTCCTGTCCGAAGCGGAAGAGCAGGCCGGCGGCGGGGAGCACGGCGATCGGCATCATGAGCGAACGGCCGATGCGCTGCAGCACGGCGAACGTCGATGACCAGGCCGTGGCCGCGCCCATGGCCGTGCTCCCCCCGCAGGTGCGTCGCGTCGCGGGGGATGCCGGTTTTCTACCCCGCGGCCGATCCGCCGGAAACGCCCGGTCCGCCGTACGCGGGGGAGGCGGCGCTAGGTCTCGCCGGAGTCGGGGTCGGGGTCGGGTTCGCGGCCGGGAGTCTGGATGTCGAGCCTGCGGATGAGGAAGGAGAACACGACGTAGTAGACGGCGCCGTAGGCCACGCCGAGCAGGAGGATGCCGGGGAGGTTCTCGGTGTTCGACTTGCTGGCGTTCAGCAGCATGTCGAGCAGGCCCGCCGAGAAGCCGAAGCCGAGCTGGCCGCCGATCAGCGTGGTGAGCGCCATGGCGAGGCCCGTCAGGACGGCGTGCACGACCAGCAGCAGCGGCGCGACGAAGATGAAGGCGAACTCGATCGGCTCGGTGATGCCCGTGACGAACGACGCCAGCCCGGCCGACAACATGATGCCGCCCACCGTGGCCCGCCGGTGCGCGGGGGCCGCCCGCCACATGGCCAGGGCGGCGGCCGGGAGGGCGAACATCATGATGGGGAAGAAGCCGGCCATGAACTGGCCGGCGTCCGGGTCGCCGCCGAAGTAGCAGTTCCAGTCGCCGCCGAGCACCCGGCCGCCGACGTCGCACTGCGGCACGACGTACCAGACGACCGAGTTGACGAAGTGGTGCAGGCCGAACGGGATGAGCAGGCGGTTGACCAGGCCGTAGACGCCGGTGCCGACGGGGCCGACGGCGGCCAGGGCCTCGCCGGCGTGGCGGATCCACTCGCCGAGCACCGGCCAGAGCCAGCCGAACACCACGCCGATGAGCAGGGCCGCGATCGAGGTGACGATGGGCACGAAACGCCGCCCGCCGAAGAAGGCCAGCCACGACGGCAGTTTGATGCGGTGGAAGCGCTGCCAGAGCAGGGCGGCCACCAGGCCCATGACGATGCCGCCGAGGACCTTGGTGGGGTTCTGCATGCCGTAGTCGATGATCTCCTGGAACCCGCCCTGGGGCAGGGCCTGCTTGATGACGACGGTGTCGCGGATGCCGGACTCGGCGAACATCACCTTGGTGACGCGGTCGAAGACCAGGTAGCCGACGACGGCGGCGAGCGCGGTGGAGCCGTCGGACTTGCGGGCGAAGCCGATCGCGACGCCGACGGCGAACAGCAGCGGCAGGTTCTCCAGCAGCGCCGCCCCGGCGGCGGCCAGCACCCCGGCCACCTCGTTCAGCCACGCCAGGCCGGCCACGTCGGCCAGGCCGCCCGGCTCGGGGCCGTTCGAGCCGAGCATGTCGGGCTGGCCGAAGCGCAACAACAGCGCCGCCGACGGCAGGGCGGCGATGGGCAGCATCAGGGAGCGGCCCAGCCGCTGGAGCACGGTCATCACGCGCGCGAACGGCGAAGGCCGGGCGGCGGTGGTCTCGTTCACCGGCGATCCTCCGAGGCGGTCAGGGCCTCGCTGGGGAGACGGGGGTCAGCCCCTTCGGGCGGGCATTTCGAGGAGGGTGCGCAGCTGGTAGCGGTCGGCGCGGTAGGTGGACACGCCCAGCTCCGCGCAGACGCCGCCGGAGAACGACCTGCGCTGCAGCAGCAGGACGGCGCCGCCCCGGGGGAGCTTCAGCAGGTCGGCGTCGCTCGGGTCGGCGATGCCGCCGTCGATGGTGAGCTCGCCGGCGTCCATGACCAGGCCGTAGCGGCGCTCCAGCAGCTCGTACAGGGACGTGTCCGTCAGGTCGAAGGAGGCGAGGTCGGGGGCGAGCTTGACGGGGATGTGGGCGCGCTCGACGGACAGCGGCTCGCCGTCGGCGGTGCGCAGGCGCTCGATGAAGTGCACCTCCTCGCCCGGCGGGATGCCCAGCTCCTTGGCCAGGTGGGCGCTGGCGCGCACGACGCGGCGGTCGAGGTCGCGCGAGCCCGGGATCATGCCGCGCGCCCGCATGTCCTCGGTGAACGAGGTGAGCTGCAGCGCCAGCTCGATCTTGGGCCGGGCCACGAACGTGCCCTTGCCGGGCACGCGGTGCAGGCGGCCTTCGGAGACCAGGTGGTCGACGGCCTGACGCACGGTCATCCGGGACAGCCCGAAGCGCTGGCACAGCTCGCGCTCGGACGGGATGGCCGCCCCGATGCTGAGCTCGTCGCTGTCGATGAGGTCCAGCAGGATCTCGCGGAGCTGGAAGTACTTGGGCACCGGGCTGTCCGGATCGATGTGCGGCACTCATCCTCCCCTCGTGCTGACCTTGGCTAATGGGCTATGGTTCGTACTGGTCTAGTCCGGACTAGACCACATGTCCTGAAAGTCGGTCAAGTCCGAGCCGCCATGACGTAAGGATGAACTCAACGATGACCACCAAGATGCGCAGCGAGATCGCCGAGCAGCCGACCGCGCTGCGGGCCACGCTGGACGCCCTGCTGCCCCAGGTCTCCGAGATCGAGGCTCTGGGCGGGCAGACCCGCCAGTTGCTGTTCATCGCACGTGGCACCTCTGACAACGCCGCAGTCTACGGGCGCTACCTGGTCGAATCGCACGCCGGACGGCTCTCCGCGCTGGCGGCGCCGTCGATCGCGACGACGTACAGGCGCAGGCTCGACCTCGACGGCGTGCTCGCGGTGGCCATCTCGCAGTCGGGCCGGACCGAGGAGATCGTCGAGACGCTGTCCTGGGCCAAGGACTGCGGGGCCAAGACCGTCGGCATCACCAACGGCGGCGCCGACAGCCCGCTCGCGCAGGCGGCAGACGTGGCGTTGTGCACGGTCGCCGGGGAGGAGAAGGCCGTCCCGGCGACGAAGACGTACACGACGCAGCTGGCCGCCCTCGCGGTGCTGGCGCTCGGCCTCGGCGCCGACGTGGACGCCGGCGAGCTGCGGCGGGTGCCGGAGGCGGTGGAGAAGCTGGTCGCCGAGCCGGGCGACCTGGACGCCGTGGTCGAGGGCCTGCTCGACAAGCCCGGCGTGGTCGTCTCCGGGCGCGGCCTGGCCTTCTCCACGGCGCTGGAGACCGCGCTCAAGCTCAAGGAGGCCTGCTACCTGCACGCCATGGGCCTGTCGTACGCCGACCTGCTGCACGGCCCCATCGCGGTCGTGGACGCCGACACCCCGGCGCTGCTCGTGGCCGCCGAGAACAGCCCGACGCTGCAGGGCACCGTCGCGCTGGCCGAGCGGGTGGTGGCCGCGGGCGCGGCGGCGTACACGATCGGCGGCGGGACGGCGCTCGCGCAGGCGGGCACGGCCGCGCTCAACGGCCCCGACCTGCCCGAGTGGCTGGCGCCCATGGGCCTGATCGTGCCCGGCCAGCTGCTCACCGAGGCGCTGGCCCGGCGGCTCGGCATCGACCCGGACGCGCCGCGCGGCCTGAACAAAGTCACCCAGACCGACTGACTAGCCTGGTCGGAGTGCTAGTCCTAGGGAGGACGAGATGGCGGCCGACGTGAATGCGCTCATCGCCGGGCTGGGCGGCGCCGACAACATCATCGACATCGAACCCTGCATCACGCGCCTGCGCACGGAGGTCCACGACGCCTCCAAGGTCGACCAGGCGGCGCTGAAGGCGGCCGGCGCGCATGGCGTGATGGCTGCGGGGAACGTGGTTCAGGTCGTCGTCGGACCTGAGGCCGACACGATAGCCAGCGACATCGAGGACATCATCGGCTAAAGGGCGAGACCATGACGACTGTTCTCGCCCCGGTTGAGGGGGCGGCTGTGGGATTGGCCGCCGTGCCCGACCCGGTCTTCTCGGCGGGCATGGTCGGCCCGGGAACGGCGATCGATCCGCTACGGGGGCCGGGGGAGGCAGTCGCCCCCATAGCGGGAAAAATCATGAAACTGCATCCGCATGCCTACGTCATCGTGGGGGACGACGGCAAGGGTGTGCTGGTGCACCTGGGCATCGACACCGTCCAGCTCAAAGGGGAGGGGTTCCGGCTGCTGGCGGCGGAGGGCGACCGGGTGCGCGCCGGGCAGCCGGTGGTGGCCTGGGACCCCGCGGCCGTCGAGGCGGGCGGGCGTTCGCCGGTCTGCCCGGTCGTCGCGCTGGACGCCGTCTCGGAGTCCCTGACGGGGGTCGCGGAGGGGGCCGTGCACGCGGGGGACGAGCTCTTCCGATGGGAATAGCGGCCGCTGTGATCCGTTCACAGGGAGTGCCGAACTCCGTACCGGCATACGTGAGAACCGGCAGAATGGGCAGGTCGTCCCATTTGGCGGCGATCGATGGCCGTGCGGAGGTACGGCTGGTCCGGACCGGCACAGAAGGAGGAGCAGCGAAATGGGTGAGCGGAAGGTCACCGTGGCCGCGGAGGTAGGTCTGCACGCGCGTCCGGCGGCGACATTCGTGCAGCGCGCCAAGCAGGCCCCGATGGAGATCGCGGTGGCGAAGCCCAACGGCGAGGGCCCGGTGAACGGCAAGAGCATCCTCGCGATCATGGCGCTCGACGTCCGGCAGGGCGAGACCGTCGTGATCTCCGCCGAGGGCGAGGGCTCGGAAGAGGTGCTCGACGAACTGGCCGCGATCGCCGCCGCGCCATGAACCTGAGGGGGGTGGGGGTCAGCCCGGGCGTCGGGCACGGGCCCTCGTACGTACTCTCCGTCTCCGTGCCCGAACCCCCCGAGGGCGCTGCCTACGCCGGTGAGGCGGAGCAGGAGAAGGAGCGCGCGATGACCGCGCTCACGCGGGTCGCGGGCGAGCTGGAGGCGCGCGGCAACCGGGCGGGCGGCGAGGCCGAGGAGATCCTCAAGGCCCAGGCGCTGATGGCCGAGGACCCGGGCGTGGTTGTCAAGGTGCGCTCGCTGATCGACCGCGGTGTGGCCGCCCCGAGGGCGGTGTTCGAGGCGTTCACGAAATACCGCGACGTGCTCGCCGGGTCCGGCGGCTACCTGGGCGAGCGGGCCGCCGACCTGAACGACATCCGCGACCGCGTGATCGCGGTGCTCTACGGGCAGGCCATGCCGGCGCTGCCGGCCAAGCCCGAGGAGCCGTACGTGCTGGTGGCGCGGGATCTCGCGCCGGCCGACACGGCGCTGTTGTCGCGCGCGCAGGTGGCCGCGTTCGTCACCGAGGAGGGCGGGCCCACCAGCCACACCGCGATCCTGGCCCGCGCCATGGGTGTGCCGGCCGTGGTGGCCTGCCCGGGCGCGACCGGCATCCCGCACGGCGTCCGCGTGATGGTGGACGGCACCTCCGGCGAGGTCGAGGTCGAGCCGGCGGAGGCGCACGTGGCCGACGCGGTCGGCGCCGCGTCGGCGCGCCGGGCCGCGATCTCCGCCGCCAGGGGCCCCGGCAGGACCGCCGACGGGCAGCCGGTGCCGCTGTACGCGAACGTCGGCAGCCCCGCCGACCTCGACGCGGCCCTCGCCGCCGAGGCCGAGGGCGTCGGCCTCTACCGGACCGAGTTCCTCTACCTCGACCGGACGCGGCCGCCCTCCCCCGAGGAGCAGCGGCGCGCCTACCGGCAGGCGCTGGAGGCGTTCCCCGGCGGGAAGGTCTGCGTGCGCACCCTCGACAGCGGCGCCGACAAGCCGCTGGCGTTCCTGCCTGTGCCCGCCGAGCCGAACCCGGCGCTGGGGGAGCGCGGGCTGCGCCTGTTCCGCAGGTTCCCGGAGGTGATGGCGGCGCAGCTCGACGCGCTGGCGGCGGTCGCCGAGGAGGGCCTGCGGGTGATGGCGCCCATGGTCGCCACCGCCGAGGACGCGGCCTGGTTCGTGCGCGCCTGCCGCGACAGGGGGCTGCCCAGCGCGGGCGTGATGATCGAGATCCCGGCCGCGGCGCTGCGCGCCCGCGACCTGCTCGCCCACGCCGACTTCGTCTCGGTCGGCACCAACGACCTCAGCCAGTACACCTTCGCCGCCGACCGCCAGCTCGGCGCGGTGAGCGCGTTGCAGGACCCGTGGCAGCCGGCGCTGCTCGACCTGGTGGCCATGACGGCGGAGGTCGCGGCGCGGGTGGGCAAGCCGTGCGCGGTGTGCGGTGAGGCCGCCGCCGACCCGGTCATGGCCTGCGTGCTGGCCGGGCTCGGCGTCGGCTCGTTGTCGATGGCGCCGTCGTCGCTGGCCGCCGTACGCGCCGGGCTGGCCGCGCACAGCCTCGACCAGTGCCGTACGGCCGCGCATGCCGCACGGGCGCAGCCGACGGCGGCCGACGCGCGCGCGGCGGCCCGCGCGCACCTGCCTGCCCTGGTCAGGCTCGGGTTGTAGGCGTGCCGGGCTCGTTCCCTGCCGGTGGATGGATACCTTGGGACTCATGCTTCGACGGATCGCGACGACAGGACTCCTGGTGACCGCGCTGACCGCGTGCGGCGGTGGCGGCGGCTCGGCGGGGGCCGAACCGACCGGCGGCAGGGCGGCGCCGCCCGCGCCGACCACGGCTAACACGCCGCGGCAGAGCGCGCCGCCGGCGACGCCGGCCGCCGAGAGCCCGGTGGAGCGCGCCCTGTCGGAGATGACCGTCGAGGAGAAGGTCGGCCAGCTCTTCATGCCGATCGTGTACGGCACCGCCGCCGACTCGGTCTCCGGCGAGAACCAGGCCCGCTTCGGCGCCCAGACCCCGGCCAAGGTCATCCAGAAGTACCACCTGGGCGGCGTCATCCTCTTCCCGTACAACGTCAAGAGCGTCGGCCAGGTGGTCTCGTTCACCAACGGCATGCAGCGGGCCTCGAAGGACGTCCCGCTGCTGGTCGCGACGGACCAGGAGAACGGCATGGTGTCGCGGTTCTCCAGCGTCATGACCGCCTTCCCCGGCGCCGGCCAGATCGGCGCCAAGGGACAGCCCGAACTGGCCGGGCAGGTGGCCAGGGCGACCGGCAGGGAGCTGCACGCGCTCGGCGTCAACCTCGACTTCGCGCCGGTGGCCGACGTGAACGTCAACCCGCGAAACCCGGTCATCGGGCAGCGGGCGTACGGCGACCAGCCGAAGAAGGTGGCCGCGATGGTGGCCGCCGCCGTCAAGGGCTTCCACGAGGCGGGCATGGCCTCGACCGCCAAACACTTCCCCGGCCACGGTGACACCAACGTCGACAGCCACACCGGGCTGCCGGTGATCAATCACACCAGGGCCGAGTGGGAGCGCATCGACGCGCCGCCGTTCAAGGCCGCCATCGACGCCGGGGTGGACGCTGTGATGAGCGCCCACATCGTCTTCCCCAAGCTCGACCCGTCGGGCGACCCGGCCACGCTGTCCAAGCCCATCCTGACCGGCCTGCTGCGCAAGGAGCTCGGCTTCAAGGGCGTCATCTCCACCGACGCGCTCAACATGGCGGGCGTGCGCAAGAAGTACGACGACGGGGAGATCGCGGTGCGGGCCCTGCTGGCCGGCGCCGACCTGCTGCTCATGCCGAACGACCTGCCGAAGCAGTACCGCGCGGTCGTGGCGGCGGTGAAGTCGGGCCGCATCTCCGAGGAGCGCCTCGACCAGTCGGTCACCCGGCTGCTGACGCTCAAGCACAACCGGGGGCTGCTGGCCGAGGCGCCCAGGGCCTCGGCGCAGGAGGCGGCGCGCGTGCTGCGCTCGGCCGAGCACCGCAGGCTGGCCGGGCGCTTCCGCTAGGCGCTAGTGCGAGCCGCGCAGGCCGCTGGCGATGAACATCGCGGCCAGCATGGCGAACAGGAACGCCTGCAGGAACATGATGAACATCTCGAACGCCGTCATCACGATGGTCATCGCCACCCCGATGACGCCGAGCCCCGCGCCGAGCACCGTCAGCCGCTCGGCGTACTCGCCGATGCTCTGCCGGCCGCGGGGGATGATCTTCGGCTTGGCGAACGCGGCCCAGCACAGGGCGATGGCCACGACCGCGCTCAGCATGGCGACGAGGACCGGTTCGGTGGACCATTCCGGCCCGCCGGGGATGATGGGCCCGAACTGGAAGAGCTCCTGGCCGGGGACGACCCACTGGTCGGGGGAGGTGATCAGGATCGTCGAACGCAACGGCGGTCCTTTCTGGTAGCGCTTGAACGCTGGAACAGCGCTCTAACCAGACAAATCGGTCAGCCGTTTTACCGTGATTTTTAGGCGTGGGGGCTGTGGCATTGGGGTTTCGTTGACGTTCTACCCTAGAACGATGGTTACGGGTGTTCTCATCGACTGGGGCGGGGTGCTGACGACCAGCCTCTCCGACTCCATCGCGCGCTGGATCGAGGCGGACAGGATCGAGGCCGGTCACTACCACACCGTGATGCGGGAGCTGATCGAGCACGCCTACCGCACCGAAGACGGCGAGAGCATCGTCCACGCCCTCGAACGCGGCGAGATCGACGGGCCGTCCTTCGAACGCGACCTGGCCGCCAGGCTGCGGACCGTGGACGGCGAGCCGCCGGTGCCCGACGGCCTGCTGGAGCGGATGTTCGCCGGCTTCGAGCGGGTGGACGCCATGTACGACATGTTGCGCGACGTACGCGGCCACGGGCTCAAGACGTGCCTGCTGTCCAACTCGTGGTCCAACACCTACCCCCGCGACGACTGGGACGAGGTCTTCGACGCGATCGTGATCTCCGGCGAGGTCGGCATGCGCAAGCCCGAGCCGCGCATCTTCCACCACGCGCTCGGCCGGCTCGGGCTGCCCGGCGAGGAGTGCGTGTTCATCGACGACATCGAGGCCAACATCCTCGCCGCCCGCGGGCTAGGCATCGCCGGGATCCACCACCGCGACCCGGACACGACCATCACGGAACTCGAGTCCGTCCTCCGGCTCACGCTGCGACGGGCATGATGGAGCCCTTCCACGCCGAGCTGGAGCCGTAGCGACGCGAGGACCCCATCTCGGCACACCGGGCTCCCGGCCCGGCCACGTAAGCACGAAAGGTTCGTCATGCGCGTCTATCTGCCGTGCACCCTGCCCGCTCTCGCCGTCGCGGTCGAGGCGGGAGGGCTGGGCCCGGCCCCGCTCACCGGTTACGCGGTGACCCCCGCGCTGATCGAGTGGTACGCCTCGGGCGACACCGAGGAGCTCGAGTACGTCGCGCTCACCGAGGCGGCCCGCGCCTCCCTGCGGATGCTGGCCGCCGACCGCGCCGACGGCGTCGAGGCCGCGCCCCGGCGCGTGGTGATCGCCGCCGAGGTGCCGGACGGCGCGATCACCGCCGGCGCCGACCTGGAGGAACGCGCGCGGGTGCGCGTCGGGGAGGCGGTGCCGCTGACCACGGTGGCCGCGGTGCACGTCGACGACACCGACGCCGCCGACGACATCGAGGCGGCGATCGCCGCGCTGCCCGCCGCCGACGAGGGCGACGACGACGCCCAGTTCACCGTGGACGGCGCGGAGGCGCACGAGCTCATGTGGTACGCGACCCAGGAGATCCCCGACCTGCTGCGGCCGTGAGAGTCACGCCCGCCCATTAGGCTTGCCATGCCATGACAAAGCACATCATCTGGGATTGGAACGGCACGCTCTTCCACGACCTGGAGGCCGTGGTCGAAGCCACCAACGCGGTCTTCGAGCCGTACGCGCTGCCCGCACTGACCGCCGACTCCTTCCGCGCGGTCTACACGCGGCCGATCTGGGTCGCCTACGAGCGCCTGCTCGGCCGCCCCCTGAACGAGGGCGAGTGGGAGCTGCTCGACGGCGGGTTCCACGAGCACTACTTCCGGCTGAGCGACCTGTGCCGGCTCGCTCCCGACGCCGAGCTGGTGCTGGCCGGCTGGACGGGCACCCAGTCGTTGTGCTCCATGGCGCCGCACGACCACCTGGTGCCCAAGGTGGAGTCGTTCGGCATCACCACCCACTTCACCCGGATCGACGGCGTGGTGCTCGGCACCGGCGGAGAGAAGGCCGCGCACATGGCGGCGCACATCGCGGCCATCGACGTCGATCCGGCCGAGGTGCTGGTGATCGGCGACAGCGTGGACGACGGGCTCGCCGCGCGGCACGTCGGCGCCCGCGCCGTGCTCTACACGGGCGGGATGACCACGCGGGCCGAGCTGGAGAGCACCGGGCTGCCGGTCGTCGACCGGCTCTCCGACGCCCTCGATCACGTCTGAACATGCTTGAATCGCTCGGGCGGGCCGCCCGAGCACGGTGTCGGCCGTACCCTTTGAGGGGATTGCTCAGGAGGCTGCCATCAACCGCCTTGTGCTGTGGAACGTCGACCTGACGCTGGTCGACGTCGCCATCGTGACCAGAGACGCCTACGCCGAGGCGTTCCGCGTCGTGACGGGGCGCCCGCTGGTGAAGCTCGTGCCCCCGCTGGGCCGCCCCGATTCCGAGATCGTCTTCGAGACGCTCGCCGTCAACGGCATCGTTGCCGAGGACGACCACCTGCCGAGGTTCCTGGCCGCGCTCGCCATGGCCTTCGCCGACCGGCGCGGGCGGCTGGCGAAGGAGGGCCGGATGATGCCGGGGGCCAAAGACGCGCTGAGGTCCGTGGGCCGGCTCGACGGCGTCGTCCAGACGGTGCTGACCGGCACCATCAAGAGCAACGCCGTGCACAAGCTGAAGGCGTTCGGGCTCGACAAGTACGTCGACTTCGACCTCGGCGGCTACGGCGAGGAGGTCTACCCCAAGGCGACGCTGCTGCAGGTCGCGCAGTCGCGGGCCAAGCAGCGCCTCGGCACGCCGTTCACGGCGGCCAACACCGTGGTGATCGGCGACTCGACGCGTGACGTGCAGGCGGCCAAGATCGGCGGGGCGGCGATGATCGGGGTCGCGTCCGGGCGGTCGATGGCGGCCGAGCTGCAGGAGGCCGGGGCCGACGTCGTGCTGCCCGACCTGTCCAACGCCTCGGAGGTGGTGGCCGCCGTCGCCTCCCTCACGACCCCGATCGACCGCAAGGCCGGTTGACGTTCAGGACAGGTTGCTCAGGAAGCGGGCGGCGATGGGGGCGGCGACCGCCGAGCCCGCGCCGCCGCCTTCGACGATGACGGAGAAGGCCACGTCGCCGCGGTAGCCGATGAACCACGAGTGGGCCGGGGGTTCCTTGCCGGAGCCGTACTCCGCGGTGCCGGTCTTGCCGGCCGTGCCGGAGGGGAAGCTCACGCCGTGGGCGGTGCCGTCGGTGACGACGGCGGGCATCAGCGTGCGCAGCGCCTCGACCACGCCCTTCTCCAGCGGGCGCGGCTCGTCCGGCTGGGCGTCGGGGATGCGCTCGTCCTTGACGAGGCGGGGCGGGATCCACGCGCCGGAGGCGATGGCGGCGGCCACGGAGGCCATGTTGAGCGGGCTGGCCAGCACCCGGCCCTGTCCGATGGCGGCCGAGGCCAGGTCGGTGTCGTCCTTGGGGTCGGGGTACTCGGCGCGCACGGCCGGCACGCCCGGCGTGATCGGGGTGCCGAAGCCGAAGCTCTTCGCGACCTCGCCCAGCCGCCCGCCGTTCAGCCGGGCCACGCTCAGCTCCCCGAACGTGGTGTTGCACGAGTGCGCGAACGCGTCGCGGAACGACAGCGTGCCGAAGTCCTCGAAACCGGCGTTGTGGAACGGGAAGCCGCCGATGTTCTTCTCGGCCGGGCACCGCACCTGCCGGCCGGGCTCGATTCCGTCGGCGACCAGCGCGGAGGCGGTCACCACCTTGAACGTCGAGCCCGGCGGGTACTTGCCGAGCAGCGCCCGGTTGAACCCGCCCGGGGCGTTCACCACCGCCAGGATCTCCCCGGTCGAGGCCCGCAGCGCCACCAGGGAGACCGGCTTGTCCGGCGTGTACATGCCCTCCAGCGCCCGCGCCCCCGCACGGTGCACCTTCAGGTCGATCGTCGTCTGGATCGGCCGCTGCGCGCCCTCCTCCTCCTTGACCGTCTCGACCGGCTCGTTCCCTTCGTAGAGGTCGATCCGGGCGCGGTCGGACTTCTCGAAGCGGTCGGGGAAGACCTGCTTCATGCCCTCGACGAGTTGCTGCACCGAGCCGGGCGCGCCCGGCTCGGTGAGCTCCGTGCTGTCGGCGGCGAGCACCCGCACGGGGTCGGCCTGCCGCGTGACCGTCTTCAGCGAGCGGCCCTTCTTCAGCAGGGGGTGGATCGTGGCGGGGGTCCAGGCGACCTTCCACGCGCGGCCGTCCTCGACCAGCTTGAGCCGCCCGGTGTAGGTCCAGTCCATGCGCCCGAGGAGCTTGGCCTGGAAGCTCACCACGCCGTCGTCCGACGTGCCGGCGAAGATCCCGTTCGGCCGGGGGCGGTGGAAGGACGCCTGGGTGAGCTTGAGGTCGGTACGGAAGCGCTGGTGCCAGGTCTCGAAGTCGGCGGGCGGGTCGGCGACCAGCGAGCGCATGGTCGCGTAGTCCTGGTCCGACCAGGCCGCCAGATAGCGGTCGGCCGTCTCCTCCACCGAGCCCTCCGTGCGCAGCGCCCAGACGACCCCTCCCGCGGCGAGGAGCGGGACCAGCAGCCCGGCCGTGACCCAGGGCCACTTCCGGCGCCGGCGTACCGGCCGCTCCGGCTGCAAGTGCGCGTACATTGTCCCCGTTTGTGGTGCCATGACGGAGAGAAGACCAGATAAGCGGCGTGGACGTCCAATACTGATATGGCGGCTGCCAGGATATATATTTGGATATATTGGCTGGTCATGGACCTTGTCCGGCACCTCCGCTATTTCACCGTGGTGGCGGAGGAACTCCACTTCGGCAACGCGGCGATCCGGCTCGGCATGGCCCAGCCGCCGCTCAGCCAGCGCATCAAGCGCCTGGAGGAGGAGCTCGGCGTGCGGTTGTTCGACCGTTCGGCCCGGCAGGTCCGGCTCACCGAGGCCGGCCGGCTGCTGCTCGCCGAGGCCCGGGAGATCGTCGCCCGCGTGGACCGGCTGCACGAACTGGCCCGGCAGGGGCAGGGGACGGCGCTGCGGGTCGGGGTCCCGCCCGACCTGGCCGCCGCCGTGCTGGCCGCCCTGGTCGCGGGCTTCCGCGACATCCACCCCGACGTACGCCTCGCGCCCACCGAGATCTGGACCGCCGACCAGGTGACGGCACTGGCGGAGGGCGTGATCGACGTCGGCCTGGTCCGTCACCCGCTCGCCGCGCCCGGCCTGCGCTTCGGGCGGGTGCTCGTGCAGCGGCAGGGCGTGCTGCTCGCCGACGCCGACCCGCTCACCGGCGTCGGCGAGGTGCACCTGGCGGACCTCGCGGGGCGGGAGCTGCTGCTGCCGCCCATGGAGGGCGAGCCGGGCTGGCACGCCGAGGTGTTGTCGGAGTGCCGCCGCCACGGGTTCGTCCCGACGCAGCTCCACCAGGGCGCGGGGCTGGGGCTCGTGC
>NZ_POUD01000238.1 GCF_003236395.1 Nonomuraea aridisoli | reverse complement strand
CCCCTCACCCCCGCCGAACTGGTCGACCTCTTCCTGCACGGCGCCATCCAGACCGCATGAGCGACCTTTGAGCGCGCGGGCGGCACGGCGGTGACGTACGCATTGCCCGGCTGCCCCGGCGACACGGGGAAAATAATCCGGCCCGCCGGGGAATGAGTGGGGGCGGGGTGTGGTTACATACATCGTGGCCGGTGTGTCCAGTGTCCCCGGGCCTCACCTATTGCCTTCACGGAATACCGTTCGGCTGGAGCCGTGTTGTGCCTTTCGCCGAGAGGCGACCTGCACACCGGTACGCACGTGTGGAACGCCCGCCCTCCCACCAGAGGGCGGGCGTTCTGCATTCACACCTTCCCGTAGTACGGGTCCGTGATTCCCCCGGGCGAGGCCAGCGCCTCGGTGTCGAGCCCGGTCAGCCGGGCACCGGCCTGGTAAGCGCTGTCCAGAAACTCCAGCACCGCCCCCACGGGATCCTCCATGGCCCGGACGTCGTCGTAGCGCAGGACGGCCAGGTGACTGCCCCTGGCCGGGATCCACTCGGCCTGCGCGGGCCGCAGCTGCTCGCGTTCCAGGCCCTCGGGTTCCGGCGCGGTGTAGGAGTAGAACGCCGGCCACGGGCGCTCCCTGTCGCCGAACCAGAAGCCCGAGCTGATCACCTCCCAGCTGTACGCCTCCCGCGTGATCGGGTCGGTGTCCGGTGAGACCTTCACCACCCGCCCGGTGAACCGCGTGACGGCGATGTCGAAGGTGTGCCAGAAGTGGTGCACCGGGCTGGTCTTGCCGGCGAAGTCGGCGGCGAACCGGTCGAGCAGCTGCACCACCTGCGACAGGATCCGCCAGTACCGGTTGATCAGCATCGGGTCGTAACGCGCGTGCAGGGTGTCCTCGGGGAACGGCGTGTCGTCGTCCAGGTCGAACGGCACGGCCCAGATCTCCGGCCGGATCCCCAGCCCGGCCAGCGTCTCGAACAGCCGGTCGTGGAACGACGCGACGGACCGGCCGATCAGGCTGAACTCCGCGCTGCGCCCGTCGAGCACGTCGACGACCAGGCGATGGCGGATGAGGTCGAAGTCGATGCAGAACAGCGGCTGCTCGTCCAGCCCGCCCATCGGACGGGTGGTGAGCCCCCGTCCCGTCGGGTGGAACGGGACCTGCCACCAGTGGTTACGCCGGTTGCTGCTGGAGAGGCGGATCTTCCCCACGATCTGCGCGAATCTGTGAAAGGTCTCCTTCGCTTCCGTCCACTCCGCGAGCGGCATGGCCGGGAACAGCTCCATGATCGGCCCCCTCCGATTTAGAGCATTTCCCCGCAATCGTAACTACGAGGCGTATTCGCCCAAATCCCCGGGGTGGCGGCGCCACTCTGCGGCTACACTCCTTGACTTGAAGCGTGGTTCAAGTCAAGGAGCCCAGTGGACGGCACGTTGATAGACATCGGCGAGGTGGCCAGGCGCAGCGGGCTGGCCGCGTCCGCGCTGCGGTTCTACGAGCGCAAGGGCCTCATCCAGGCCGAGGGCCGCAACGGGCTGCGCCGCGCCTACCGCCCGGAGACGCTGGAGCGCCTGGAGCTGATCTCCTGCGCCCGCGACGCCGGCTTCAGCCTCTCCGAGATCGCCGAGCTCCTGCGCGCCCGTCCGGCCGACACCGAGCTGCGCGCCCGCATGGCCGTCAAGGAGCGTGAGGTCGCCGAGCGGGTCGACCAGCTGACCCGGCTGCGCGACAGCCTGCGCCACGCCGCCGTCTGCGACCACGACCCGCTGGTCGAGTGTCCGGAGTTCAAGCACGCCGTACGCCGCGTGCCCGTCACGCGGAGCTGACGTACTTGCGCGGCCGCAGGGCGTGGGCGCGCAGCGCCGCCAGGGCCGCGAGCTGCCCCGGCCGGTCCATCCGCACCGCCAGCTCGTCGCCGAACGCCAGCCCCAGAGCCGTGAGCTGGGTGACCAGGTCGTCCACCGGCCGGGCCACGTCGTCGAGGCCGGTCGCCGGATGCCAGCCCTCGCCGCCCACCACCTCGGCCACCCGTTCGCGCAGCTGGGCGGGCGACATCAGTGTGCCGTCGGCGAGCAACATCAGCGCCGCCTCCCTCGCCGCCACCTCGAACTCGTGCTCGCCCCTGGCCAGCAGCAGCCGGGTGACCGCCGACCACATGGCGTCCTTCGAGCGCAGCAGCCGCATGCCGTAGTCGGTGATGGCCAGCCGGGTGCCGTCGCGGCGGATCGCGCCCAGCTCGCGTTCGGCCAGGTCACGCAGCCGCAGCGCCTCCGGTGAGGGCGCGAGGCGCAGCGGCAGCGTCTCGCCCGAGGCCGCCACGGACAGCAGCCGGTGCAGCGCGGGCAGCGGCTGCGCCGGCACGGGCGCGTGCAGCCGCACCTCGAACGGCTGCGCCAGCTCCCGCCGCGCCGGGCCGCGCCCCAGCACCCAGCGGTTGAGCCGCTCGCCGTGCACCCGGTTGAGCCAGCTGTCGCCGCCCAGCTCGGCGCGCGGCTCGGTGAGCCAGCGGCGGGTCAGGGTGGCGCGGTCGATCGTCTCGCCGGCCACGATGGCCAGCTCGAGCGCGGCGGAGCAGGCCAGGTGGGCGCCCAGCTCCTCCGGGCCCATGATCATGCTCCACTGCAGCTCCGGCACGTCGGGCGGGAGCACGCCGGTGGCCTCCAGCGCCTGCTGGTAGGCGCTGGTGCCGGCCTCCTCGCCCTCCTGCTGGTAGGTGCGCAGGATCTGCATGGTGGTCGGGGAGTCGCACAGGGCGGCGTACCGCTCCATGCCACCCAGCTGGAGCAACTGGCCGAGGGAGCGCGCCAGCCGCTCGTGGTTGAGCGGGCCCACCTTGATCGGCAGGGTGTACCAGAGGAACTCGCAGACGTCGAGCTGGGTCACCGTCTCCAGTGGCTCCCCACCGGTCAGCCATTCGACGGCGGTCCTGGCCTCGTCGGCCATGTCCGGCTGGGAGCGCTCCATCTCGGCGAGCAGGGCGGCGACATCCGGTGCACTCATGCCTCGAAGTTTGCCGTATCGACCCCGGGCCTGACGATGACCGAATCCGGTGCGAATCGGGTCTTGCACAGCTATTACTCCGAGAAGCGGTTAGTGATCGGACTGCGGACGGTCAGATCCATTGTTTCTCGAAGAGCATGCGGGCCTTCCACTCGGTGTAGGGGAGCAGCTCGCCCGACAGGATCGGGTGCAGCCACCAGAAGTTGATCAGCGCGAGCAGTGCGAAGGCGCCGACGGCCGCGGCCCCGATCGTCCGCCGCACCGGCACCGTGCCGGCCGCCGTGCCCGTCGAAGGCCCGATCAGCAACCCCGCGCACAACGTGATCGCCAGCACCATGAACGGCAGCATCGGGATCGCGTAGAACAGGAACATCGTGCGGTTGTCGGCGATGGCGAAGTAGAACCACGGCAGCCACCCCATCGCGTACGCCAGCAGCACGGCCCCGGCCCGCCAGTCGCGCGAGGAGAAGTACCACACGATCAGCGCCACCAGCGCGGCCACCGCGCCGAACCAGATCACCGGCGTGCCCACCCCGAGCACCGCCTCGGAGCAGTCCTTGACGCCGCAGGCGTTCTGCCTGCCCTCGTAGTAGAAGGCCACCGGACGCAGCAGCAGCGGCCACTGCCACGGCTCGGACATGTACGGGTGGGAGGTCTCCAGGCCGCTGTGGAAGGTGAAGACCTGCCACTGGTAGTGGATCCACGACCGCATCGAGTCGAAGAGGAAGAACAGCGGGTTGTCGGCGGAGGTGGCGCGCTCCCAGTTGCGCCCGTAGCCGGTGGCGTTGGCGAACCAGCCCGCCCAGGTGGCCATGTACGCCACGAACGGCACCACCGCGAACGCCACGATCCCCTGCGGCACGTCCTTGTTGAACGCCCCCACGTACGGCTGGCGCAGCCCCACGGCGCGGCGGGCGCCGAAGTCCCACATCAGCGACATGATCGCGAACGCGACCGCGAACGCCAGCCCCGACCACTTGACCGACATCGCGAACGCCAGGCACACCCCGGCCCCGATCCGCCACCACCGGACGCCCAGCGGCGGGCCCTGCGGCGAGGTGGGCGCGCTCTCGTACCAGGCGGCCAGCTTCTCGCGCGCCCGGTCGCGGTCGACCACCAGGCAGGCGAACGCGGCCAGCACCCAGAACATCAGGAAGATGTCGAGCAGCGCCGTGCGGGAGAGCACGTAGTGGAGGCCGTCGAGGGCCAGCAGCAGCCCCGCCAAGCAGCCGAGCAGCGTCGAACGCGTCATCCGGCGGGCGACCCGGGCCAGGATCAGAATCGACAGCGTGCCGATCACCGCCGCGGCGAAGCGCCAGCCGAACGGGTTGAGCCCGAACAACCACTCGCCCGCGCCGATCATCCACTTGCCGAGCGGCGGGTGCACGACGTAGGAGGCGCACTTGTCGAGGGCGTCGGGCGCGCACGACTGCCAGATGTCGGTCCTGCCGGCGATGATCGCCTTGTCGGCGTCCTTGACCGTGACCCGTTCGACCCCCCAGTTGATCAGGGAGTACGCGTCCTTCATGTAGTACGTCTCGTCGAACACCACGGCCTTGGGATGGCCGAGCTGGACGAACCGTAGAATCCCGCCGAACAACGTCACGAGCAGCGGCCCCACCCATCCCCACATCACGCTGCCGCGCATGGGGGGCACCATCCGATCGCGTACGGAGCGGGCCTGAGGACGGCCCTCGCCGTCGCCCGGGCTCTCGTATGCCTGGTACGAAGAGTCGGTCACCGCCACTTGGCCATCGTACGGGCCCCAGAGTGGTGGTTACCCAAGAAACACGGTGCAATCGGGATGCCCTGCCACAATGGTCAGGTGACTGGGAACGGCAGGTTGGTGCTGGCAGGAGCCCCCATAGGCCAGGCGGGCGACGTCTCGCCGCGGCTGCGGGAGGTGCTGGCGGGCGCCGACGTCGTGGCCGCCGAGGACACCCGGCGGCTGCGCAGGCTCGCCGCCGACCTGGGCGTCGAGATCACCGGCCGGGTGGTCTCCTACTACGACCAGAACGAAGCCGCCCGCGCCCAGGAGCTCGTCGAGACCCTCAAGGAGGGCCGCACGGTCGTGGTGATCACCGATGCGGGCATGCCGGGCGTCTCCGACCCCGGCTACCGCCTGACGCACCTCGCGATCGAGGCCGGCGTCACGGTCACCGCGCTGCCCGGGCCGAGCGCCGTCACGACCGCGCTGGCCGTGTCGGGGCTGGCCAGCGACCGGTTCTGCTTCGAGGGCTTCCCGCCGCGCAAGACCGGCGACCGGGCCCGCCGCCTGACCGCCCTCACGCGGGAGGAGCGGACGATGGTCTTCTTCGAGGCCCCGCACCGGCTGGCCGACTCGCTGGCGGCCATGGCCGAGGCGTTCGGCCCCGACCGGCCGGCCGCCGTGTGCCGCGAGCTGACCAAGACCTACGAGGAGGTCCGCCGGGGCGGGCTCGGCGAGCTGGCCGAATGGGCGGCCGGGGGCGTCAAGGGCGAGATCACGATCGTGGTGGCCGGCTACGTGGCAGGCGCCGCCGAGCACGACCCCGACGCGCTGGTCGCCGAGGTCGACCGGCGGGTGGCCGAGGGCGAGCAGCGCAAGCTCGCGATCGCCGACGTGGCGAGGAACGCCGGCATCCCCAAACGCGAGCTGTACGACCTGGTTCACAGGAGATCCACTACGCCATAGGGTGCGCATCGTGGGCAACCGGGGGGAGTCGGCGCGGCGGCTGGTCCCGCCCATGCCGGGTTCGCCGCTGCTGGGGTGGGCCGCGCCGCTGCTGGTGGCGCTCTTCGGCGGGATCCTGAGGTTCGTCCGGCTCGGCGAGCCCAGGGCCGTGGTGTTCGACGAGACGTACTACATGAAGGACGCGTACTCGCTGCTGGTCCACGGCGTCGAGCGGTCCATGCTGGGCGACGCGGAGGACCCCGTCGCCGACCGGCGCATCCTCGCCGGGAACCTCGACGTCTTCCGCGAGTGCGCCCAGCAGACCGACTGCGCCTCCTTCGTCGCCCACCCGCCGCTCGGCAAGTGGATGATCGCGGCGGGTGAGTGGCTGTTCGGGATGACGCCGTTCGGCTGGCGGTTCGCCGCGGCGCTGGCCGGCACGCTGTCGATCCTGGTCATGGCCAGGGTGGCCCGGCGGATGACCCGTTCGACACTGCTCGGCTGCCTGGCCGGGCTGCTGCTCGCGCTCGACGGCCTGCACCTGGTGTTGTCGCGTACGGCGCTGCTCGACGTCTTCCTGATGTTCTGGGTGCTGGCCGGGTTCGCCTGCCTGGTGGCCGACCGCGACTGGGCGCGCGGCCGGCTGACCGCCTGGTACGCCGCCTCGCCCGTCACCGGGCGGGGCCCGCGGCTCGGCACACGGCCGTGGCGGCTGGCCGCCGGGGTCTGCCTCGGGGCCGCGTGCGCGGTCAAGTGGTCGGGGATCTTCTTCCTGCTGGCGTTCGCCGTGCTGAGCGTGATGTGGGACATGGGCGCCCGGCGGGCGATCGGGCTGCGGCGGCCGTACCGGGGGGCCTGGGCCTACGACGTGCCGGGCGCGGCGGGGGCGCTGGCGCTGGCGCCCGCGGCGGCCTACCTCCTGTCGTGGACGGGCTGGTTCGCCACCGCCGGCGGGTGGGGGCGCGACTGGGAGCGGGCCACGTCGTCAGGGCCGCTCTTCTTCGTGTTCGACTCGCTGCGGTCGTGGGTGCGCTACCAGCTCGACGTGCTCGGCTACCACAGCGGCCTGGAGGAGTACCACCCGTACATGTCGGAGCCGTGGCAGTGGCCGGTGCTGTTACGGCCGGTCTCCTTCCACTTCCCCGCCGACCTGCCGCCGTCGGCCTGCGGCGCCGACCGATGCGCGCAGGCCGTGCTCGGCGTCGGCACCCCCGCCCTCTGGTACGGCTCCCTGCTCGCGCTCGTCGCCCTCGTCGCCTGGTACGTCGCCACCCGCGACTGGCGGGCCGGGGCCGTGCTCCTGGCGTTCGCGGCCGGCTGGTTGCCGTGGTTCTACTACGCCGTCGCCGACAACCGCACGATGTACCTCTTCTACATGATCCCCGTGGTGCCGTTCATGGTGCTGGCGGTGGTGCTCGCGGCGGGGCTGCTGCTCGGCAGGGCCGACGCGCCGCCCGGGCGGCGGGCGTTCGGCGCGGCCGTCGTGGGGGCGTTCGCGCTGGTCGTGCTGGTGAACTACGGGTGGCTGCACCCCGTGCTGACCGCCGAGACCATCACGCACGCACAGTGGTCGACTCGGATGCTTTTCTCCTCCTGGGTGACCTCCGCCCCCAGGTGACGCCCCGGCGCAGCGTGATCGCCGCCGCGATGCAGGCCAGCGGCACGGCCGGCAGCACGTAGCGGTAGTCGAACTCCGCCGTCGCCGCCGGGGCCAGCAGCAGCCCCACCGAGCCCAGCCACGGCAGCACCACCGGCCCGCCGAACGTGCGCCAGCGCACCACGACGCCGTACAGGCCGATCAGCAGGATGCCGCCGAGCATGATGCCGCGCAGGTAGAAGACCTTCTGGTAGCCGGCCATGATGTCGGCCCACGGATGCACGATGCGCGTCTCCGGCGGGCCCTGCTCGTAGGCGAACGCGTCGGTGTCGGTGCGGCCGCCCGCGTACGACGACCACTTCGGCAGCCGCTTCGGCTGGCCGTTCTCGTCGATCTGGACGTACGGCCTGAACTCGTACATGTTGTATGTCGACTCGTCGGGGAACCGCGGCCGTGACCAGTGGAACGAACGCAGGAAGTCGCGCGCCACCACCTGCAGGTAGTCGCCGGGCTGCGAAAGGATCGCCCGCGTGGCGAACGCGCTGGCCGCCTCGTTGGTGATCTCGCTCCACTTCTTGTTGGTGCCCCACCGGTGCAGCACCTCGCCGGTGCCGGTGCCGTCGCCGTTGCCCTGACCCCACAGGTACCACTGGGCGTAGTCTTTGCGCTGGTCGACGGGGTCGTTGATGCACAGCAGAAGAAGCTCGACCTCGCGGTACTTGTCGATGTCCATCTTGTTGCAGTCGGCGAAGATGGCCGTGCGCATGTACAAGATGAGGCCGTCGCTGTTGGTCATCGCGAACTTGCCGTGCGCCGAGGCGAACCACCCCATGTAGGCCAGCACCGGGATCGCGCAGGCGGTCAGGACCGCCGTGACCGGCCGCCAGCCCGCCCGCTTGACCAGCAGGTAGAGCACCACCAGCGCGAGGATCGGCAGGCCGATCGAGCGCGTCAGCCAGGTCAGCGCCAGCAGCAGTCCGACGACCGCGCCCGCCTTCCACGTCAGCCGCCGCTTCCACAACACCAGCGTGATGACGCCCACCACGAGCAGCATGAACTGTGTGTCGGACATCACCAGCTGCTCCAGCTGGATCTGGTAGGCGTCGAACAACACCGGCGCCGCCGCCAGCGTGGCCCCCCACTTGGGCAGCCGGAACTTGATGCGCAGCAGGGCGTAGATGAGCGCCGCCGTGGCCAGGCCCATCAGGTGCTGGGTGAAGACCACCAGGGTGAAACTGTGGAACGGCTGGAGCAGCATCAGCCAGAAGCTGTAGCCGTCGGGCCTGATCGGGTGGGGCCTCGGGTGCAGCGCCACCGAGACGTACTCGTAGGAGTCGTTGAACCACATGGCGGGCCCGTAGCCGAGCATGGTGACGAGCCGCAGCACGGCGCCCACGCCGAAGGCCGCGGCGAACACCCGATGCCTGCGCACGAGGGCCAGCAGACGAGCCGCCCAGCCAGGAGCGGAGGGGTCCACAGGGGTAATCTCCGCGACGCTCACCATGCTGTAAAGAATGCCAGTCGTTTCCAGGTCCGTGCCCGAGCATGGTCGCGTTCGGGGCATCATGGTCTACTGGAAGAGCCTTAACTGAAGGGTAGACACGTGGAACTGACGGTGGTCATGCCCTGCCTCAACGAGGCGGAGACCGTGGAAGTCTGTGTGCGCAAGGCCTTGGCGTGCATGGAGGAGCACGGCATCGAGGGCGAGGTGCTGATCGCCGACAACGGCAGCACGGACGGCTCGCAGCAGCTGGCCCGTGACGCCGGAGCCCGCGTGGTCCACGTGGCCGAGAAGGGGTACGGCAACGCCCTCATGGGCGGCATCAGGGCCGCCCGCGGCAGGTTCGTCATCATGGGCGACGCCGACGACTCCTACGACTTCACCGCCCTGATGCCGTTCGTCGAGCAGTTGCGCGACGGCGCCGACCTGGTGATGGGCAACCGTTTCAAGGGCGGCATCGCGCCGGGCGCCATGCCGCCGCTGCACCGCTACCTCGGCAACCCGGTGTTGTCGTTCATCGGCAGGTTGTTCTTCCCGTCGGCGATCGGTGACTTCCACTGCGGCCTGCGGGGATTCCGGCGCGAGGCGATCCTGCGGCTGCAGCTGCAGACCGGCGGCATGGAGTTCGCCTCCGAGATGGTGGTGCGCTCGACGCTCGCGGGGCTCGACGTCCGCGAGGTGCCGACGACGCTCTCGCCCGACGGCCGCTCCCGCCCGCCCCACCTGCGCTCCTGGCGCGACGGCTGGCGTCACCTGCGCTTCCTGCTCCTCTACAGCCCGAAGTGGCTGTTCTTCTACCCCGGCGTGCTGATGATGGCCGTCGGCCTGGTGGCCGGCACGGCGCTGGTGTTCGGGCCGGTCGAGATCGGCGAGCTGGCGTTCGACGTCGACACGCTGGTGGGCACCTCCGCGCTGGTCGTGATCGGCTTCCAGGCGGCGCTGTTCGCGCTCTTCACGAAGGTGTACGCCGCCGAGGAGGGCTTCCTGCCGGAGTCGCCGCGCATCCGCCGGATCATCGACCTGGTGAGCCTGGAGAAGGGGCTCATCGCGGGCGGTCTGCTGGCGCTGGCGGGCCTGGTGGGGCTGGTGATGTCGCTGGTCCACTGGCAGGTGCGCAGCTTCGGCGAGCTCAACCCGCGCGAGTCGTTGCGCATCGTCGTGCCCTCGGCCACGGCGTTCGTCATGAGCTTCCAGACCATCTTCGCCTCGCTGTTCATCAGCATCCTCAGCATCCGCCGCACCCGCGAGTCCTCCGTCGACGTCGCCGCCAAGGCGGCCGAGGAGGCCGCCGAGGCGGTCAAGCTGGAGAAGACCAAGGGATGACCAGGGATGACCAAGGGATGAGCAAGGGATAATCGCGTGGCTCGCGGCGGCGTCGCCGTGCCATGGTGGCGGCCATGAACAGCCGCCTCTCCCGTGACGCTTTCCGCGACCCGCTGGTCGAAGACGAAGTCCCGTACGCCGTGCTCGCGCCGGACGGACACGGCGAGGGCCTGCCGCTGATCCTGGTCCTGCACGGCGCCGACTCCTCCAGCGACTTCCTCGCCATGTTGCGGCCGATCGCCGAGGCCCTGTGGGATGACGGCACGCTTCCTCCCTCCCTGCTCGCCTGCGCCTCGACGCCCACGGCCGGGGGCTTCTACATCGACCGGCCCGGCAACGCGTGGGAGAGCCTGATCGCCAGGCGGTCGCCTCCCAGCGGGCCGCGCTGACCTTCATCGGCGCCGCCCAGCGCAGAGCGGCGGGCGACGACCGCACCGACGCCGACCGCGAGCTGGAGGCCGCCTGGCGTAACTGGGCCGCCGCCGGCCGCCAGGGAGCCCCGCCCCGGCTCGACGCCTTCGGCGTCAGCGCCTCCACGGCCGTGCGCGCCGCGCTCGGACCGGAGCTCGCCGAGGCGGCCCGGCGCGACCCGACCACCGCGCGCCGCTACGGAATCCTCCCGCCCGGATGACCGGGGATTCGGTACGAGGTGTCCGCGCGGTCCCCGTAGGCTTAGGGACATGTCCCAGCACATCTTGACCGCCGTCGCGTGGCCGTACGCTAACGGCCCCCGCCACATCGGGCACGTCTCCGGATTCGGCGTGCCGTCCGACGTCTTCAGCCGCTACCAGCGGATGGCGGGCAACAAGGTGCTGATGGTGTCCGGCACCGACGAACACGGCACGCCCATCCAGGTGCAGGCCGACAAGGAGGGCGTCAGCGCCAAGGAGCTGGCCGACCGCTACAACCGTGTCATCGCCGAAGACCTGACGGGCCTCGGCCTGTCGTACGACCTGTTCACCCGGACGACCACGAAGAACCACTACGCCGTCACGCAGGAGATCTTCAAAGGCCTCTACGACAACGGCTATATCTTCCCCAAGACCACGATGGGCGCGATCTCGCCGTCCACCGGCCGCACGCTGCCCGACCGCTACATCGAGGGCACCTGCCCCATCTGCGGTTACGACGGCGCGCGCGGCGACCAGTGCGACAACTGCGGCAACCAGCTCGACCCGATCCAGCTGATCAACCCGGTGAGCCGCATCAACGGCGAGACCCCGGTCTTCGTCGAGACCGAGCACTTCATGCTCGACCTGCCCGCCTTCGCCGAGGTGCTCGGCTCCTACCTGCAGTCCAAGCAGGGCGAGTGGCGGCCCAACGTGCTGAAGTTCGCCCTCAACCTGCTCGGCGACCTGCAGCCGCGGGCGATCAGCCGCGACCTCGACTGGGGCGTGCCGATCCCGCTCGACGGCTGGCGCGACCAGCCCAACAAGCGGCTCTACGTCTGGTTCGACGCGGTCATCGGCTACCTGTCGGCCTCCATCGAGTGGGCCAGGCGCTCCGGCGACCCCGACGCCTGGCGCCAGTGGTGGCAGAATCCCGACGCCCGCGGCTACTACTTCATGGGCAAGGACAACATCGTCTTCCACGCCGAGATCTGGCCGGCGATGCTGCTCGGCTACAGCGGCCAGGGCGACCGCGGCGGCAAGCCCGGCCCCCTCGGGGCGCTGGAGGTGCCGTCCGAGGTGGTCTCCAGCGAGTTCCTGACGATGGAGGGCCGCAAGTTCTCCTCATCCCGGCAGGTCGTCATCTACGTCCGCGACTTCCTCGCGCGGTACGACGCCGACGCCCTGCGCTACTACATCGCGGTGGCCGGTCCGGAAAACCAGGACACCGACTTCACCTGGCAGGAGTTCGTCAACCGCAACAACGGCGAGCTGGTCGCCGCCTGGGGCAACCTGGTCAACCGGTCGATCTCCATGGCCGCGAAGAACTTCGGGGTCGTGCCCGAGCCCGGCGAGCTGACCGACGCCGACCGGGCGCTGCTGGAGCGCTCGCGGGGCGCGTTCGGCCCGGTGGGCGCCGAGCTCGGCAGGTCGCGGTTCAAGAACGCGATCACCGAGGCGTTCGACGTGGTGCGCGAGGCCAACCGCTACCTGGCCGAGCAGGAGCCGTGGAAGCTCAAGGACGACCCGGAGCGGCAGAAGTCCATCCTGCACGTCGCCCTCCAGGTGGTCGACGACGCCAAGACGATGCTCACGCCGTTCCTGCCCAGCTCGTCCAACAAGGTCTTCGCCATGCTGGGCGGCGAGGGCGTGTGGTCGGGCATGCCGGAGATCCGGGAGGTCGACGAGGACGGCGGCACGCCGTACCCGGTGATCAGCGGCGACTACGACGGCGCGGCCCGCTGGGAGCACCGGCCGATCCGGCCCGGCACGCCGCTCGCGCCGCCGGTGCCGCTGTTCAAGAAGCTCGACCCGAAGGTCGTCGACGAGGAGCTCGCCCGCCTGGGCGAGTGAATCATCGGGGCCGCTACGGTTGATGGCGTGAGCAAGCTTCCCGTCGCGCCAGAGCCGCTTTCCTCGCCCGTGTTCGACAGCCACTGCCACCTCGACATCATGGTCGGCAATCGGCAGGCGTCCTCGGGCGATCCGGTGGCGCAGGCCGCGCAGGCGGCCTCCGCCACCGTGCGGAGCATCCTCGACGACGCTCGGGCGGTCGGCGTGACGCGGCTGGTCACGATCGGCTACGACCTGCCCTCCTCGCGATGGAACGCCGACGTGGCGGCCCAGCAGGAGGGCGTCTACGCCGGCGTGGCCATCCACCCCAACGAGGCGCACGCGTCGACGCCCGAGGTGCTGGCCGAGATCGAGGCGCTGGCCGGTCGGCCCGAGGTGCGGGCCGTCGGGGAGACGGGGCTCGACTACTACCGCGACTGGGCGAGCAAGGACGACCAGCACGCGAGCTTCCGGGCGCACGTCGAGATCGCCAAGCGCACCGGGAAGGCGCTGGTCATCCACGACCGCGAGGCCCACGACGACGTGTTGCGGGTGCTGGCGGAGGAGGGGGCGCCGGAGAAGGTGGTGTTCCACAGCTACTCCGGGGACGCCGAGATGGCGAAAAAGTGCGTTGAAGCCGGATATTTCATGTCTTTTTCCGGGCCGGTGACGTACAAGAACGCCGGCTACCTGCGCGAGGCCGCCGAGGTCGCGCCCCCGGAGCTCATGCTGGTCGAGACCGACGCCCCCTACCTGCCGCCGGTGCCGCACCGCGGCAAGCCCAACGCCCCCTACCTCATCCCGCTCACGTTGCGCTGCCTGGCCGAGGTCAAGGGTGTCCATCCCGACCGCCTGTGCGAGGCGATCAGCGCCAACGGAGTCACGGTCTTCGGCGAGTGGTGACCATCTTTCGGTAGACCACGTGATGGGCGCGCCGCGTCCACCGTTAGCGTTCGGGCCGATTCCGGATACGGAGGTGGCTCGTGCGAGGCAGGAGACGTGCGCCCCGTCCGCCGATTCCGTGGCGTTCCCCGTGGGCACCGGTCGTGTGCGTGGCGGGCGCGGTCGCGGTCGGCGCGATCATGGCGGTGTCGGCGCTGGTCAAGGACGTCGTCGTGGTCGTCGACGGCGACCGCAGGCCGGTGCGCGGCTTCGCCGGCACCGTGGAGGAGGTGCTCGCCGACGCCGGGGTGTCGCTCGGCTTCGCCGACGTCGTACGCCCCGCCGCCCAGGAGACGGTCTCCGACGGCGTCACCATCGAGGTACGCCGGGCCCGCCCCCTCACCCTGACCGTGGACGGCCGTACCAGCCGGCATCTGGTCACCGCCACGAACGTCGGCGAGGCCCTGGCCGAGCTGGACATCGCCCCCGCCGGCGGCCGGCTGTCGGCCCCGCCCTCGGACGCGGTGCCGCTGGAGGGCATGGAGCTGACCGTCGACACGCGGCGCAGGGTGTACGTCGTGGCGGGCAGCACGCGGGTCGCCTCCCGGACCACCGCGAGGACGGTGCGCGAGGTGCTGCGGCAGAAGCGGGTCTCCCTGAGCCCCGGCTCCCAGGTGCATCCGCCGCTGGCCACCTTCCCGAAGGACGGCACCGTCATCACCGTCACCCCGCCCCGCACCATCCCGATCCCGCCCGAAGTGGCGAGCCTCGACTGGCCCGCCCTGGCCCTGTGCGAGTCGGGCGGCGATCCGCTGGCGTACAACCCCGAGGGCCCCTACTACGGCCTCTACCAGTTCAGCGTCCCGATGTGGCGGGCGGTGGGCGGCATGGGCCTGCCGAGCGCGTGGCCCGAGGACGAGCAGACCTATCGCGCCCAACTGCTCTACCAGCACGTCGACGGCCACTGGAAAGGCCAATGGCCCACCTGCGGCCCCCACCCTGTCTCTTATACAC
>NZ_POUD01000237.1 GCF_003236395.1 Nonomuraea aridisoli | reverse complement strand
ACCCCGAGCTGTTCTGGGCGCTGCGCGGCGGCGGGGGCGGGTTCGGGGTGGTGACCGCGCTGGAGTTCCGGCTGTACCCGGTGCCGCAGGTGTACTCCGGGTTCGCGTACTTCCCCGTCGAGCGGGCGGCGGAGACCCTGGCGGCGTACCGGACGTGGATCGACGACGCCCCAGACGACCTCAGCACCGCCCTCGTGCTCAGGCGCATGCCCGCCGACGCGCCCGAGCAGGTCCGCGACCGCCACGTGCTGATGCTCAAGGTCGTGCACGCGGGCGAGGCCGCTGAGGCGCGCAGGCTGCTCGCGCCGCTGTGGCGGGCCGCCGGGCCGGCGTTGCTCGACGAGACCCGCACCACCGCGTACGCCGCCACGGCCATGGGCGGCACCCCCAACCGGCACATGGACATGTTCGACACCGTCCCCGAGGAGTTGATCGGCATCCTGCTGCGCGCCGCCGAGCGGGCGCAGACGGTGGAGATCCGGCACTGGGGCGGCGCCATGGGCCGCCCCGGACCGGACGCCGGACCGGTCAGCCACCGCTCCACCCGGCTGTCGGTCATCGTGGACACCCCGATGCCGGGGCTGGCCGAGGAGCTGCGGCCGTACGCGAACGGCGGGACGTTCCTCAACTTCCTGGCCGACCCCTCCCGGACGGCGGCGGCCTACACGGCGGCGGACCTGCGCAGGCTGCGCGAGGTCAAGCGAGCCTACGACCCCGACGGCTTCTTCCGCGTCGGCCACGTCGTCCCGGCCTGAACAAGGGATTTCCGGGTTAGGTAAGGCTAATCTAATATGCCGGGATAAAGCCTGCGCAAAGAGGAGCAACCATGGCCCATATCCCGCGACGTACCCTCGCCGTACTCGGCGCCGTCGTCCTGTTGGGCGCGGGCGCCTGCGGCACCACGGACGCGCCGCCCTCGGGAACGGCCGCCGCCACCGCCTCCTCCTCCGCACAAGGGCCCTGGACCTGGACCGACGACCGGGGCAAGCAGATCTCCGTGTCGCAGCGTCCGCAGCGCGTGGTCGCCCAGTCCAGCGCCGCGGCCGCCCTCTGGGACTTCGGCGTGCGTCCCGTCGCCGTCTTCGGCCCGCACCGCCTGAAGGACGGCGGGCGCGACCCAGAGGTGGGAGAGGTCGACATCACGAAGGTCGAGTCGATCGGCAACGTCTGGGGCGAGTTCAACGTCGAGAAGTACGCCTCGCTCCAGCCCGACCTGCTCGTGGCCGGCATGTACCAGAAGGACACCCTCTGGTACGTCCCGCCGGAGTCAGCCGAGGCCATCGACCAGATCGCCCCGACGGCCGGCGTGCAGCTCAGCGGCAGGCCCCTGGTCGACATCATCGAGAAGTACGGCGAGCTGGCCGCCGCGCTCGGCGCCGACCCCCAGGCCGCCCCCGTGGTGGAGGCGAAGAAGCGCTTCGAGGCCGCGAGCGCGGCCCTCAAGACCCTCGCCGCCGAGCGCCCGGACCTCTCGGTGATGATCGTCACCGGCACGCCCGAATCGTTGTACGTCGCGTACCTGCCCGACCACCCCGACATCAAGTACTGGGGCGAGCTCGGCCTGAACATCGTCTACCCGGAGCAGCCCACGGAGAGCGAGGGCGGCTTCTGGGAGGTGCTGAGCTGGGAGAACGCCGACAAGTACCAGGCCGACGTGATCCTCGTGGACGCCCGCGCGCAGTCGATGAAGATCGAGGAGATGGCGGAGAAGCCGACCTGGGCCCAGCTGCCCGCCGTCAAGGCCGGCCAGCTCTACCCCTGGCACGCCGCCGAGCGCTACAGCTACCTCGGCTACGCCCAGGTCATGGAGGAGCTCACGACCAACCTGGAGAAGTCACGCGACGACGTCGTCTCCGAATGAGACGTCACGTGACCGGACCAGAGTGAGGCGTCACGTGACCGGGACGATCTCCGCTCGCACGAGGACGCCCTCCTCGATGGTGAGCAGGCCGATCGTGCCGTGCGGCTGGCGGCGGCGGTCGGTGGGGGAGCCGGGGTTGAAGATGCGCAGGCCCTCGCCCGACTCGTCGAGCGGGATGTGCGAGTGACCGAAGACCACCAGGTCCGCGTGCGGGAAGCGGCGCCGCAGGCGGGCCGGCCGGCCCTTCGCCGGGCCGCTGTCGTGGATCATGCCGACCCGCAGGCCGCCGAGGGTCAGCTCCAGCGTCTCCGGCGCCTCGACGTCGGGGCCGTCGTTGTTGCCCTTGACGACGTGCACGGGCGCGTACGCGGCCAGCTCCGCCAGCACGGACGGCACGCAGACGTCACCAGCGTGCAGAATCACGTCCGCGTCGCGCAGGTGCTCCGCCACCCGCGGCGGGCACGAACGCCACCGCCGCGGCGCGTGCGTATCGGACAGCGCCACCACTCTCACACCATCACCCCCGCCCACCGTCGAACAGCACGATCACTCCCACGCCGTCGCCTCTGCTCGCCGTCGGACGGCGCGACCACCTGCACCCCGTCACCCCTGCCCACCGGACGCCGGTGCTCCCACCTCGTCTCTGAGCAGCGACCCGACCCAGGCGTTCACCCGGACGCCACGGTGGACCAGCCGGCTGCGCAGCGTCCCTTCGATCGTGAACCCGGCCTTCTCCGCGACCCGCCGTGAGGCCGTGTTCCCGACCTCGGCCCGCCACTCGATCAGCTCCAGCGGGCGGGCGGCGAAGGCCCACCGGCACGCCGCGACCACCGCCTGCGTCGCCACCTCACGCCCACGGGCCCGCGGGTCCACCCAGTAGCCGATCTCCGCCGTGCCGTCCTCCCGCAGCCCCAGGCCGACCCGCCCGAGCCGCTCACCCGTGCCCGCGTCCGCGGCCAGGAACTCCAGCCGCCGCCCGTCGCGCCAGCCGCCGATGGCGAGGGTCTCGACGAAGAAGGCGGCGTGTTCCGGCAGGTAGGGCGACGGCACACCGACGAAGTGCCGCACCACCGGGTCACACGAGACCTCGTAGACCCAAGGGATGTCGTCCGGGGTGAAAAGCCGCAGGGTCAGCCACCCGGCGTCGATCACGGCGCGTACAGGTCGTCCAGCCACGCCTTCCACCGCGGCCCCTCGCCGGCCGCGTCGCCGAAGAGCACGTGGGCGGCGATCATGGTGCCGCCGAAGCCCTGGAGGAAGCGGTAGAGCGCGTCGCCGGAGCGGATGCCGACGTTCTGGGAGTTGCGGTAGTAGACGACGCCCTCGACGCGGCCGGGGCCGAAGCGCACGCGGTCGCCGGGGGAGGGCGGCCCGCCCAGCGCGGCGTGCAGCCGCTCCCAGGCGCGCGGCCAGTCGTCCACCGGCGGGCCGAACTCGGTGACCGGCGTCGCCGTGCGGCCCGCGAAGTGCGTCAGGTATTCGACCAGCGTCGCGAACAACATCTCCAGGCCCCTGGACATGGCCTCGAACTCGTCCTGCCAGTCGTCGCCCGGCAGGAACCCGCTGGTCACCATGCGCACGAGCGTGCTGCCGCGGTCGCGGCCCTCGATCATGAACTCGTACGCCACGAAACGCCCGTCGTCGCCGCGCTCGCTGGTGTGGGAGAAGCGCTTGAGCGGCTCGGACTCGGTCACCGTGGACGGGGGCATCTCGACCGGTCCGAACGCGGTGCGCACGACCCCTTCGGCGACCTCGCTGCGGCCCATGAACCACGAGTCGATGCCCGGCCCCGTCGCGATGGCCTGCCACACCTCTTCGGGCGTCGCGCCGACCTCGGCCTCCAGGGGAAGCTCGAACTCCTGCCCCACGTCAGCGCTCCTTCACGGCCGGGTGGACGGCGACGACCAGACGATGGTCTCGCCCGCCTTCAGCGGATTCGTCATGATATTTGCTGACCAGGGCGGTCACGCACTGCGTGAGCTCCTCCGCGAACGCCGCCCGGTCCGCCGCCGAGGCGAAGCGCACCTCGCCGTCGAGGGCGAACGTCGCCACCCGCTTCTGCGCCTTGGCCGCCCCGGTGATGAGGGTGCCGACGTCGCGCACGAGCTGGGCGGCCAGCGCCAGCAGCCAGCGCGCCGACAGCCGGTCGGGCGAGCGCCCCGGGTCGGGCTGCACGGACGCGAGCGCGACCGGGGAGATCACGAAGGACGCGGCCGTGGCCTGCATCACCCGCTCGGTGACGTTGCCCTTCTTGCGCTCCTCGACCAGCTCGACCAGGCCGTGCCTCTCCAACGTGCGCAGATGGTAGTTGACCTTCTGCCTGGCCAGTCCGACCTTGGCCGCCAGGGACGTCGCCGAGCCCGGCTCCACCAGCTCGGCCAGCAGTTTCGACCGCATGGGGTCGAGCGACGCCTCGGCCGCCGCCGGGTCCTCGATCACCGCGACTTCGTGCATGCCAGCACCATCGCACCGAACAAAAAAGTTGTCAAGACTGCCGGGACGCCCGCTCCTCCAGGTAACGCCGCTCCGGCAGGCTCGTCGTCAGCCGCGCCGCCTCGCGGTAGGCGGCCACCGCCGCCGCCTCGTCACCCGCCATGTCCAGCAGATGAGCGCGTACGGAGGCCAGCCGGTGATGGCGCGCCATGCGCTCGTCGGCGGCCAGGTCGTCGAGCCGCTCGAGCCCCGCCCGCGGACCGTGCACCATGGCCACCGCCACCGCCTGGTTGAGCCGGACCACCGGGTTGTCCTCGATCGCCGCCAGCATGTCGTACAGCGCCAGGATCTGCGGCCAGTCGGTCTCCTTCGCCGTGGGCGCCTCGTCGTGCACCGCCGCGATGGCCGCCTGCAACTGGTACGGGCCCACCGGCGAACTCGACAGCGCCCCGGTGACCAGCGCGACGCCCTCCTCGACGAGCGCGCGGTCCCACAGCCCGCGATCCTGCTCCGCCAGCGGGATCAGCCGCCCGCCGGGGCCGGTGCGGGCGGGCCGGCGCGCCTCGGTGAGCAGCATGAGTGCCAGCAGCCCGGCGACCTCGCCGTCGTCCGGCAGCAGCCGGCGCACGGCCCTCGCCAGCCGGATCGCCTCCCGGGTCAGCTCCGGCCGGTGCAGGTCGGGCCCGGAGGTGGCTGTGTAGCCCTCGTTGAAGATCAGATACAGGACGTGCAGCACCACCCGCAGCCGCCCGCCCCGCTCACCCTCCGGCGGCATCCCGAACGTCGCCCCGGCCGCCTTGATGCGCTGCTTGGCCCGGCTGATGCGCTGCGCCATCGTCGCCTCCGGCACCAGGAACGCCCCGGCGATCTGCGCCGTGGTCAGCCCGCCCACGGCCCGCAGCGTGAGTGCGAGCTGCGAGGGCGGCGACAGCGCCGGATGGCAGCACAGGAACAGCAACGTCAGCGTGTCGTCCCGGTCGCCGTGGCGCTCGTCGCCGGGCGCGGGCGCCACGAACGCGTCGGCCGGCACGCTCACCGCGACGCTCTCCTCACGGCGCCGGCGCGCGTGCTCGCTGCGCACGTGGTCGACGACCCGGCGGGAGGCGACCGTGATGAGCCAGGCCCGCGGGTTGTCCGGCAGGCCGTCGCGGGGCCACTGGACGGCGGCGTCGAGCATCGCCTCCTGGACGGCGTCCTCGCAGGCGTCGAACTGCTCGTAGCGGCGCACGAGCGTGCCCAGCACCTGCGGGGTCAGCTCGCGCAGCAGGCTCTCGACGTCGGTCATCGGCTCATCCTAGAAGGGGCCCGAACCAGATGAGCTCCTGACCGTGCTGCCGGGTCCAGGCCAGCGGCCGGCCGTCGAGGGCGAGGAGGTGGTAGAGCGCTTCGCCGCGCGGCTCCGGCATCCCGGCGTGGGGCAGCACGGCCGGGGCCTCGTTGGCGATCCAGTGGCCGGGCAGGCCGCGTACGAGCTCGGTGAACGCGGCCCGCCGGGGCGGCGGCACGTGGTACAGCACCGAGCTGTGGAACACCACCAGCGTCGCCTCCGCCGGGGCTCGCGCGGCGAGGTCCGGCAGGTCGTCGACCAGGTCGCCGCGCACGAGCAGCGGCGGGTCCGCGGCGGCGACGGCCGCCGCCGCGCGCAGCCGGGCGCGACGGTGGGCGTGTTCGGGCCAGATGAGGGCGTCGAGCCAGGCGAGGTCGGCCGGGTCGGTCACGTCGAGCGGGTTCAGGTCGAGGCCGGCCCGCCACACCACGCGCGGCAGGTGGCCGGGCGGGGTCAGGCCGGTGAGCGCGCAGTCGAGGACGGGTTCGCCGGCGCCGACCAGCCGGTCGCCGTAGCGGTAGGCGTACCGGTCGGGGTAGAGGCACAGGCCCGCCGACGCGCCCACCTCCAGCAGCGCCAGCGGCTGCGGCAGCGCGGCGAGCACCGGCAGCAGGACGGCGCAGCGCCCGGCCTCGTTCGTCTGGGTGACGCGGGCGCGGATCTCGGCCTCCACCCGCGCCCAGTGCGCCAGCGCGTAGTCGCGGAACGCCGCCGGGTCCTCGACCGGCCCGCCGAGCAGCCGTACGACGCCGAACAGCAGATTCGGCTGCCGCTTGGCTGGCGGCAGCGCGTCGAGCCTGGCCAGCAGCGCGTCGTCGCGCGACACCGCGAACGCCAGCCGCTCGTACGTGGGCGACACCCCGTGCGCCTCCCGCACGGCGAACTCGGCATACGTCGAAGCCGTCGTCATACCCCCATGATCCCAGCCTCGCCTCCGCGAACCGGTCTAGGCTCGGGGCCGTGCCAGAACCCGATCTCGACGCGATCGCCGCCCGGCTGGCCGCGGTGCCCGGCGTGGTGGCCGTGGCGCTCGGCGGGAGCCGGGCCCGGGGAACCCATCGGCCCGACTCCGACATCGACCTCGGCCTCTACTACCGGGGCCGGCTCGCCGTCGAGGAACTGCGGGCGCTGGCCAGGGAGCTGACCGGTGAGGACACCGACGTGACCGAGCCGGGCGGCTGGGGCCCGTGGGTGAACGGCGGCGGCTGGCTCACCGTGGGCGGGTGGCACGTCGACTGGATCCTGCGCGACCTCGACCGGGTGCGCCGCGTCTGGCACGACTGCCGGCAGGGCCGTTACGAGATCGGCTTCCAGGTCGGTCACCCGCTCGGGTTCTACTCCCACGCCTACGCCGGGGAGGTGGCGCTGTGCCGGGTGCTCGCCGATCCGTCCGGCGAGCTGACCGCCCTGCGCGAGCAGGCCGCGCACTATCCGCCCGCGCTGCGGGACGCCCTGGTCGAGGGCCTGTGGGAGTGCGAGTTCTCCCTGGCCACCGCGCGGTACGCGGCCGCCGGCCGTGACCCGGCGTACGCGGCGGCGACGTTGTTCCGCGCGCTCGGCGTGGCCTGCCACGCCCTGCACGCGGCCGACGGCGTCTGGCTGATCAACGAGAAGGGCATGATCGCGTCGGCCGGCCGGCTGCCGTCGGCCCCGGACCGGTTCGCCGAGCGGGCGCAGGCGCTGCTCGCGGCGATCGGCGCCGTCCCTCGGGAGATCGGCCGCACCATCGACGCCACCACCGCCCTCGTCGCGGAGGTCCGCACCGCCTGCACCCTTTGAAATGCCTTTTCGACCCGGATATATGCGGTGGCCGGGCGAGTACGGCGGTGGATGGCATCCACACGGTCATGCCGCATCACCTCTTCTCCTCCAGGTGAACGACAGACCGCTTCGGCCGAGGTATCAAGAGCGCGATGGACATCGTCGCGCACGAGGCCCAGTAAACGGGGGCGTACCAGGGCGGCTCTTCCGGCCCGACCAGGGTGGCGCCGTATCGCCCCAGGTCGAAAGGCGTGTTCACCGAGGTGAAGACAAGCACCAGGAGGTACGGCAGGGCCAGCGCGATGGTCGGGGCAGGTTGACCGCGCACCAGCGCCAGACCGAACGTGATCATCGCAAGGGCGACGGAATACGCGAGCAGCGCGTCCGCGACGGCCGCCATGTTGGCCGCCGTTGTCTGGGCGCCTGCCCACAACGGATCCGATTCGTCCCTCCCCACAGCGATCAGCATCCCGTGCTCGATGCCCAGCCACCCCAGCCCGACCAGCAGCGGCCCCGCCCAGATGGCATGGCCGTCGCGTCCGTCCTCCGGGAGGATGCACAGCCCCGCGACGTACAGGCAGAGGGCGACCAGGGCCAGCACGGGCCGGACGATGCCCATCCACTCGGCTTCGTGGCCGCTCCAGCCGTGTCCGTGCGGATCCACGATCTGCCAGAGCCCCAACAGGTACGGCGGAGCCATGGCGATCGCCAGGATCCGTCCCCGAGACGAACCCCGCCGAACGAGCAGCGTCATGGCCACCGCCGGGCCGGACACCAGGAGGAAGAACCACCCCTCGCTGCGGATGACGGAGTCGACGGTGACCCGGGTGTCCCACGGGAACGAGATGACCTGCAGCACGAAGAGGACCAGGCCGACGGCGACCGACAGGCCGAGCAGTCCGGCGACGAGACCCCTCGATCTCGGTAACACCATCGGTCCTGCATACCAGCTTCCGCTCACCCGAGATAGTCCGCCGGCACATACACCCAGCTCAGCTGACGAATGGCGGCTGCCGTACTATTTACTGAAATTTGTCAAGCAATCTGGACGGCCCCTGTTCGGGCGCATATTTTCGGGGAGCCGGCATTTCGGCACCCTCGTAAAAGGAGCCCCATGGACCATCAGTCTGCCCAGGATCAGGGACTCACCCGGCGGCGTGCGCTCGCGGGAGCGGCGGCCCTCGGCACCACCCCGTTCGTCATCGGAACGGCCCCCGCGGCGTCGGCGTCGAGCGGCCGCGACGGCCGGGAGCCCACCGCCGACTTACGCCGCATGCTGCGCGAGATCAGCGCCGCCAACATCAGGCGGACGATCCTGAAGCTCGTCTCGTTCGGCACCCGCAACACCCTGTCCGCGCAGGACGACTCCACCCGCGGCATCGGCGCCGCCCGAGACTGGCTGTTCGAGGAGTTCAAGAAGGCCGCGGCGCCGTCCGGCGGACGCATGACCGTGGAACTGCAGACGTTCGTCCAGCCGGCCCAGCCGCCTCGGTACCCGCAGCCGACGCCGGTCACCAACGTCGTGGCGACGTTGCGCGGCGCCCAGACGGAGTCGGCCGGCCGCACCTACGTGGTGAGCGGCCACTACGACTCGATGCCGACGAGGGTCACCGACTTCCTCAGCGACGCGCCGGGCGCCAACGACGACGCCTCGGGCGTGGCCGCCGTGCTGGAGATGGCCAGGGTGATGGCGACTCGGACGTTCGACGCCACCATCGTCTTCATGGCCGTCGCGGGCGAGGAACAGGGCCTGTGGGGCTCCACCTACTTCGCCGAACAGGCCAGACAGCAGAACCTGAACATCGCCGGCATGTTCACCAACGACATCATCGGCAGCTCCATCGGCCAGAACGGCATCCGCGACCCGTACACGGTGCGGATCTTCGCCGAAGGGCTGGCGGAGACGCCGTCGGCGGCCGAGGCCGACTGGCGGCGGTTCGGCGGCGGCGAGACCGAGTCGGCCGCCCGCCAGCTCGCGCGGTTCGTCAAGGAGGTCGCCGAGAACGACGCGACCCGCATGCAGGTGAAGATGATCTACCGCCGTGACCGGTTCGGGCGGGGCGGCGACCACATGCCGTTCCTGGAGCGGGGGTATGCGGCGGCGCGGTTCACCGAGACCAACGAGGACTGGCGCCACCAGCACCAGGACGTCCGCGTCGAGGACGGCGTGCAGTTCGGCGACCTGCCGGAATACTGCGACTTCGACTACATCGCCCGGGTCGCCCGCGTGAACGCCATCTCGCTCGCCTCGCTGGCGCTCGCTCCCGCCGCTCCCGCCGGCGCCGTGCTGGACTCGGGCGGCTTCGACACCGACACCACACTCACCTGGATCGCCAACACCGAGCCCGATCTGGCCGGCTACGAGGTCGTGATGCGGGCGACGACGGAACCGGAATGGACGAAGACCATCGAGGTCGGCGACGTCACCACGGTCACCCTGAAGAACCTCTTCAAGGACAACCATTTCTTCGGCGTACGGGCGGTCGACAAGTCGGGCAACCGCAGCCCGGTGAGTTTCCCCGGCCGCGCCTGAGAACGGACGACGATTTCACTCTGGAAAAACTCTCCAGGGTGAAATCGATGGAGTGTCAGGTTCATTAAGCCTTTTCCGGGTCCGACAGCGCCTGGATGTTCTCAGCGCCTACAGCGGCGGAGGATGATCTCCATGAGCCGTTCCGGCGCACGCAGCGGCAGATAGTGGTCAGTCGCAGCCACGATCTCCAGGTGCGCACCGGGAATGCCCGCGGCGAGCCGGCGCGCGATCACGCCGATCTCCGGATGATCGTGATCGCCGACGACGACGGTGGTGGGCACCGTGACCCGATCGAGGAGCTCGACGGCGCCCACCGCCGAGAAGCGGACGTGGCCCTTCTCGGCGGACGCCCGCACCTTGGCGTTCTCGGTGACCATGCCCGCGATCGCCGCGTATCCCGGCGCCCGGTCGCCCAGCGAGGCCCACACGGCGAGCTCCGTCTCGGCCAGGCGGGCGGCATCGTTCCCGCGGTCCGCTGCCATGTAGGCGTCTCGGGAGAGCGCGGCCAGTCGTGGCCGCTCGCCGACGCCGCGACGAGGACCAGCGATCGCACCCGTTCCGGGTGCTCCAAGGTGAAGTCGAGCGCGACCTCGCCGCCCATGCTCAGCCCGACCAGTGCGGCGCGCTCGATGCCGAAGTGGTCGAGGAGCGCGAGCAGGTCGTCCTCGTAGCGGAGCGACGGGGACGTACTCGATCGTCATAGGGCGATTCGATCACGCTCGTCCTGCTCCACCTCTACCGGTCCCGCTGGTGGCCGCGGTGCGGCGGGAGCGGGCCAGGGCCAGCCCGCCGAGGGCCGTGGCGATGAGCCCCACCACCAGGGCCACGTAGCCGCCGACGATCCCGTAGCCGGTGCCCGGGCCGCCCTCGGCGGCGGCCACGACCAGCCCGCCGATGACCGCGCCGGCCGACCCCGTCACCAGCGCCACGACGGCGCTCCTTCTCACGGAGCGACCACCGGCGCGGGCCAGAGCGAGCCCGCCGACGACCGCGCCGGCCAGCCCCAGCAGCGCGGCGACGAGGGACCAGAGACGGCCGGCGCTCATGGCGTACGCACCGGCGGGGTCCAGCAGGACCGAGATCAGGGCGGATCGGACGGACATGAGGTGCTCCTTCTCCTGCGACTGGACGTGGTCCGAGCATGTCCGCCGGACCCACTGCCCGTCGTCCGCCGCGGGCGGGCGCTTCGTGCTGCCGCCGATGCGGCAGCCGGCTGCCGCGGCCGCCGCAGGAGCCGGGAGAATACCGCGCGTGCGGTAGCCGGCCGATACTCCGCCGGCAGGAGTCGCCCGCGCGGACATCCGGCTAAGGTGCGCGCATGAGCACACGGTGGTCCGGCGTCACGGACTGGTTGATCGCCGTCGGCGTGGCGGCGACGCTGCTGGTCACCGGGCTGTCCGGCCCGCGCCCCGCCACGGACCTCGACCTGCTCGGCTACGCGCTGCTGGTGGCCGGCGGCCTGGCGCTGGTCGCGCGCCGCCGCGCTCCGGTGGCCGTGCTGGCCGTCACCGGGCTGTGCGCGCTGGGTCACCAGGCGGCCGGGTTCGACGTGCCCGCCGTCGCGTACCTGGTCGCGGTGTACACGGCCGTGCGGGCGGGACACCGCGCCATCACGGTGGGGGCGAGCGTGGTCATGCTGGCCGTTCTGCCCCTGGCGGCCCTGGTCTCGGGCCTGCAGGACACGGGGGAGGCGTTCGCGCAGGCCCGGGGCGCGCTCGAGCTGGCCTGGCTGATCGCGGCCGGTGCCGCCGGCGAGGCGCTGCGGCAGGCGGAGCGGCGGGCGGAGGAGGCCGAGCGCACCAGGGAGGAGACCGCGCGGCGCCGCGCCGACGAGGAGCGGCTGCACATCGCGCGGGAGCTGCACGATTCGCTCACCCACCAGATCTCGATCATCAAGGTGCAGGCCGAAGTCGCCGTCCACGTGGCCCGCAGGCGCGGCGAACAGGTGCCGGACGCGCTGCTCGCGATCCAGGAGGCCGGACGTGAGGCGGCCCGGGAGCTGCGCGCGACCCTGCAGGCGCTGCGCGACGACGACACGACCCCGCCGCGCGGGCTCGACGACGTCCAGGAGCTGGTGGAACGGGCCCGCGCCATCGGCCTGGACACGACGCTGAGCATCGAAGGGCGGCGACCCGACGTGCCGGCCGCGGTGAGCCGGACCGTCTACCGCATCGTCCAGGAGTCGCTCACCAACATCGCCCGGCACGCCGCCGCCGCGACCGCGTCGGTCCGGATCGACTGCCGGCCGGACGCCGTCGCGATCCGCGTCGACGACGACGGCAAGGCCACCCCGGACACCGTCCCCGTGCCCGGCGTCGGGCTGACCGGGATGCGCGAACGCGTCACCGCCCTGGGCGGCCGCCTGCGCGCGGGGCCGCGCGGTGAGGGGGGCTTCACCGTCCAGGCCGAGCTTCCCGTGGAGCGGACGCCGTGATCCGCGTCGTGCTGGTCGACGACCAGC
The DNA here is from genome assembly GCF_003236395.1 of Nonomuraea aridisoli. Classification (GTDB taxonomy): domain Bacteria; phylum Actinomycetota; class Actinomycetes; order Streptosporangiales; family Streptosporangiaceae; genus Nonomuraea; species Nonomuraea aridisoli. The sequence continues at coordinate 2,158 of NZ_POUD01000237.1, read as the reverse complement.
CGCTGCTGCGCAGCGGATTCCGCGCGCTGCTCGACCTCGAGGACGACATCGAGGTGGTGGCCGAGGCCGGCGACGGCCTGGAGGGCCTGGCCCCGGTCAGGCGGCACCTGCCCGACGTCGCCCTCGTCGACGTCCAGATGCCGGTCGTCGACGGCATCGAGGCGACCCGGCGCATCGCCGCCGACCCCGCCCTGGCCGGCGTGCACGTCGTCATCCTGACCAACTACGGCTTCGACGAGTACGTCTTCGACGCGCTGCGCGCCGGCGCGGCCGGATTCCTGGTCAAGGACATCGTGCCCGAAGACCTCCTGCACGCCGTGCGCGTCGCCGCGCGTGGCGACGCGCTGCTCGCCCCGTCGATCACCCGCAAGCTCATCGACAGGTACGTCACCCAGCCGGTCGCCACCGGCGCCGGGCTGGACGAGCTCACCAACCGCGAACGCGAGGCCGTCGCGCTGGTCGCGCGGGGCCTGTCCAACGACCAGATCGCGGACCACATGGTGATCAGCCCGCTGACCGCCAAGACCCACGTCAACCGCGCCATGGCCAAGCTGCACGCCCGCGACCGCGCCCAGCTCGTGGTCTTCGCCTACGAGTCCGGCCTGGTCGTCCCGCCCGGCTCGTGACCTCCCGTTACCAGGGCACCGGGCCGTCCGTGTTGAAGAACCCGGCGGTCGGCCCGCCGGCGTCGAGCGTGGCCAGGCGCACCACGGCCGCGGCGCCCTGCGCGGGGGTGAGGTAGCCGGTGTGGTCGTTGATCTCCGTGTCGACGAAGCCGGGGTCGGCGGCGTTGACCAGGAAGCCGTCCTTGCGCAACTCGTTGGCGTACTGCACGGTCAGCGCGTTCAGGGCGGTCTTGGACGGCGAGTACGCGGCCGACGCCACCAGATCCGCCAGCGGGCCGCCCGGGTCGGCGGCGATGGTCAGCGAGCCGGCGGAGCTGCTGACGTTCACGATGCGCGGCGCCGGCGAGCGCCGCAGCAGGGGCAGCATGGCGTTGGTCACCGCGATCACCCCGAAGACGTTGGTCTCGAACACCGCCCGGACCATGTCCAGGTCGACGGAGCTCGGGATCTGGTCGACGGCCGCTTCGGGGGAGACCCTCCCGGAACCGGTGATACCGGCGTTGTTGACCAGCACGTCGAGCCGGCCGAAGCGCTCCTCGACCAGCCTCGCGGCCTGCTGGACGGTGTCCGGGGCGGTGACGTCGAGAGTGACGGCGTGCGCGTCGCCGCCGTCCGCCCGCACCGCCGCGGCGGCCCCCTCTCCGAGCCGCGGGTTCCTGGCGCCGATCAGCACCGTCATGCCCAGCTCGGCGAGCCGCTCGGCGGTCGCGCGGCCGATGCCCTTGTTGGCTCCCGTGATCAACGCCACCTGTGGGGTGTGCTCGTTCATGCCCAAGCTCCTGTCCGAAAGGGTCTGTCGCCCTTGCGACGAGACAGCTGGACCTTCTGTGACATGCCAGGAACGGGGAAGCGACGCGACGGTGATCAACTATGTCCTGTTTTGAGACATGAGCGACACCAGGCGACCGGACATCCGAAATATCTTGCTCCCGGCCGTACCCGCGGCTGACCAGCGATGTTAGGAGCGAGATGCTCAAGCGAACGCGGTGGGGGTTAACCTTCCTCGCCGTCACGACCACGGTGCTGACCGCCGTGCCGGACACCCCGGCCACGGCTGACGCGGCGCCGTCCGGCACGGGGGAGACGTACACCGTCACCCTGCTCACGGGCGACGTGGTGACCGTCAGGCCGACGGGGGGCCGGTGTCCCGCGGTCTCGGTGGAGCCGGCCGAGCCGAACGGGGTGATCCGGCGCAGCTGCGGGCCCGACGGGCACGTACGGGTGATCCCCGCCCGGGTCGCGGCGCAGGTCGGCACCGTCCTCGACCCGGCGCTCTTCGACGTCACCGCGCTGATCGCCGACGGCTACGACGACGCGCGCACGCAGGAGATCCCCGTGATCGTACGGCCGGCCGGGCAGGCGCGCGTGGCCGCCCTCGCCGGCGTACGGGCGCTGCCGAGCATCGGCTCGGTCGCCGGCCACGTCCCCAAGAAGAAGGCGGCCGCCGCGAAGCGGACCGCGCAGTCGCTGCTCGCCGACGCCGAGAAGGTCTGGCTCGACCGCCGCGTCCGCGCCACCTCCCTCCCCGCCAC
>NZ_POUD01000236.1 GCF_003236395.1 Nonomuraea aridisoli | reverse complement strand
GAGCGGCACGGCGCGGCGCGGCCGGCGGGGGTCGGTCAGCAGGGCCCATCGATCGTCCGACAGCGGGGCTCCCGGCGGGAGGGCGGCGGCGAAGAGGGAGACGCGCAGGCGGGTGGTGAAGCCGCCCAGGAACATCACCCACCGGTCACCGATGCGGTGCACGTCGGGGTCGCTCACCCCGAAGACGTTGCGCACGGGGAGGCCGTCGAGCATGTCGAACAAGACCGCCTCGCCGCGGGCGCCCGTCGCACGCCACTGATCCATTTCTCTCCAAATCGGAATATCTTCGTTTTCGAGAGAATAAGCTGGCGTCGTGAACGTCGACAAGGGCCGCCTGGCCGATCGCCTCAGGACCATGACGGTCGCCTTCGCCCGGCTCGGCGAGGACTTCGACCATCGCTACGGCCTGCACGGCTTCGAGGGCGCGGCGCTGCTGGCCGCGGTCGAGGCGCACACCGCCGGCGACCCGATCACGCCCGGCCGGCTGGGCGCGCTGCTGCGGTTGCCGTCGGCCTCGGTGACCGCCCTGGTCGACCGGATGGAGCGCGACGGCCATCTCCACCGCGTGCGCGACGACCGCGACCGCCGCCGCGTCCGCGTCGTCCCGTCCGCGCCGGCGCTCGCCGCCTGGCAGGAGTACTGGGGCGGCCTCGGCGATCGTGTGCTCGCCGCGCTGGACGAGTTCGCCCCCGGCGACCTCGCCGCCGCCGAACGTTTCCTGACCCGCATGACCGAGGTCGCCGAGGACTTCCGTCAGGGTGGCGCGGACGCCTCCCCCGCGGGCGATACGGTCGGAGGGTGAGCACACCAGCGTTCGACACCGTGATCGCCCAGGCGCGTGACCTGCTCAGGTGGCGTTCTCCGCTGCGCACCGAGCTGTGGGCGGCCCGGCTCACGGCCGAGCTGGAGGAGAGCGGGCAGGCGGAGCCGTTCCTGGGCCGGCTGCGCGACGACGGCGGCCAGGAGGCGCGCCTGACCCTCGCCGCCCTGGCCGCGGTCGGCGGCGCCGACGCCGCCGACGCGGCGCGGACCCTGCCCGGCTGGGTGCACCGGATGGGCCGGGTGACCTGCGAGGGCGGCTGGTACGGCAAGGCCGACCCCTACGGCGAGCAGGTCCTGGCCGTCCTGTCGTTCCGCTACGAGAACGGCAAGGAGCCCCACATCCTCGTCGTCGGCCTCGGCCAGCCCCAGGGCGGCCTGGCCGTGGACGCGCTGGTGGAGGAGACGACGTTCCTCGACGAGCTGGGGCTGCGCCCGGCCGAGCCCGGCGTGGTCGCGGGCCGCGTCCTCGACGCGTTCGAGCTGGGCGAGCAGATCATGGGGGCGGCGGTCGCCGACACGCTGCCGGGCGTCCGGCCGCTGGCGACGGCCCGCGCGCTGGCGGTGCCGGGGCTCGTGCGCGGGGCGCCCGACGACACCGTGGACCGCTTCGAGGAGGTGCCCGATCTGCCGGGGGCGCGGGAGGCGTTCGACAAGCTCGCGGAGTTCCTCGGCGACCGGCCGCTGTGGTGGAGCCCGGCGCGCGTCTCGCAGTTCCTGACGTCGTGGCTGCCCCGGGAGGCGATCCTGTCGGAGGCCGCGATCGCAGCCGTGCCGGAGGTCGTACGGGCCTGGACCCGCTACTGCGGCGACCAGCCGGCGGTGTTGCGCCAGATCGACGAGGACGCGCCCCGCCTGCCCGCGCTCATGGCCGACGAGTCGCTGGCCGGCCTCGGCAAGCGACTCGCCCGACGGCGTCCCTGACCGTCGTCACGCGTCCACCGCGCGCAGCTGGGCGGCGGCGCTGCTGAGCAGCATGTCGAGCGCGGTGGGGTAGGCGCTGTCGTTCATCCGGGCCACCAGCAGCGGCGCGGTGGCGGCGATGTTCGGATGGGTCTCGGCCGGCAGCCGCGCGTACGTGTCGCGCCACACCTCCTCGTCGGCCTCCCGCGCGGTCTTCGGCAGGGCCAGCGTGGCGGCGTCGAGGATGGCGAAGGCCAGGCTCTGGTCGATGAAGGCGTGGTAGATCCGCACCGCGTCGGCGTCGGGGAACCCGGCCCCGCGCAGGACGCCGAGGATCGTCTCGTCGCTGGCCACCTCGTTCGGCCGCCCGGTCACCCGGCTCGCGGTCAGCACGGCGGCCTGCGGGTGCGCCAGATAGGCGTGGTGGATCCGCAACCCGAGATCCCGCAGGTCGGCGCGCCAGTCGCCGGTGGGCCGCCAGTCGGCCATCGCGTGCCCGAACAGCTCGTCGGCGATCGCCAGGATCAGGTCGTCCATGCCGCGGAAGTAGCGGTAGACGGTGCTGGCGTCCGCGCCGAGCGCGAGGCCGAGGCGGCGCGCGGTCAGCCCGTCGGCGCCGTGCTCGCGCAACATCCGCAGCGCGGTCTCGACGATGAGCCCGTGCGTGAGCACCTGCCCCTGCTTGGTCGGACGCCGCCGCCGGCGGTCCGACTCCGGCACCACCCGCTTGGCCATGGGCCCGCCTCCTTATGCCAACGCCATTGACGTTGATCAGTCTACTGGCATTGGATGGATGACACACCCCCCGAAACCTGCATATAAGGGGATTTATCGTCATGCGCATCCTTCTTGTGGGAGCGGGCGGGGTCGGCACCGCCATCACCCGGATCGCCGCACGCCGCCCGTTCTTCGAGCACATGGTCGTCGCCGACTACGACCTCCCCCGCGCCAAGGCGGCCGTCGCCGCGCTCGGCGACAAGGCCCACCGCTTCACCCCCGTCAGGCTCGACGCGGCCGACGAGGAGGCCGTCACCGCGACGCTCCGCGAGCACCGCTGCGACGTGCTGCTGAACGCCACCGACCCGCGTTTCGTGCTGCCGTTGTTCGACGCGGCGCTGGCGGCCGACGCCGACTACCTCGACATGGCGCTGTCGATGTCGAAGCCGCACCCCGACCGGCCGTACCAGAAGGTCGGGATCAAGCTCGGGGACGAGCAGTTCGCCCGGACGGCCGAATGGGTCAACCGGGGCCGGCTGGCTCTGGTCGGCATGGGCGTGGAGCCGGGCCTCGCCGACGTGTTCGCCCGCTACGCCGCCGACGAGCTCTTCGACGAGATCGAGGAGATCGGCATCAGGGACGGCGCCAACCTGACCGTCGAGGGCTACGACTTCGCGCCGTCGTTCTCCATCTGGACCACCATCGAGGAGTGCCTGAACCCGCCGCTGATCTACGAGAAGGACCGCGGCTGGTACACCACCGAGCCGTTCAGCGAGCCGGAGGTCTTCGACTTCCCCGACGGGATCGGCCCCGTGGAGTGCGTGAACGTCGAGCACGAGGAGGTCGTGCTGGTGCCGCGGTGGATCCCGGCCCAGCGGGTGACCTTCAAGTACGGCCTCGGCGAGGAGTTCATCGGCACCCTGAAGACCCTGCACGCGCTCGGCGTGGACCGCACCGAGCCGGTCGCCGTCCGCACCGACCAGGGCACCGCCAAGGTGTCGCCGCGTGACGTGGTGGCCGCCGTGCTGCCCGACCCGGCGGAGCTGGGCGACCGCATGCGCGGCAAGACCTGCGCCGGCACCTGGGTGAAGGGCGTCAAGGACGGCCGCCCGCGCGAGGTGTACCTCTACCACGTGGTCGACAACGAGTGGTCGATGCGCGAGTACGGCTCACAGGCCGTGGTCTGGCAGACCGCCGTCAACCCGGTGGCCGCCCTGGAGCTGATGGCCGAAGGCGTCTGGAAGGGCGCCGGCGTGCTCGGCCCCGAGGCGTTCGAGCCCCGCCCGTTCCTGGACCTGTTGGTCGAGTACGGCTCCCCGTGGGGCCTGCGCGAACAGTGACCTCAATCACCGGTGAACGACCGCTTCACCGCGGCGAAGTCGAGAGTGACGTGGTTCTGCGTGAAGCAGTCGGCCTGTCGTGTGCCGAGCTCCTGACCGCATCCCCCGCATACCAGGTTGGGGCCGTCGAGCCCGTCGAGGCCGTGGCACCCGCTCCGCCGACCGGGATCGGGGTGGGGCTCGGCCCCCACCAGGTCCTCCGGGTGGATCACGAACCCGATCGGCTCGTGGACCCACTCGTTCCCACGGGTGTTGCGGGCGTACGTCCCGCGCGGCATCCGAGGGGGCCGGACTCTGTCGCCGGGTGTCTCCGCCGGCGGAACCGGTGGCGGCAGGGGGACATCCACGAGCCGCGGGGTGACGGGCCTGTCACAGGAAGCGCATGTGAAATGCGGCATGGCAGGCATTGTCCAGGAAGCCCCGGACGCGGGGTGCGGAAGCGGTCGATGGATCATTGAGGTCCAGGACCCGTACACCGGAGGAGCCCCTTTGAGCATCGCCGACGACCCCGACCGCGCACCGGCCCGCTCCCATCTGTACGCCATGGGCATGACGGATGAGGAGATGCGCCGGCCCGTGGTCGGCATCGCCTCCACCTGGACCGGCACCATGCCGTGCAACCTGAACCACCGCCAGCTGGCCGCCCAGGTGGCCGAGGGCGTGCGCGCGGCGGGCGGGACGCCGATGGAGTTCAACACCATCGCCGTCTCCGACAACCTCACCATGCACACCCCCGGCATGCGCACCTCCCTGATCAGTCGCGAGGTCATCGCCGACTCGATCGAGCTCATGGGCCGCGCGCACGGCTTCGACGCGCTGGTGGCCATCGTCGGCTGCGACAAGACGGTGCCCGCGGCGATCATGGCGCTGGCCCGGCTGGACGTGCCGTCGGTCGTCCTCTACAGCGGCAGCATGATGCCGGGCCGCTGGCGGGGGCGCGACGTCACGATCCAGGACATGTGGGAGGCGCTCGGCGAGCGCGAGGTGGGCCGGATGGATCAGGCCGACCTGGACGACCTGGCCCGGCACGCCTGCCCCGGCGCCGGCACGTGCGCCGCCCAGTACACCGCCAACACCATGGGCGCGGTCGCCGACTTCCTGGGCCTGGCGCCGTTCGGCATCGGGGACATCCCGGCGGTGGCGGAGGAGAAGGACGCCGCGGCGCGCCGCGTGGGCGAGATCGCCATGGAGGCGCTCGCCCGCGACGCCCGCCCGTCGCGGGTGCTCACCGAAGACGCCCTGCACAACGCGATCGTCTCGGTGGCGGCCATGGGCGGCTCCACGAACGCGGTGCTGCACCTGCTGGCCATCGCCCGCGAGGCCGGGCTGCCACTGGAGATCGACCGGATCGGCGAGGTCTGCCGCCAGGTCCCGATCATCACGGGGCTGAAGCCCAGCGGCGGCGACGCCACGGCGCTCGACCTGTGGCGGGCCGGCGGCACCTCGCTGGTGGTGCGCCGCCTGCTGGAGGCCGGGCTGCTGCGCGAGAACGTCACGCTGGTGGACGGCCGCACCCTCGCCGACGTGGCCGCCGGCGCGCGGGAGACGCCGGGGCAGCAGGTCGTGGCGAGCGCGGACAAGCCGTTCAAGCAGCGCGGCGCGCTGGCGATCCTGCGCGGCTCGCTCGCGCCGGACGGCTGCGTGCTCAAGCTGGGCGGCAAGGACGACTTCCGCCACGAGGGCCCCGCCAGGGTCTTCGACTCGGAGAACGACTGCTACACCGCCATCATGGACGGCCGCATCGTGCCGGGCGACGTCATCGTGGTCCGCTACGAGGGCCCGGCCGGCGGCCCCGGCATGCGCGAGATGCTCTCGATCACCGGCCCGCTGGTCGGCCGGGGTCTCGGCAGCTCGGTGGCGCTGGTCACCGACGGCCGCTTCAGCGGCGTCTCGCACGGGCTGGTGATCGGTCACGTGGCGCCCGAGGCGTACCACGGGGGGCCGATCGCGCTGGTGCGCGACGGCGACCCGGTGGTGATCGACAGCGCGGCCGGCACGCTCGACGTGCTGGTGCCGGAGGCCGAGCTGGCCGAGCGGCGGGCCGCGTGGCGGCGGCCGGAGCGGGTGGTCGAGCGCGGCGTGCTCGCCAAGTACGTCACCACGGTCGGCTCCGCCTCCGACGGAGCGGTCACGGTCTGATACCAGGGACGGAACAGCAGGTAAGGGCGGCTATGCTGCCATTGACGTTTGCGGTGCCCGCATGGGCGTTTCAGAGGAGACTGACGACGATGTACAAGGAGTTCGCCCAAGAGCTTGTGATGTGGCTGGTCCCGGTCGTGGTGCTGATCGGGGTAGCGCTCCTCGTCACCCAATGAGCACTCTCTGAACACCGAACAAGCACCATCTGAGCACCGTACGAACGAAGGGGCCGGCCGTCCGCCGGCCCCTTCGCCGGTTCTCAGCGGTAGTACCGGTAGTTGACGGTCGTGTTCACGTACTGGTTGAAGTCGGCGAAGCCGTCCAGGTACCGGTTGTAGGCGTTGGACAGGCTCCGGGAGCGCACGGTGCAGGAGGCCCACTTCGTCCTCTTGGCCCTGATGCTGCCGACGTGGTCGTAGCAGGTGCCCACATTCCTGCCGTTGATCCTGAGGCGGGCGTTGAGCCGGACGTCGAAGATGTTGGTCCGCGAGACGTTCCTGATGCGGACCCTGATCTGGCAGGTGTCGCGGCAGCGGCCGAAATACACCTTGGTGCGGATGAGCTGAGCCGATGCGGTGGTGGCCGTCAGGCCGGACGATTCCGCCGACGCGGCGGCGGGCGCCGCCATGAGCGAGGCTGCGGCAGCGGCGACTAAGACCGTTCCGGCCAGGCTTTTAACCATATTTCCCCCAGTTCGACGCGGTCGCTTCCCCCTGTTGGCCGCGACCGGTATTCGACATTTAGCAAAATGTCGGAGAAAGCGTAATTTCCCACGCGCCGACTGATATGGAACGGTTATCTACTTATATCCGCCTTATTCCCCCAGGCAGCCCCTCACGACGCCCACGCGAGCAGCGGGCTGCCCTCCTTGAGCCGTTTCAGGCCCTGCTTCTCCAACTGCCGGATGCGTTCTCTCGTCAGGCCCAGCCGCGCCGCGATCTGCGCGTAGCTCTCCGCCTCCCGCCCGGCCAGCCCGTACCTGAGCCTGATCACGTACGCCTCCCGCGGCGGCAGGTCCATGAGCAGCCGCCGCAGCTCCTCGCCGAGCAGCCGCCGCTCGGCCACCTCGTGCACCTGCGGCCCGTCGTCGTCGGCGATCATGTCACCGATCCGGCCGTCGCCGTTCTCCCCGACCGGGATGTCCAGGCTGACGACGTCCTGGGCGAGCCGGCGTAAGACCGCGACCTGCGCGGGCGAGCGTTCGGCGGCCGTGGCCAGCTCGTCGTCCGTCGGGTCGCGCCCGAGGACGACGCCGAGCCGCCGCTCGATCCTGAGCAGCCGCGACAGCTCCTCCCCCACGTGCACCGGAAGCCGGACGGTGCGGCCCTTGTCGTGGATGCCGCGCTCGATCGCCTGCCGGATCCACCACATCCCGTACGTGGAGAACTTGTAACCGCGCCGGTAGTCGAACTTCTCCACCGCCCTGATCAGCCCGAGGTTGCCCTCCTGGATGAGGTCGAGCAGCGGCAGCCCGCGGTGGGCGTAGCGCCTGGCGGCGGCGACCACCAGCCGCAGGTTGGCGCGGATGAGCAGGTCCTTGGCCTGCCGCCCGTCGCGGACGAGGGCTTCGAGCTCAGGGGTGCCCTCGCCGCGATCGACGAGATGGCGCGCGTACAGACCTGCCTCGATGCGCCGGGCGAGGTCCACCTCGTCCGCGGCGGTGAGCAGGGGGGTCCTGCCGATCTGCTCCAAATACATGCCGAGCAGATCGGGCTCGTCGGCCGGCATGCACCCGCACTACCCACTGAACGGCGGCGAATTCCCTGCTTCGTTGAGTTCGGCGATGGCCAGCTCGGCCGTGCTGCGGATGTCGAAGAACTTGTCGAGCGCGGTGATCGCGAACAGGTGCTTGCAGCGGCCGTTGAGCCCCGACAGCAGCAGCCGCCCGCCGGAGGCGGTGACCGCCTTGTGCAGGTAGACCAGCACGGACAGGCCCGAGGAGTCGCAGACGCTGACCGCCTGCATGTCGATGACGAGCAACGGGGGCTGGGTGAGATCGAGGGCCTTGGTGACGCGGTCGCGCACCTCCGCGGCGGAGCCGAAGTCGAAATCCCCCGTCAACCGCGCGATGACGCAGGGTCCCTGGAGCCCGAGGCTGATCGACAAGGCCTGCTCCGAAGTCACCCAGTTCCACCCACCCGCGTCGCTGTCCCGACCCCCACTTTACGAGAAGTAGCGCTTCGGGTTGAACACCAGCATCTGCTCGATCTGGTCATCGGTCACGCCGGAGTCGCGCAGTGCGGCCAAGACGTCGTCGTGGATGTGATCGTAGCGCCAGTTGGGCAGCAGGGTGGAGCGGCTATCGTCCCAGGCGCCGCCGTAGTAGTCCATGAAGCAGGCGGTGTCGTGGCTGAGGACCATGCGGTCGGCGTACCCGCGCCGGCACAGCTCGGCGATGGTGGCCACGCGCCGCTCGCCCGGGTTGTAGACGTCGAGGCCGAAGCGGTCCATGCCGAGGACGGCGCCGGTGTCGGCCAGGCGCATGAGGTAGTCGACGTCGTTGCTGTCGCCGGCGTGCCCGACGACCACCTTCGTCAGGTCGACGCCCTCCTTGGCGAACAGGTCGAGCGCGAGCGGCGCCGTTTTGGCGTGGGAGTTGGTGTGGACGGTGATCGGCGCCCCGGTGCGCACGTGGGCCTGCGCCACGGCCCGGCAGATGCGCTCGACCCCGGGCGTGAGGCCCTTCTCCTCGACCACGCACTTGAGGAACGCCGCCTTCACGCCGGTGTCGGCGATGCCCTCGGTCAGGTCGCGGACGAAGTCGTCCACCATCGGGTCGGGGCCGTCGAAGACCGTGCCGGGCCCGCGGAAGCGGTACTGGTGGGGCAGCTCCTCGAAGGCGTAGATGCCGGTGGCGGCGATGATGTTGAGGCCCGGCACCTGCTCGGCGATCCGCTGGATGCGCGGGATGTAGCGGCCGAGGCCCCACACCGTCGGGTCGGCGATCGTCCGCACTCCCTTCGCCGCCACCGCGTTGAGCTTGGCGACGGCGTCGGCGACCCGGAACTCCTCGTCCCACCAGGCGCCCCGGCCGTAGTTGTCGAGGTGTTCGGTGGCCACCACGAAGACGTGCTCGTGCATGAGCGTCTGCCCGAGCTCGCCGACGTCGACGGGGCCGCGTACGGTCTCCACGGTCGGCATGCCCTCACCTCCGTACCATCCGGCCTGTTGGCAAACTTAGGCGTCGCGTTGATCGCCGTCAACGAGGCCCCCAGAGGCGTACCAAAACCGTCAAATGGATCTTTCGTGTCCGGAGCGTCAGCGACAGTTCACCGTCTGGACACAAAGCCGGTACCCATTTGTACAACTTTGTGCCAAAGTATGGTCGCAACAGTAGTTCTGACCTGTGAGGTAGAGAGTTGTCCGAGTTTCTGGCCTCGCTGCTCGCCAAGGCCGCCCTCATGCTCCTCGAAGCGCTGATCATGCGCCTCGTCCAGACCTTCGCCGCGTCACTCCTCCGTCCCGCGGCCCCCCGACCTGCTTGACCTGGAGTCCACTCCAGCGACCAGACTCCTGTCACGGCCCGCGGACATGGGCCGGGATGGGAGCGACACCATGAAGTACCGGACGATCGGCACCGACCCGGCGACGCGGCGCGAGGTGAGCGCACTGGCCCTCGGCGCGATGCTGTTCGGTTCCGTGACCGACGAGCGGACGTCTTTCGCCGTCCTCGACCGCTATGTCGAGGCGGGCGGGACGTTCATCGACACCTCCGACAACTACGCCTTCTGGGTCGACGGCGGCCAGGGCGGGCAGAGCGAGGACCTGCTCGGGCGCTGGCTGCGCAGCCGGGGCGTCCGTGACGAGCTCGTGATCGCCACCAAGGTGGGCGCACGGCCGCTCGCGCCCGGCACCGGCTACGTCGACAACGGCGAGGGACTGTCCGCGAAGGTGATCCGGGAGTCCGCCGAACGCAGCCGCGAACGGCTCGGCGTCGAGCGGATCGACCTGCTCTACGCGCACATCGAGGACCGTACGGTTCCCCTGGCCGAGACGGTCGGGGCCTTCGGCGAGCTGGTGGCCGAGGGCACGGTGGGGCTGCTCGGAGCGAGCAACCACGCGATCTGGCGGGTGGAACGCGCGCGCGCCCTGGCCGCGGCGGCGGGGCTGCCCGGCTACGAGGTGCTGCAGTACCAGCACAGTCACCTGCGTCCGCGCTCCGACGTGCCCAGCCCGCTCTTCCAGGACGGCAGCCTCGGGCACGCCGGCCCCGAACTGCTGAGCTACCTGCGGGCCGAGCCGGACCTCACGCTGGTGGCCTACTCGCCGTTGCTGGCCGGCGCGTACGTCAGGCAGGACAAGCCGCTGCCCCCCGACTACGACCACCCCGGCACTCCGGCCCGGCTGGAGGTGCTGCGCCAGGTCGCGCGGGAGTGCGGGGCGAGCGTGAACCAGGTGGTGCTGGCCTGGCAGATGGGCGGCCCGTTCCCGATCATCCCGCTGGCCGGGGCGTCGTCGGTGACCCAGTTGGAGGAGAACCTCGCCGCCGTGGACCTGGAGCTCAGCCAGGACCAGCGCTCCCGCCTGGACGCCGCCCACTGACGGCCGGCGTGCTCAGGCGCGGGAACAGCGGTTCAGGGCGGGACAGCCGGGTGCCGCCCACCGCCGCCGCCACCCGCGCCGCCGCCGTCGGCAGAAAGGGCTCCAGCTGAACGGCCAGCGCCCGGCAGGTGTGCACCAGCGTGCCGAGCGACCGTTCCCGCCCGGCGGTGTCCTGCTGCCAGGGGCGGGTGAGCTCGACGTACTTGTTGGCCTCGTCCACGAGCCGCCGGACGGCCCCGGCCGCCCGCCGGAAGTCGAAGTCCGCCAGCGCCTCGTGCACCGCCTCCGCCACGTCGGCCGGCGGCTCGCCCGGCGGGGGCACATGGCCGTCCAGGAACCGGCAGACCATGGCGGCCACCCGGCTGACCAGGTTCCCGAGGCCGCCGGCGAGGTCCTCGTCGGCCCTGGTGACCAGGCGCGCCTCGGTGAAATCGGCGTCCCCCACGCGCGGCACCTCGCGCAGCAGCCACCACCGCACGGCGTCCACCCCGTACGCGTCCACGAGCGCCACGGGGTCGGCGGCGTTCCCCGACGACTTGCTGATCTTGCGGCCGTTCGCGGTGAGGTAGTCGTGCACGACGATCGCCGACGGCAGCGGCAGCCCGGGCGACAACAACATCGCCGGCCAGTACACCGCGTGGAAGCGGATCACGCCCTTGCCCACGAGGTGGACCTTGCGCGGCTCGCGCTCCCACCAGCGCTCGTAGTCGCCGCCGCCGAGCGCGGTCACGTAGTTGGCCAGCGCGTCCCACCAGACGTAGACGACCTGGCCGGGGTCGCCGGGCACCGGGATGCCCCAGCCGCGTGCCCGCGCGGCCGAGCGGGAGACGCTGATGTCGTCCAGCCCGGCCCGCAGGAACGCGAGCACCTCGTTGCGCCGCGCCGCGGGCTCGACGCGCAGCCGCCCGCCGCCGATGAGGTCGAGCAGGGCGTCCCGGTAGCGGGAGAGCCGGAAGAACCAGTTCACCTCGGACACCGGCTGCAGCGGCGCCTCGTGCCCGTCAGGGCAGGGGCCCTGCGGGTAGAACTGCTCGCAGCCCACGCAGTAGAGGCCCTCGTAGTGACGGGTGTAGAGGTCGTGCGCGGTGGCCTGCCAGATGCGCTCGACGCCGGGGCGGTGGCCGGGGTGGGCGCTCGTCCTGATGAAGGAGTCGAACGACAGGTCGAGCGGGCCGCGCAGGCCCTCGAAGGCGGCGGCGTTGCGGTCCACCAGCTCCCGCACCGGCACGCCCTCGGCCTCGGCGGCCAGCACGTTCTTCAGCGAGTTGTCGTCGGTGCCGGTCTGGAACCGTACGGGCTCGCCGCGCCGCCGATGGTGGCGGGCCAGCACGTCGGCCTGGACGAGCTCCAGCGCGTGGCCGAGATGGGGCCGGGCGTTGACGTAGGGGATGGTCGTCGTGATGTACATCGGATGCCTCCCGTGGGCCCCGGCACGACGAGAGGCCCCGGCTAGCAGGGCCTCGACATGCGGAAGTGAGCCCCTAGGGGGCCGTCATCAGCGCGCACGTCGTCATGGCGTTCATGGTAGCCGCCGCAGGGGGCGGCGGCGTACCAGATAAATCGCCAGCCCGGCGGCGAAGACGGCGAGACCGGCCAGCACCGAGGCGGCGGGCAGCGTGGCGGCCAGCGTCAGGCAGAGCACCAGCCCCAGCACCGGCACGGCGCGCGGCGGCGCGCCCTCCTCGCGGCCGAGCGTGAGCGCGGAGGCGTTCGCGATGCCGTAGTAGACGAGCACCCCGAACGACGAGAAGCCGATCGCCTCGCGCAGGTCGGCCACCAGCAGCAGCACGATCACCGCGACGCCGACCGCCGCCTCGGCCCGGCGGGGCACCTGCCGCACCGGGTCCACGGCGGCCAGCACCCCGGGCAGGTCGCGCTCCCTGGCCATGGCCAGCACCGTGCGGGAGACGCCGAGCAGCAGCGCGAGCAGCGCGCCGAGCGCCGCCACCGCCGCGCCGGCCTGCACGACCGGCGCGAGCCACCCGGCCCCGGCCTCGCGCACCACGTCGGCCAGCGGCGCGGTGGAGCGGGCCAGCGGCTCCGGCTTGAGCGCGCGCAGCGCGGCCAGGGCGACCAGCAGGTAGACGACGAGCGTGACGCCGAGCGCGATGCCGATGGCCCGGGGGATGGTGCGGGCGGGGTCGCGGACCTCCTCGCCGAGCGTGGCGATCCTGGCGTACCCGGCGAAGGCGAAGAAGAGCAGGCCGCCGCCCTGCAGCACGTCCCAGGCGGTGACGGGGGCGGGGAAGGGCTCGTGGGCGAACCAGCCGAAGGTGACGCGGTCGTCGCCGAACAGCCCGGCGACGATCACGGCGGCGAGCACGACCAGCACGAACGTCACGATCACCCGCGCCAGGCCGGCCGAGCGCTGCACGCCGAACAGGTTGAGCAGCGTCAGCGCGGCGACGGCGGCGACGGCCACCGGGCGTTCGTGTCCGGGGGCGACGTAGACGGCGAACGTGAGCGCCATCGCCGCGCACGAGGCCGTCTTGCCGACGGTGAAGCCCCAGCCCGCCAGGTAGCCCCACAGGGGGCCGAGCCGGCGGCGGCCGTAGACGTACGTGCCGCCCGACTCGGGGTGGACGGCGGCCAGGCGGGCCGAGGAGGTGGCGTTGCAGTACGCCACGACGGCGGCCAGGGCCAGCGAGAGCAGCAGCCATTCGTGCGCCGCGGCGGCGGCCGGCGCGAACGCGGCGAACACCCCCGCGCCGATCATCGCGCTCAGCCCGACGACCACCGCGTCGGTGGTGCCGAGCCGCCGCGCCAGCTCGTCGCGCAAGCCCCCGCCTCCTCTTTCACCTAGGAGGACCTACTTTGCCGCATTCGTCCCGAGCGGGCGGCAACGGGGAGGTGAACGGTCAGGTGTCCTTGTCCGGTCCGGGCACCACCAGGACGGGCCGGTGCGCGTGGTGCAGCACCCGGTCGGACGTGCTGCCGAGCAGCAGCGAGCGCACCCCGCCCAGCCCCCTGGTGCCGGTCACGATCAATTCGGCGTCCAGCTCGTCGGCCACGTCCACGATCGTGGACCAGACCGCCACGGAGTTGACGTCGCAGCGCGGCTGCGCGTCCAGACCGGCCTGGCGGGCGAGCTCGGCTCCCTGCTGGGACAGCTCGGTCATCGCGCGCTCGATCGCCGCGTCCTCCGCGCCGGTCTGGTCGAGCGCCACCATGAGGCCGGCCGAGGCCCTCGCCGCGGTCATCGCCACCCGTTCCCACACCGTCAGCACGACCGCGTCCCTGCCGCGGAACATCTGCCCGGCGAAGGTGATCGCCGTCTTGGCGTCGTCGGAACCGTCATACGCGATCAGTATCGTCATGGGCTCCCCCTATCCCCGGCGGCGGCTTTCACGCCTGCGCCAGGCCGGGGACCGCGCGGCGAGCCGGCCTGAGCATCGACAACCCGGCCAGCGCCAGCACGCCCAGCTCGGTCACCACGACGATCCGCTGGGTCAGCCCCGCCGGGATGTCGTCGTCGGCCGGCGGGAGGCCGGCCATGCGCACCACGTACGGGATCACGACCAGCACGAGCGCGGCCAGGGCGACGCCGCTGAGGACGCGCACCGCGCCGGCGTACCGGATCCGGGCGCGGGCCAGCAGCAGGCCCGCGATCGGCATCACCGCGAACGCGGCGAAGGCGGCGTAGCGGTGGATGCCGCCCGACAGCGACAGCGGCACGCCTGGCCGGTCGGTCGGGAAGGCGCCGATCAGGAACATGCTCGCCGCCCACGCCAGCAGCAGCACCACGACCCAGCGGCCGGCGCCCGCCCGGCGCAGCGCCTCGGCGATCAGCACACTGCCGGCGGCCAACGACGTCAGCGACGCCGTCAGCAGCCAGCCCGCGGGCTGGAAGGCGTACTCGCTGATCACGCTGCGCAGCGGGTCCAGGTCCGAACCTGCGTGCAGCGCGAGCATGGCGGCGCTGCCCGCGCCGATGGCCGCGAATCCACTGACGAGCAATCCCCTCATGCCTCCAAGCTCGTCGCAGACGGGCCCGGCGACCATCGGAGATCATCCCGAACCGGCCCTGAGGCGTCCCTTACGCCTTTGGTCGGACCCGGCCCCGGCCACGGCCGCTGACCTGCCGCGATCCCGCCCCTGATAGGGCC
>NZ_POUD01000235.1 GCF_003236395.1 Nonomuraea aridisoli | reverse complement strand
TGCACGCGTAAGATCGTCGGCAGCGTCAGATGGGTATAAGAGACAGGGCGATGGTGGCTGCGGACAGGAGGCCGGCGGTGGCGCTGGCGACGATCACCGCGCCGATCCCCGCGAACGCGAACAGCAGCCCGCCGACCGGCGGCCCCACGAGTCCGACCACGCCCGTGGTGACGGCGCTGAGCGAGTTCGCGCTCGTCAGCGCAGGGCCGGTGCCCACCACGGAAGGGGTGTGGGCCTGGGCGGCGGGACGGAAGACCACGGCGGCCGAGCCTTGCCCGAGCACCGCCACGTACACGAGCCAGATCGTCTCTGGCGTCACGGCGAGCAGCGTCACGGAGATCGCCAGCGCGTGACCGAGATCGGTGGCGATCATCAGTCGGCGGCGGTCCCACCGGTCGGCCATGACCCCGGCGAACGGCCCCAGCAGCAGCGACGGCAGGTATTCGAAGGCGAGGGTGACACCGGTGGCCAGCACCGAGCCGGTGACGGCGTGGACATGGGCGGGGATCGCGACGACCAGCATGCTCGTGCCGAGCCCCGCGACCCCCCGGGCCGCCCACAGGAGCCGGAAGTCCCGTACGCGCAGAGCCGGCGGCACCATCGTCCCTCCCGATGCTTTCCTGTCAGAAGAGAATCAGGGAAGGAGGTATCCTGTCAAAATATGAGCGTGGATCACGCGGAGCTGGGTCGGCGGTTGCGCCGCCGCCGGGCCGCACTCGGCCGGACCGTCGCGTCGGTGGCCACCGACGCCGCGCTGTCGGTCCCCTATGTGGCCAACCTGGAGAACGGCCGCGGCAACCCGACCGTCTCCGCCCTCGACCGGCTGGCCGAGGCCCTCGGCACCCGCCTGGTGATCACCTTGGCGGAGCCCGGCGCGGACGCGGGCCCGTCCGCCCCTGTCGTGCCGCCGTCCCTGCAGGAGTTCGCGCGCGGCCGGCGTTTCCGGCACGCGGTCGGCACGCTGGCCGGGCTGCTGGGGGAGGACGACCGGGCGGTGCGGACCAGGTTGTTCGACGCGCTGGCCGGCGCCGCCGCACCGCTCGGGCGGGACCTGCCCGAGACCGACTGGCAACGCCTGCTCGACGCGCTCGTCCTCGTCATGGGCCACCCGGCTGATCCGCCGGGCGGTCCATGACCGGTCACGGGACGAGCACGACCTTGCCCGTCGTCCGCCGTGACTCCAGGGCGGCGTGCGCGGCGGCGGCCTCCGCCAGCGGGAACGTCTGGACGGCGGGGACGAGCCGGCCGTCGGCCGCCGCGGCCAGCGCCCTGGCCTCGTACTCGGGGCGTTCGTGGCCGCGTTCGAGGATGACCAGCAGGGCGTTGGTCACGGTCAGGGCGCGCTCCTCGATCAGCCGGGGGTCCGGGTCGGCCGGCTGATGGGAGGCGTTGCCGATGCTGAGGAACCGGCCGCCGTCGGCGAGCAGGCCGAACGTCGCGCGCGCCTTGTCGCCGCCCACCCCGTCGAGCACGGCGGTCACCTTCCGGCCGCCGAGCCGCTCGGCGACCGTCCGCTCCCAGCCGGGTTCGTCGTAGTCGACGGCCAGGTCGGCGCCCAGCTCGCGGACGGCGGCCACCTTGGCGGGCCCGCCGGCCGCGCCGATCACCCGCGCGCCGAGACCACGGGCGTACTGGACGACCAGCCGCCCGATCCCGCCCGCCGCCGAGGTCACCAGGACGACGTCCTCGGCGGTCAGCTTGGCCACGTCCAGGAACTGCAGGGTGGTGCAGCCGGTGACGATCATCGCGACGGCCGCGTCGTAGTCGAGGTTGACCGGCATGCGGTGGACGGCCGTCACGTCGGCCACGGCCAGCTCGGCGTACCCGCCGGGCCGCCCGCCGGCGGTGACGACGTCGCGGCCGACCCAGGCCGGGTCCACGCCGGGCCCGGCGGCGTCCACGCGGCCGGCCACCTCGCCCCCGAAGATCGCGGGCAGCTCGGGCAGCGGCGGCAGGAAGCCGTCGGCCACGCCCTGCCGCATCTTGGTCTCCACCAGGTGCACTCCGGCCGCCCTGACGGCGATGCGCACCTGCCCGGGGCCGGGCTCGGGATCGGGAACGGTCTCGTACGTGAGGTTCTCCGCGGGTCCGAAGGCATGCAGTACGACGGCGTGCATCTTGTGTCCTCTCGTGGGCTGTCGCCTTCGAGCCTGCAACCTCAACCAAACTTGACGTCAAGCACGGCCTTGCCGTGGAGGCGGCGGCCGAGCAGGGCGGCGATCGCCTCGTCCGCCCGCTCCCAGCCGCCGCGCCAGGCGATGCCGGGGTCGAGGTCGCCCACCGCCACGCGGGCGGCGAGCCAGGTGAGGTCCGGCACGAGGTCGGAGCCGTCGAGCAGGTAGAAGGTGACGAGGGAGCGGTCGTGCCCCACGCCTCCGGTGGCGCCGGTCACCAGCACGCGCTTTCCCAGGAGCGGCCCGATCCTGCGCAGGGCGCGCAGCGCGCTGGCGCCCGCCACCGGGACGGTGCTGATCGCCCCCGGGTCGGCTCCGTCCGGGACGGCGCCGATCACGGCGGTGTCGACGGCGCGCAGCTCCGCCCAGGCGCCGTCGTGTCCGAGGGTGACCACCGGGGTGCCGGCGGACGGGCCCGAGGCGTCCGCCGCCGCGCGCTCGACCACGCCGGCCGCGTCCCCAGCCCAGGACGGCGCCGTCCGGGGCCTCGGCGAGGGCGTGGCTGACCTCGCCGACGTTGAGCGAGGTGGCGCTGGCCCTGTTCGGCAGCCGCGGCTTCGGCGGGGTCACCCTCGACGAGCTCTGCGACGAGGTGGAGGTGTCCAAGCGCACGTTCTTCCGCTACTTCTCCGGCAAGGAGGAGGTCGCGATGGCGCCGCTCGAGGACATGTGGCGGGCCCTCCTCGACGAGCTGGAGAAGGCCGATCCCGACGGCCGGCCGCTGCTGGAGCTGATGGAGGCGACCCTGCTCGCGGTGCTGGACCGGGTGGCCGACGACGCGTGGGCCGGCCGGGCGCTGCTGAGCTACCGCCTGTCGCGGCGGACCCCCTCGATGGACGCCCACACCCTGCACTTCTGCGACAGCACCATGCGGGCGGTGCTGGAGATCCTGCACCGCAGGCTCGACCTGCCGGACGACCCTCGCCCGCGGCTCGCGGGCGACATGCTGGTCGCGGCCTGGCGGTACGCCCTCGACGGCTGGTCGGCCGGCGACCGTCCGGACGGGCGGGAGCTCGCGGCCCGCGTCCGCGAGGCGGTCGCCGCCCTGCCCGGCAGCCTCGACCTGACCGCCGCCCCCCGGGGCTGAGCACCGGAACTGTCGGTGGCGGTGGGTTGAATCACCCGCATGGACGTGGACAAGCGCACGGGTCCGTTCTGGGACGTGATGGCGGGGCGGGTGCCACCGCCGCCGGCCGCGGAGACCCTGGGGTGGGAGCTGCTCGCCGTCGATCCCGACGCGGGCACGATCGAGGTGGCCTTCACGGCGAGCGAGCGTTTCGTCAACCCGGTGGGGGTGGTCCAGGGCGGGTTCCTGGCCGCGATGCTCGACGACACCTTGGGCCCGGCTCTGGTGGCGACGCTTCCCGAGGGGCAGTTCGCGCCCACGCTCGACCTGCACGTCCAGTTCCTGCGCCCCGCCCGCCCAGGCCGGCTGGTGGGGCGGGGCAGGATCGTCCGGCGCGGCCGTCAGGTCTGCTTCCTGGCCGGCGAGCTGCTGGCCGCCGACGGCGAGCCCGTGGCCGTGGCCACCGCGACGGCCCACATCCAGACCGTCCGGCAAGCCTGAGCCGGGGCCGGTCAGAGGCGGGAGTGGTAGATCTTCCTGGCGCGTTCGTAGAGAGCGAGGTGGTCGTCCAGCTGGGCTGGGGTGTCGAAGCGGCCGAACTCGCGCAGGAGTTGCTCCAGGCGGTCCAGCCAGGCCAGGCACCAGCGCACGTCCTCCGCCCTGGCCACGCGGGCGCCGGCGACGTCCACGTACACCGGGCTGGTGTGGGCGTAGGCGCCGCGCCGGTGCTGGGAGCGCGGGTGCGGGGGACCGCTCGCCACGGCCACCACGTACGTCGGCTCGTCCGTCGTCATGGTGGCCGTCAGCCGCCCGGCAGGCCCCTGCGCGAGCACGCCCGCGGCGGTGCGGATCTCCAGGGTCTCGACCTCGGGCCCGATCGAGGAGACCGTGATCTCCACCTCCTGCCCGGCGGGCAACTCCAGCGTGGCGCCCGGCTCGTGACCGTTCACGGTGAGCTCCAGCCACGGCCCGGTGGTGGCGAACGTCCGGCCGAGCGCGACGGCCTCGGCGTACGACTCGGCGGTGAGGGGGCCGCCGACGTGGGCGTACACGCGTTCCCAGCCGGGCGGGGCGGAGGCGGTGCCGCGGCGGCAGAACGACAGCACGGCGTCGGTCCCGGCCGACACCCCGATCCGGTTGCCCGCGCCGAGCAGACGCCGGTAGACGGCCGCCGTCGCCAGGATCGACGAGTGGTTGAGCACGTCGAGGGTGTCCACCAGGCCGAGCGCCGCGCCGACCACGATCTCCCTGGCCGAGCAGTTGCGCGCCCGGTCCAGCACGACGTCCGGCGGGTCGTCGTCGCCGAACGCCGTGTGGAACGGGTGGCCGTACGAGATGACCCCGCCGAGCGTGCGCATCTCCTCGCACGCCACCGCGTTCGGCGGCCAGTCGACCGTGTCCTGGAAGCCGGTGTGGTAACGACTCGGCAGCCCGCGCAGCCCGAACGCCGTGCAGTGGCCGAGCAGGTCGTTGCGGTACTCGACGCCGATCCGGGCCAGGTGCCGCTCGTCGGACCACGGCAGGTCCTCGCCCACCCAGCGCTCCAGCGCCTCCACGTCGTAGACCCGCTCGCTCGCCACATTGCCCGCCACCAGGTTGAGCACGTGCAGGTCCTCGCCGTGCTGCGCGGCGGCGGCCAGCTCGGGGGCGGCGGGCTCCTCGCCCATCCAGTTGAGGTGGACGTGCAGGTCGCCGCCGTACCAGCCACGGGCGGCGGCGTCGTACAGGCGCTCGGGCGCCAGCTCGACCAGCGTCTCCGCGCCGGCCCGCGGCGTCACGGTCACCTCGGAGGTGGTGTACTCCATGCCCCTGGCCACCGTCACCGTGATCGGCTCGGCCGGCACGTCCAGCACGACGTCGTCACCGTGGAAGTAGGGCCGCCGGTTCCCGTCCAGCTTGGGCGGCGCGCCCGGCGGGTACCAGCCTTGGCCGTTCGCGGTCGTCACGCTCCACCGGCACGGGAACCCGGCCCGCAGCCGCACGGTGGCCGCCGCCGCCCGCCTGCTCAGCGGCGCGAGGTCGACCGGCCGGCCGTCGACGACCACGGACTCGGCCACCTCGACGATCAGGGCGCCCCGGGGCTCGACCGTGTGGGGCGTGCCGTCCACGACCACGGTGACCGGTTCGTCCCTGCCGGAGTCGAGCAGCAGCGCCGTACGGAACGCCGCCCCCTCCAGCACCACCCGGGTGTCGGCCTCGACCGCGCAGCCGCCGGGGGTCAGTCGCAGCACGGGCAGGTTGTCCTGGACGTCCCCGCCGAGCGCGTCGCGCACCACGCGGGCGACGTCCACGTCGCCGAGGTGGTCCTCCCGCGCCGGCTCGGGCACCTCGGGGTGGCGCTCGGCGACGTGACGCAGGCCGGTGTTCCAGAAGTCGTGGCGGCGGTCCAGGTAGACGGTGGCCCACGCCTGGGTCACGTACGACAGGGTCGGCTCGCCCCAGCAGGGGCCGTGCGCGTCGCGGAGCGCGCGGTACTCGGCCACCGCGGAGGCCACAGATCCAGGCAGCAGCGGGTCGGAACGCAACGGATCGTTACACATCGGACACTCCCTGAAGACGGTGCGCCGTCATCGTGACACGAATGGTCCGCTGTGTCCCCCCTTTGGGGGTAGCTGGGAGACATGACGCACATCATCGACAGGGAAGCGGTGCGGGAACTGCTCGACACGGGGGAGGCCCAGCTCGTCGAGGTGCTTCCCGAGCCGGAGTACGCCTGGGCGCACCTGCCGCAGGCGCGCAACGTGCCGTTGCGGCAGCTCGACCGGGCGGCCGCGACGACGCTGGACCCGGAGCGCCCGGTGATCGTCTACTGCCACGACGCGCTCTGCGACCTGAGCCCGCGCGCCGCCCACCGCCTGAAGCGGCTGGGCTTCACCCGGGTCCACGACTACGTCCTGGGCAAGATGGACTGGCTCTCGGCGGACCTGCCGTACGAGGGGCACGCGGCGCTGGTGTCGCAGACCGTCCGGCGCGACCCGGTCACAGCCGTTCTGGACGACCCGCTGGGCTCGCTCACCGAGCGCATCATCGCCGACCCGGCCGGACTCGCGGTCGTCGTGGACGAGGACGACGTCGTCCAGGGGGTCGTCGGCTCGCGCGAGCTCAAGGGCGCCGACCTGGACGCCACCGCCGAGAGCGCGATGCGGGTGGGCGCGACCACGGTACGGCCGAGCGAGGAGATCGACGCGCTGGTCCGGCGCATGGACAAGGCCAAGGTGGACCACGTGGTGGTCACCCATCAGGACGGGACGCTGGTCGGCCTGTTCGGCCTCGGCGACGTCCGCCCGCCGCAGACCGAGTCGGACCGGGGCTGAGACCGCCGGCCGGCTCACGGGCCGACCCACGGGCCGACCCACGGGCCGACTCACGGGCCGACTCACGGGCCGACCCACGCGGGGCCGAGGCGCGGGAGTAGGCCGAGGCGCGGGAGCGGCCGGGCGCGGGCCCGGCCGGATGGCGCCCCTTCGCGGGGCGGCCGGGCTCAGGCCCGGCGGTTGAGGCGGAACGTCGGGTGCCCCGGCGTGCCGGGCTGGGCGTCGAGCGACTTGTCGTCGAGGACCTGCACGGCGTCCTGTGCCACGAAGACGCGCACGTCCTCCTTCTCGACCACCTGGTCGCCCTCGAACGGCGTGCTCGCCAGCGAGACCTCCAGCGTTCCGGCCTGGTCCTCCTTCGGCGCGATCCGCAGCCCGGCGTCGGCGGGCACGTCCTCGCCGACCATCAGGTCCCGGATGGCCGCCACGGCGTTGTCCGTCAGTGTCAGCACGACCCTGCTCCTTCGTGTGGCGTGTCGGTCCCGGGTCGCCTCCCCGAGGGGCTCGGAGCCAAACCCGCCGCGTGGAATGCCGCGACGGGTCCCGGGTAGCGGGGCCGCATGGGAAAGAACGAGGGAGCCGTGCTCGACGTGCTGCTCGACCGCTACGGCCGCACGTTCTGCGGGGAGGCCGGCATCCGGCTGTCCGACCGGCCGAAACCGCTCTACCAGCTGCTCGTCCTGGCCACGCTGCTGAGCGCCCGCATCTCGGCGGACATCGCGGTGGCCGCGGCGAAGGAGCTGTTCAAGGCCGGCTACGGCACGCCCAAGGGCATGCGGGACGCGAGCTGGCAGGACCGCGTGGACGCGCTGGGCCGCGGCCACTACCGCCGCTACGACGAGCGCACCTCCACCATGCTCGGCGAGGGCGCCGAGCTGCTCGTCGACCGCTGGAAGGGCGATCTGCGCCGGCTGCGCGACGAGGCCGGCGGCGACGAGCGGGGGATCGCGCGACTGCTGATGGAGTTCCCCGGCATCGGTCCCACCGGGGCGGACATCTTCCTGCGCGAGGTCCAGGCCGTCTGGCCGCAGGTGGCGCCGCACCTGGACGAACGGGTCCTGGACGGCGCGGGCAAGCTCGGCCTGCCCCGCCAGCCCGGCCGTCTGGCCAAGCTGGTCGGCTCGGGCGGCGACCTGGCCCGCCTGTCGGCGGCGCTCGTCCGGGTATCGCGCAGCAAGAAGACCGTGGAGGAGGTCAAGTCGGCCGCGGCGCGATGACCATGAACTGTTAGGTTCGGCACATGGGTGAGTTTGTGAGCGTCGAGGTGGCCGACCAGATCGCCACGATCCGTCTTGACCGTCCGAAGATGAACGCCCTCAACGGCCAGGTGCAGCGGGAGATCGCCGAGGCGGCCGGCATCGTCGACGGCGACCCGCAGGTCCAGGCCGTGATCCTTTACGGCGGCGAGCGCGTGTTCGCCGCGGGCGCGGACATCAAGGAGATGGCCGGCATGTCGTACGCCGACATGTCCAAGCACTCCCGCACCCTCCAGGACTGCTTCACCGCGGTCGCCCGCGTCGGCAAGCCGGTGATCGCCGCCATCAGCGGCTACGCCCTGGGCGGCGGCTGCGAGCTCGCCCTGTGCGCCGACTTCCGGGTCGCGGGCGAGTCGGCCAAGCTGGGGCAGCCGGAGATCCTGCTCGGCATCATCCCGGGCGCGGGCGGCACCCAGCGCCTGCCCCGCCTGATCGGCCCGGCCCGCGCGAAGGACCTCATCTTCTCCGGCCGTCACGTGCCCGCCGCCGAGGCCCTCGCGATGGGCCTGGTCGACCGCGTGGTGCCCGACGAGCAGGTCTACACGGCGGCCCTGGAGTGGGCGGCCACGTTCGTGGGCGGCGCGACGGTCGCGCTGCGCGCCGCCAAGCAGGCCGTCGACCAGGGCCTGGAGGTCGACCTCGACACGGGCCTGGAGATCGAGCGGCTGCAGTTCTCCGGCCTGTTCGCCACCGACGACGCCACGATCGGCATGCGCGCGTTCGCCGAGAAGTCCAAGCCGAAGTTCACCGGCCGCTGACACTGCCCGAGGGCGGGGTGTGATTTCCCGCATGCCCCGCCCGTACGGAAGTGGATGGCTCGTCATTGTCGGCGCGGGTTTACCACTATGGTGGCGTTTCATGATGCGCGCCCTCGTCCCCGATCGGCTCAGGAAGGCCGTGCGGACATGGTTCGACTCCCGCTACATCTCGATCTCTGATCACCGCCAGGACATCAGGGACGCGCTCTGGGAGGTCCAGACCCTGCGCCGCGAGGTCGCCACCCTGCAGAAGGAAGTGGAACGGCTCCGCGACGCCCGGCCCGCGCCGGCCCCGCCCAAGCCGGTCGACCCGGCGTTGAAGGCCAAGGTCGACGAGACCCGCAGGCTCGCCCAGCAGACGGCCCAGGCCCTCGACGGCGTGCTGCAGAACGAGGTCCTGGTCTGGCAGGCGATCGACGAGCTGCGCGCCCGTACCCGCACGGAGGAGCAACCGTGCGCGTGACGTGGAGCGCCGGCACCCGGCTGAGCTTCCGCCTCGACCCCGAAGACGAGATCACCGGCAAGGCGTCCGACGAGCACCCGATCAAGCTGGCCACGAACTCCTGCTCGATCGGCGGCGTCCCCGGCGACGCCCACCCCGACCTGTACGCCGTGGCCGCCTGGACGGTCGTGGCCCCCTGGACGCGCCGGCGGATCACGTTCGACCGGGCGATCTCGGCGGAGCTGGCCGAGGCCCTGCACGACGGCTGGGGGATCGAGGCCGGCCCGATCGGGGCCGAGCGGCGGAGCCCGGGGGCCACGCTGGCGATCTCCTACAGCGGCGGGGCCGACTCGGTGGCGGCGGCCACGATGTACCCGCAGGCGCCGTTCGTGCACTTCCAGCGGGTGAACCACCCGCGCGTCCCGAACCGCTGGCCGCACTACCGCTCCGACGTGCTGGCCCGGCTGGCCGCGAAGACCGGCCGCGAGCTGAGCGTCGTCACCTCCGACCTGGAGTACACCCTCGCCGAGCCCCGTCCCGGCTACCCCGAGCACCACGCGGTGGCGGCGGGGGCGCTGCTGCTCGCCGACCGGCTCGACCTCGGCGGCCTCGGCTTCGGCTACGAGATGGGCTCGCGCTGGCTCGGCGGCGGCCGGTACCTGTGGCGCTTCACCCCCGACAACCCCATGTGGGCCCCGCACGGCAGATGGGGCCGCCTCTTCGCCGCCGCGGGCGTGCACATCGTGCTGCCGGTCGGCGGCGTGAGCGAGGCCGTCACGATGCGCCTGGCGCTCGGCTCGCCGCTGCGCGAGCAGGTGCGGTGGTGCCTGCGCGGCACCGGCGGCCCCTGCCGCGTCTGCGGCAAGTGCCTGTACAAGGAGCTGATCCAGGCCGCCGTCGAACGCCGCCCGCTCGACACGCCCGTCACCGCCGACAGCCCGGTCGCCCGCAAGTGGCTCAAGAAGCCGCCGTACGGCGGACAGGAGATGATCGAGTACGGGCTGGCCCGCGTCCCCGGGATCGAGGACACCGTGTTCGGCCCGGTGCTCGACTACTTCGACGCCACCGAGGAGTCGACGAGCTGGCTGGAGCACTGCTACCCGCCCGCCCTCGGAGAGATCCCCGAGCGGTGGCGCGCGGAGGCGGCGTCGTTCGTCGAGGCGAACGTCGGCCTCATGACGGAGGACGAGGTGCGCCGGGTGGAGACGTGGGGCACCTGACGGCAGCGGTCTTCCCGGCCCGTTCCCGGCCGGCCGGTGGTTCGAGGAGAGAGTGTGAAGGTCTATCTGTCGGTCGACATGGAGGGCGTGACGGGGCTCACCGACCCCGAGGAGATGCACGCCGGCAAGCGCGGCTACGAGCGCGGCTGTGAGCTGATGACCGCCGACGCCAACGCCGCCGTCGAGGGCGCGTACGCGGGCGGGGCGAGCGGCGTGCTGGTCAACGACGCCCACGGCTCCACCAAGAACCTCCGCATCGACCTGCTCGACCCGCGGGCGACCCTCATCAGGGGCCCCGGCAAGGCGCAGCGCATGGCCCACGGGCTCGACGGGACGTTCCAGGCGGCCGCCTTCGTCGGCTACCACGCCCGCGCCGGCGTTCCCCACGGCGTGCTCAACCACACCTGGATGGGCAAGGAGATCCAGAACGTCTACCTCAACGGCGAGCTCTGCGGCGAGACCCGGCTGGTGGCCGCGTGCGCCGGGTTCCACGGCGTGCCGGTCGTGCTGGTGACCGGCGACGAGGCCGTCGGCGAGGAGGCCCGCGAGCTGCTCGGCGACGTCGAGACGGTGGCGGTGAAGAACGGCATCGACAAGTTCTCGGCCGAACTGCTGGCCCCGGTCGTCGCCCAGCGGCTGATCCGTGAGGCCATGCAGCGCGCCCTGGGCCGGTTGAACGACTTCACGCCCTACGAGGTGGCGGCGCCGTACACGCTGGGGGTCGAGTGGAACTCCACGGCCATCGCCGCGGCCGTGTCGCTGGTGCCCGGCGTGAAGTCGGCGGGGCCGCGCCACACCGAGTTCACCACCGACGACTTCACCCAGATCATGGCGCTCTTCGGCATCTTCGCCACGATCGGCGGCCAGGTCGCCTGCGGCAGCGGCCCGTACGGCTGACGGATCAACAGGAACGGGCCACACAGATCGGGCGTAGGGAGCGGAAGAGGTGGAAGGCGCGGCGCTGACCCGGCGTGGGCTGCTCGTCGGGATCGGGGCGGTCGGCGGCGCGGGCGCCATGTACGCCGCCATGGGCGCGCTCGGCCTGGCGCCGTCCGAGCAGGACAAGGCGTTCACTCCGCCGCGGCCGGGCGACTTCGCCCTGCGCGGCAGGGCGGCGGCCTCGGTGGTGATCCTGGGGGCGGGCGTGGCCGGGCTGACGGCCGCGTACGAGCTGGGCAAGGCCGGCTACGACTGCACGATCCTGGAGGCCAGGGCCAAGGCGGGCGGCCGGAACCTCACGCTGCGCGGCGGCGACCGCCTGACCGAGCTGAGGGGCCCGGCCCAGGAGGTGAGGTTCGGCGAGGGCGTCTACTTCAACGCCGGACCCGGCCGGATCGCGCCGTGGATGGTGACCCTCGACTACTGCCGTGAGCTGGGCGTCCCCATCGAGACGTTCGTCAACCGCAACGCCGCGGCGTACGTCCACACCAACGGGCAGACCATGCGCGCCCGCACCGCCCAAGCCGACATGTACGGATATGTCGCCGAGCTGCTCGCCAAGGCCACCGATCTCGGCGCGCTCGACAAGATGATCACCAAGGACGACCGGGAGCGGCTGCTGGACTTCCTGCGCAGGTTCGGCGACCTCGGCCCGAAGCTGGAGTACGAGGGCTCCGAGCGGCGCGGTTTCACGAAATTTCCGGCGATCGGCGCCGGCAGCCCCATCCCGGCCCCCGGCTCGCTCCACCAGGTCCTCGCCGCCGGCACCGGCCACGCCATCACCAACGACTTCGGCTACGACCAGGCCACCCCCATGTTCCAGCCGGTCGGCGGCATGGACGCCATCGTGACCAAGCTCGTCGAGGCCGTCGGCGCCGACCGGATCAGGACCGGCGCCCGGGTCACCAAGATCACCACCCTGGCCGACGGCGTCGAGGTGACGTACAGCGGCGGCGCTGGTGGCACGGTCAAGGCCGACTACTGCATCGCCGCGCTCCCGCCCCACATCCTCGCCAGGATCCCGCACAACCTCGGCGCCCAGGTCACCGCCGCGCTGCGCACGCCGGTCCCGGTGCCCGCCGGCAAGATCGGCCTGGAGTACGGCACCCGCTGGTGGGAGCTGGAGGACCGCATCTACGGCGGCGTCACCGAGACCGACCTCGACATCACCCACATCTGGTACCCCTCGCACGGTTACCACTCCGAGCGCGGCCTGCTCGTCGGCTACTACAACACCGACGCGAACGCCGAGCTCTACGCCGCCCTCACCCCCGACGACCGCCGCCGCCGCGCGCTCACCCAGGGCAAGAAGATCCACGGCGAGAAGTACCGGCAGAACGTGTTGTCCAGCGCCTCCATCGCCTGGGAGCGCCAGGAGCACATCGAGGGCGGCTGGGTGCGCTGGCCGTCCGTTGATTCGTCCTTCACTCTTCTGCAACGCCCCGCCGGAAGGGTTTACTTCGCGGGCGACTGGCTCACCCATCTGATCGCCTGGCAGGCGGGGGCCATGGAGTCCGCCCGCGGTGTCGTCACCGAGCTGCACGAACGTGTGCTGCGGTCCCCGTGACGCGCCCGCTGCTCCTCAGGGCCGCAATAGGCTCCTGGGGAGAAGCGAACGAGGAGATGGGATGACGTTGCACTGGGTGCCCGCGACCGAGCGGATCGACCTCCTGGCGGAGCCGGTGGCCCGCGCCGTGACACACGTGGAGGGCGTCGAGGTGGCCGAGATCGACCCCGATCTGGCCGACACGGCGGCGTTCTGCGAGCGCTACGGCGTGCGCCTCGACGAGTCGGCCAACTGCGTGGTCGTGGCGGCCAAGCGGGGCGGCGAGACGCGCTACGCCGCGTGCATGGTGCTGGCGACGATGCGGGTCGACGTCAACGGCGTGGTGCGCAAACACCTCGACGCCCGCAAGGCCAGCTTCGCGCCGATGGCCGACGCGGTCGAGCTGACCGGCATGGAGTACGGCGGCATCACGCCCATCGGCCTGCCGGAGGAGTGGCCGATCCTGGTCGACACGCACGTCGCCGAGCACGCGCGCGTGGTGATCGGCAGCGGCGTGCGCAGGTCGAAGCTCGCCATCCCGGGCGCCACCCTGGCCGGCCTGAAGAGAGCAGAGGTGCTCTCCTTGGCCGGATGACTGAACCGAAGCCGTTTCGAGACCGTTGGATGGGAAACCCATGGGGCCTTTCTGGACGTTGTACGAGTGGGAATGTGGCCTCGTGGTTCATCTCGTGGGCGGGGATTAAGCCGGTATGGTGCTTCATGCCATGAACGATGACCGACTCGGCCCTTACCGGCTGCTCAGGCGGCTCGGTGAAGGCGGGATGGGCGTTGTCCATCTCGCCGTCGATCCGCAGGGGCGCCAGGTGGCGGTCAAGGTCCTGCGCGGAGAGGTCGCCGGTGACGAGGTCGCCAGGCGGCGGCTTTCGCGCGAGGTCGAGACGATGCAGCGGGTCCGCAGCAGCTACATCGCCGAGGTGCTCGACGCCGACGTGACCGGTCATCGTCCCTACATCGTCACCCGTTACGTGCCCGGCCGCCCCCTCGACGAGATCGTCAAGGACGACGGGCCGCTCGACCTGCCCGCCCTGGTCAAGGTCGCGCACGGGGTGGCGTCCGCGCTGGCCGCGGTCCACTCGGTGGGCGTGATCCACCGCGACCTCAAGCCCGGCAACGTGCTGATCCTCGACGGCGAGCCCGTCCTCATCGACTTCGGCATCGCGCAGGCGGTCGACGCGACCCGGCTGACGCAGACCGGCATGTTCATCGGCACGCCCGGCTACCTCGCGCCCGAGATCATCGAGGGCCACGAGGCCGGTCCCGAGGTCGACGTGCACGCCTGGGCCGGCACGCTGCTGTTCGCCGCCTCCGGCCAGCCGCCCTTCGGCAAGGGCACGCTGGAGATGGTCTTCTACAACATCACCGCGGGCAAGGCCGACATCGGCGCCGCGCCCGCCGAGCTGCAGCCGCTGCTGAAGGCGGCCTTCCAGCGCAACCCGGCCAAACGCCCCAAGGCGGCCGAGCTGGCCGAGCAGACCGCGCGGATGTTGCCGGCCAGGCCGCCCGGCCGGGCCGAGGAGATCACCACCGTGCCGGCGCGCACCGACCCGCCGCAGCCGGTGCCGTTCCCGCCGCCGCCGCGGGTGGGCGACAAACCGCCCTACGACGTCTCGACTCCGCCGATGACGCCGCGGCGGCTGATCGACGGCGCCGAATCACCGCATGTGCCGGGGCCCGGGCGTCCGTACGAGTCGTTGCTCGGCGGCGCCTCCGGCGAGCAGCCGTACGAGTCGCTGCTGCCCGACCAGGCCGACCCCTACCCGACCCGCCGGGTGACCCCGGAGGAGCTGCGGCGTATCCAGCAGCGCGAGGCGGGGCCCTACCCGCCGCCCCCGGC
>NZ_POUD01000234.1 GCF_003236395.1 Nonomuraea aridisoli | reverse complement strand
GTCCTCCCTGAGGAAGAAGCAGAAGGCGGCACCGATGCCGGCGAGCTCGCCGTGGTTGGAGGTGCCGGGGAAGAGCTGATCCACGGCATGAAGGATCTCATGATCTCCGCCGCTCGCGGGCCGCGAGCAGCGCCACTATCACACCGGCCAGAAGCGCGGTTCTCTGAGACACAACCGGCTTTCTATAGTTCCGTGAATTTTCCTGACAAGGTGGTTGATGTGGCCTATTGCGGCGAACGCCGGAAATGGCCAAAGATCGGGGCGTGCATGACGACGGCCGGGCGCTGGAGATCGTGGGAGTCAGCGCCTTCGACGAGCGGGTCTACCGGGAGGTGCTCGCCTGCCCCGGCATCACCGTGCGCGAGCTGGCCAGGCGGAGCAGGGAGAGCACGGGGCGCATCCAGGCGTCGCTGGCCAGGCTCCGCGACAAGGGCCTGGTCAGCCGCATGTGGGGGCGAGCGCCGCGCTGGATGGCGATGAGCCCGGGAACGGCGATCCGCTCGCTCGCCCGCAGCCTGCGCGGCGAGCTGGACCGGCTCTCCGACACGGCCGACGAGCTGGAGGCCGCCTTCCGCGCCGCCGGCCCGGTCGGGGACGCGGCCGGCCAGTTCGAGGTCCTGGCCGGGCCCGAGGAACTGGGCCGCTGGTTCGTGCGGTTGCACCGGGAGGCGGAGAAGGAGGTGCTCACCCTCGACCGGCCGCCGTACGTGCTGGACTACCGCAACCCCTTGCAGAGCGAGCGCCTGCGCGCCGGCGTCCGCTACCGGACGATCTACGCGCCGGAGGCGTTGCAGCACGAGGGCGCGCTCAGCGAACTGGACGCCCAGATCCAGGCCGGTGAGGCCGCGCGGGTGCTGCCCGGACTGCCGCTCAAGATGGTGATCGCGGACCGGCGGCTGGCGCTCATGCCGCTGCATGTGCAGCCGCCGCTGACCCGCAGCGTGGTGATCCAGGGCTCCACCATGGTGGTCGCCCTGGTCGAGCTCTTCGAACGCCTCTGGCGGGAGGCCCATCCGATCAACGCGGAGCCGGCACGGCACCCCCCGGCCCGGCCCTCGTCCGGCGCCCCGGACAGGCCGGAGCCGGCGGACGGGCTGGGGCCGGACGACCGCCGGCTCCTGACGCTGCTCGCCGCCGGGCTCAAGGACGACGCCATCGCCCGCCAGCTCGGCACCAGCTCCCGCAGCCTCCGGCGCCGCCTGCGCGGGCTGCTGAACGAGCTGAACTCCGAGACGCGCTTCCAGGCCGGCGCCGAGGCCCGCCGCCGCGGCCTGGTCTGAATTCAATTCTTGACAGCGTTAATTAATCCACCTACGTTACGATCATGTTTCAGCCGCCGACGTTCACCCGGGGCTCCCTCGGCAGCCCTGCCGAGGCCACCGTGATCACCACCGTCCTCACCCGCGGGCCCGTCTCACGGGTCGACATCGCGCGGATGACCGGGTTGTCGCAGGCCGCGGTGACCAAGGCGGCACGGCCGTTCCTCGACGCGGGCTACATCGAGGAGCTGCCCAACCGGGAGCGGGCGGCCACCGGCGCCGGCCGCCCCGCCAGCCCGCTCGCCGTCCGCGCCGACCGCGAGTTCTTCGTCGGCATCAAGATCACCTCGGACGAGCTGATCGGCGTGGTCACCGACCTGCGGGCGCAGATCCGGCACTCCCGGCACCGCGCGCTGGACTCCCACGTGTTCGACCACGTCGCCGCCCAGATCGTCGGACTGGTCGGCGACCTGCTCGGGCAGGACCCCGCCTACCGAGAACGGACCCACTGCATGGGCGTGGCCCTGTCGGGCGACGTGGACCGCGCCTCGGGGAAGGTCCGCTACTCCCCCTTCATCGGCTGGAACGACGTCGAGCTGGCCGCCCACCTGACCAGGGCGACCGGCCTGATCACCACCCTGGAGAACGACGTCAAGGCGCTGACCGTGGCCGAGCAGTGGTTCGGCGAGGGCGTGGACACGGCGTCGTTCGCGCTCGTGACGGTGGGCGCCGGGATCGGGTGCGGCCTCGTGATCGGCGGCCGGGTCGTCTCCGGCGCGTACGGTGTGGCCGGCGAGATCGGGCATGTCCCGGTGGCCGACGGCGGGCCGCCGTGCCACTGCGGTGGCCGGGGCTGCGTCGAGGCCATCGCCTCCACCGAGGCCATCGTCGCCGCCTCCCGCCTGGTCGCCGGCCGTGACCTGACCATGGACGACGCCGTCGCCCTCGCCCGGGGCGGCCACGAGGGCGTCCGCGAGGTCTTCGCCCGTGCCGGGCACGCCATAGGACTGGGGCTGGCCGCGATGGTCAACCTCGTCGGCCCCGAGCGCGTGGTGGTCTCGGGCGAGGGCGTCGCCAACTACGACCTGTTCGAGGAGCAGATCCGGCAGACCTTCGTGGCGCAGGCGTTCGCCGCGGCCGCGAACTGCCCGCTCACCATCCGGCCCCTGCCCTTCGAGGCATGGGCGCGCGGCGCCGCGGCGGTCGCCGTGCAGACCCTGTTCACCCTCTGACCCCTGAACGTCCGCCATCCCGATCAGCGGACCGCCGCGCACCGCTCGATCCACCCTCAAGGAACGCGAATGCGACACTCCCCACCTGTCCGTGCCCTCCTCACCCTCCTCACCGTCCTGGGCCTGACCGCCACGTTCGCGGTGGTGAATGGCGGCCCCGCCCTCGCCAAGAGCGACTTCTCCGTCCGTCCGTTCATGGGCTGGAGCAGCTGGAGCGTCCAGTCCTCCACCCGCGACGGCTACGGAACCGACTGGCTGACCGAGGCCAACGTCCGCCGGGCCGCCGACGCCATGGCGAGCAAGCTGAAGAAGGCCGGCTACCGCTACATCAACATCGACGCCGGGTGGAACGCCACCATGGACTGGGTCTTCCGCTTCGACGACAACGGGATCCCCGACCCCGACCCGACCCGCTTCCCCCACGGCATCAAGCCCGTCGCCGACTACGTCCACGGCAAGGGACTCAAGATCGGTCTGTACGGGGCGGCCGGGCTGGAGAAGACGGTCTACGACCGCAACTCCCCGATCCTCGGCACGGACTGCCGCGCGCAGGACATCGCCGTGCAACCGCTCACGCCCACCAACATGTGGGGCGGCAACTGGAAGATCGACTACTCGCGGCCGTGCGCGCAGGCGTACATCGACTCCATCGTCGCCCGGATGGCGTCCTGGGGCGTCGACTTCATCAAGATCGACGGCACCACGGCCGACAACGTGGCCGACATCGAGGCGTGGTCGCGGGCGATCGACCGGTCCGGCCGCACCATGTGGCTGACCGCCAGCGCCTGGCCGGTGCCGCGCGCCGCGGGCGAAGGGCTGAAGCCGCACGCCAACAGCGTCCGCGTGGACACCGACATCGAGTGCTACTGCGACACCGTCTCCAGCTGGACCAGCTCCGTCGACGACCGCTGGAACGACCTGCCCGCCTGGCTCGACGTGGTCGGCCCGAACTACTGGCCGGACCTCGACTCCATGCCGATCGTCAACAACACCGGCAAGGGCCTCCAGGACGGCATCAACGACGTGGAACGGCAGAGCGTGATGACGTTCTGGTCCATGGCGTCCTCTCCGCTGTACGTCGGCGGCGACCTGGCCAACCTGGACGCCAAGGCCGTCTCCATCCTCACCAACCCCGAGGTGATCGCCGTCGACCAGGCCGGGCGCATCCCCAGCCGGGTGACCGGCGGCACCCTGCAGACCTGGAAGAAGCAGCTCGACGACGGCAGCCTCGCGGTGGCCGTCTACAACCTGGGCGACTCGCCGGCCGACATCACCGTGCGATGGGCCGACCTCGGCATCGTGGGCTCGGCGAAGGTGCGCGACCTGGTCGCCCGCCGCAACCTCGGCAAGTTCACCGACACCTGGCAGGCCACCGCCATCCCGGCGCACGGCTCCCGGCTGGTCAAGATCACGCCCAAGGTCGTCCTGCCGCCGGACACCGACGCCCCCACCGCGCCGGCCGACGCGCGGGCGACCGACGTCACCGCCACGGACGTCACCCTGTCCTGGACCCCCTCGACCGACAACGTGGGCGTCACCGCCTACGACGTCTACCAGGACGGCGCGGTCAAGACGAGCGTGACCGACACCACCACGACCATGACCGGGCTGAACCCCGGCACGTCCTACACGTTCGAGATCCGGGCCAGGGACGCGGCCGGCAACGTCTCGCCGCCGTCGGCCGCCGTCCCCGTGACGACCACTCCGGCCGCCCCCGGCACCGGCTACGAGGCCGAGTCCGGCACGCTGAGCGGCCGGGCCCGCGTGGTGGCCTGCACGGCCTGCTCCGGCGGCCAGAAGGTCGGCGACCTCTATCAGGGCGGCGCGATGACCCTGGGTGACGTGACCGTGCCCGAGGCGGGCACGTACCTGCTGATCATCAGCTACGTCGCGGGCGACCCGACCCGCAGCGTGTCCCTGACCGTCAACGACGGACCGGCCACCACCCTGTCCTTCCCCTCCACCGGAAGCTGGGACACCCCCGGCGACCTGACCACCACCGTCACCCTGCGCGCCGGCGCCAACACCCTCACCTTCGACAGCGGCACCGGGTACAGCCCCGACCTCGACAAGCTCACCGTCAGCCCGACGAGCTGAGCGAACGGGTGAGCACGACGGCCAGGCGCGACCGCGCCTGGCCGTCGCCATGACGTCGATCATTAAGTCGTCCGCTAATTCCCTTGGCCGCCCGCTAGGTGGCCTGTGATCGTGAACGCGTCAAGGACGACGGCTGCCAGGAAGGGACGGCGGAATGAAGACCAAGCGGCTCGGGCACAGCGCGGTAGAGGTCACGGAGCTGGGCTTCGGCGGCGGTCCGCTGGGCGGGCTGTTCGCGCCGCTGACGGACGACGCGGCCGCTGCGGCGCTGGTCGCGGCGTGGGAGGGCGGGATCCGCTACTTCGACACCTCGCCGCACTACGGGATCGGACACTCCGAACGCCGGATCGGCGAGTTCCTGCGCCAGATGCCGCGTGAGCAGTACGTCCTGTCCACCAAAGCAGGCCGGCTGCTGGTCCCCCAGGACGCCGGCCGGCCGGATGGACGAGTCCTTCCAGGTGCCCGCGACCCACCGGCGGGTGTGGGACTTCTCCCGTGACGGCATCCGGCGCAGCGTCGAGGACTCCCTCACGCGCATGGGCGTCGGCCACATCGACGTGCTCTTCCTGCACGACGCCGAAGAGCACTTCGAGGCCGCGCTCCGTGACGGTTACCCGGCGCTGGCCGAGTTGCGAGCGGAGGGCCTGGTCGGCGCCATCGGGGCGGGCATGTACGACACCGGCATGCTCACCCGGCTCGTCCGGGAGACCGACGTCGACGCCGTGATGTTGTCCGGCTACTACACGTTGCTGGAACAGTCCGCCCTGGACGACCTGCTGCCCGCGTGCGCCGAACGCGGCGTCTCGCTCCTCGCCGCCTCCGTCTTCAACTCCGGCGTCCTCGCCACACCAACCTGACCCGTCACCCGCGTGGCAACGCCCGCTCGTAACGGCTGACCCAGGTCACCGGGCCGTCATCCGACCGCTGACCAGGAGCACCACCCACCGGCACGTCTCCGCGGTGCACGTATCCCGCCGAACCATTGGAATCGGCCCACAGGGGATCCGACCAGTCCATGGTGACCGTCCCCGCCACCTTGCCCCCTGTGGCCACCAGCCACGTCTCGCCCCGGGAGATGGCGCCCTCGACCCACGCGGCCTCGAAACGCGCGGGCCATTGGCTGATCCCGCGCGCGTGGAGCCGGCTCGCCGCCTCGTCGAGCACGCTCAGCACCTCTTCCGTACGGTCGGCGCCGGCCCGATGAAAGACGACGTCCATGCCCTTCCACCCAGCTGTCATGGCCCGAATGATCCCAGTACCGGGCTATCGCAGGGTGAGCGGCGTGGTCACGACGAGGTCCCAGTCGTCCTCGCTCGCGAAGTCCGTCCAGACGATCATCGGCCGGCCGCGGTCGTCCAGCGCCATGGCCAGGCCGTGGCCGCCACCGCGCGGGATCGTCGTGACCGGGGTCCGGGTGCAGAGCGTCCCCGTGCAGGCGGCGACCACGACCTGTTCGCGTTCGAGGTCCTGGAAGGCGACCAGGGCCCGACCGGCCCGGTCCAGCACCATCGCCGGCCCCGCGTGGCGCTCGCCAGGTGCGGTCAGCAGGGCCGTGTCGGCCTGCGAGCACGTGCGGGTGCGGCAGTCGAGCAGCATGATCGTGCCGCCGGCAATGTCGCGATAGGCGATCATCGGACGACCGTCGGCCCGGACCACCATGGCCGTCTGAGGCCGCTCGCGCCCGTCGAACCAGTGACGGAACGCGTCACCCTCGACGACCTGCTCCACGTACGCCCGCGCGCAGGCGGGTTCCGCGCAGGTGACCACGAAGATCGCGCCGCTGTCGTGATCCACGCGGAGCGCGACGGGGCGGTCGTCCGGGTCCACGCCGACGATGAGGTCGCGTCCGCCGCCCGTGTCCGTGTTGACCGGGACCTGGGCGACCTCCGTCACGCGCGGCCGGGCGCAGGCCGGATCGTCGCAGAAAGTGAGCGAGAGCACCTCCTTGTCGGCGTCGCTGTCCTCCTCTGGAATCCCGTGGAGCTGGGCGACCAGCAGGCCGCCGCCCGGCCGCGCCGCCAGGGCGACCACCGTGTTCCGGCCGCCCCACGTCGCCTCCGCGAGCGTCCTGCCGCCGGGCGCCGGTACGCAGGCCGTCGCGTCGCAGAGCAGGAGCCCGAGCCGGGCGCGCCAGTTCTCGTCGTACACCCATCGGTAGTGCTCGTCCACCGCCCACGTCGTCACGGCGAGGCGGCCGTCCGTCAGCCGGGCGCTGACCGCTCTTCGCTCGCTGTCGACGGCGACCGGCTCGGCCCAGCCCAGCCGGTTGTCGGAGCACGTGCTGTCCGCGCAGGTCAGCAGCTTCGCCTCGCGGGAGTCGTCCATGAGCATGACCATGCGCCCGTCCTGGCCGGCGTGCAGCGCCCGCAGGTCCGACGACTCCAGTGTGGGCTTCGAGCGCCCGGCCGCGTCGGAGCCCGGATCGCGTGGCCGCTCCCGCGTGACGACGGTCTCGGAGACCTCCAGCCAGCCCAGCGGGTTGACCAGGACCGCGGCGCCGTACAGCAGGCTCGGCAGGAGGAGCCCCGCGAGCACCGGCACGGGCCTCACCGGGCGTGGCGCACCCGCGGGCAGGTTGGCGACGACCTGCTCGAACTCGGCGGTCGTCCCCTTGACGGCCAGGCGGTGCAGGAACAGGCGGGCGATCACGGCCGCCTGGAACGGCACCGAGACCAGCGCCAGCACGGATCCGACGCCGGCCTGCGCGACGGGGCTTCCGGCCGCCGCCGAGCTCGCCACCTGGGTGACCAGCGCCGGGACGAGCACGACGCCGAAGGCCAGGGTGAGCACGGTCGTCCAGGGGGATCCGCCCGTCAGCTGGTAGGCACGGGCGAGCGCGCCGCGCGCGGACCTGCCTTCCAGGACCACGCCCGCCACGGCCAGCAGGCACGGCATCCCGCCCAGGGCGAGGGCCGCCATCACGGCGAAGGCCACCACCAGCGCCTCGGTCCATGCGAGGACGCCGAACCCGATGGCCGCGAACGCCGCGACCACGACCATGCCGATCAGGACGAGCGCCGTCATCGCGGGCCAGCGCCGGGCCGCGGCCCGCATGGCGGCCGAGGCGGAGACGTTCTTGCCGACCATCCGGCCGGCGGCGAGCACCACGGTCGCGGGCAGCACCACCGCCTGCCCGGCCACCGAGGCGACCAGCGTCGCCACCGACCACGTCAGCACCGGCTCGCCAGGAGGGGCGATGAGCTGGAACCCGCCGTTGACCACCGCCGCGGACCCGTCCACGAGGAAGAACAACACCGACGCGGTGAGCAGGCCGAGCGGCAGGAACACCAGCAGCGCGGGCACCGTCAGACCGATCAGGTGCCGCCCGGCGGTCGCGTAGGCCGGGCGGATCACGCGGTCTCGCCACATCTCGTCACGGGCGGCGCGCGCGTGACGGTCCTCTTCTACGGCGGGCTTCTCCTCGGCGCTCGATCGGCTCATCGTCTCTCCTCTCGGCCCTCGCACGTCGAACCAGCGTTGGGCGGGCTCCGTCAGGAGTTGCGTCGCTCCCACGCCCGCCGCCAGGAGGGCCAGGGCGCCCCAGAAGAATCCGCGTTCAAGGAACATGACGCCCAGGCCGCCGAGCGCGATCAGCGCCTGAAGCCCGATCGCGGACGGTCGCACCCACGTGCGCCGCCTCGTGGTCATGACGGACAACGCGGACAACCCGAGAACCGCCGCCGTCTGCCCGGCCAGCACGATCAGGGCCAGGCCGGTGAGCTCTCCGGGCCCCGGCCACACGTACTGGACCAGCATCGTCAGCGACACGAGAACGGTCAGCGCCTGCACCCAGAGGCAGACCCGCGCCAGCATGACCGGTCTCGGCACGAGTCGAACAGGCCCGGACATGGAGGCCTCCAGCGCGACAGGGGGTGTGGCCAGGAGCCTAGGTTCCGCGCTGCGCCGTGAAGGAGGCCGAAGACCTCATCGGCATCGGATCGAACCCCCGCCCGGACGCGTACCGTACACCGACGGCCCGCAAGCCCAGCCGCCGGCCTCGCCCTGGGCATCACGACGGTGAAGGCCCACGTCTCCAGCGTCCTGAACAACCTCGGCCTGGACAACCGGCGCTCCTCCCCCGACGACGCAAGCCTCACCTGACCGACATCCGCCTCACCCGCGAGATCCCACTGCGCCCGCCGGCCCCCAAGCCGGTCCTGACCATGGAGCGGGCTTTAGTTGACATTTCAATCAAAGCGGTTTAAGTTTCAACTTCATTCCCCGCATGGACCTCGAGGAGCGGCGCGCGTCCGCGCCCCGCCTCACCGGATATCGATGGGAGAACCCCCGCAATGACCACGTCCGTCAAGGTCGCCGTCATCTACTACTCCGCCACCGGCTTCAGCGCCGAGATCGCCAAGGAGATCGCCCAGGCCGCCGAGAAGGCCGGCGCGGAAGTGCGGCTCCGCAAGGCCGCGGAGCTCGCCCCCGAGGCGGCGGTCGCCTCCAACGAAGCCTGGGCCGCGCACGCCGCCGCCAGCGCCGGCGTCCCGGTGGCCACCGTGGACGACGTCGCCTGGGCCGACGCCGTGATCTTCGGCACCCCCACCCGCTTCGGCAACGTCTCCTCGCAGCTCAAGCAGTTCATCGACACCCTGGGCGGGCTGTGGGCGCAGGGCGGGCTGGCCAACAAGGTCTACAGCGGCTTCGTCACCACCGCCACCGCCCATGGCGGCCAGGAGTCCACACTGCTGGCCCTGTACAACTCCATCCACCACTTCGGCGGCCTGATCGTCTCCCCCGGCTACACCGACCCGGTGAAGTTCATCGACGGCAACCCCTACGGCACCTCCCACGTCGACGCGCAGGGCGACAACCCGATCAACGACGAGACCCGCGACGCGGCCCGCCACCAGGCCGAACGCGTCGTCCAGGTCGCCGCCGCCCTCCACACCGGCCTCGCCGCCTAACACCGACGGCTTTCCGCCGTCGCCAGGACCGGCACGCCATCAAGATGCTGTCTGCGCAGGCAAACCCATGTCGTGAAATAGTTGCCTGCGCCGACAAGCCGCCGGCCCTGCACGACATGCTGGAAGGGATGCTCCCGACGGAGACCTCCAGGATCGACGTGTACCGCCTCGGCCCGGGTTTCACCGGAGCCGTCGAACGCGACGACGTCACGCCGAGGTCGAGGC
The DNA here is from genome assembly GCF_003236395.1 of Nonomuraea aridisoli. GTDB lineage: Bacteria > Actinomycetota > Actinomycetes > Streptosporangiales > Streptosporangiaceae > Nonomuraea > Nonomuraea aridisoli. The sequence goes on along the minus strand of NZ_POUD01000234.1, from coordinate 4,956 downwards.
CGCGCTCCGGCCCGCCGAGGAAGCCGACCCGCTGATCGCAGCGACACCCATTCCCGCGGGATCACTTCGATGGCACGCTGTTGCTCGCTGCCCGCGTCCATGTCTCAAGACCCGCGCGGCCGGGATGCGGGAAACGCCGGGTGGTCGAGCGCCGATGCGATGAAGGGAAAGAGGAGCTCCCACTCCTTCCACTCTCAACCTATAGCGCACCGGGGGGCTTGCGGCAAGACCCGGGTCGTGCCGGAGAATCGGCGGCCAAGGCCACGAGCTGTGCAAACCAGGGGGACGAGAAGTGCGAGCGTTGTCGTCGACGTACGGGCCGCACGGGGACGTCGAGCCATGAGAAGACGAGCCCCCGCATGACGGGGTCCTGTCATGGCCGCCCTACGCGCAAGCAACCCTCAGATCGGAGCCCATGTACGTGAACCCGCTGACCACCAGCGCGTTTGACCTTCCCGACCACCTGGCCCCCAAGGCCGACCCGAAGCTGATCGCCGACGACGAGCAGCACTTCGCGGCCATCGCGGAGAGCCTCGAGCAGTCGATCGCCGACCTGTCCGGCCGCCTCGGCGCCGCGCGCAGGGCGCCCGGCGGCAAAGGCCGGCAGGCGCTGGACCGCGACCTGGAGATCCACCGGCTGAGCGCTCGCCTGCGCGCGCTGCGTCGCTTCGGCCTGGACCTGTGCCTCGGACGCATGGTCAGCGCGGACGACCCCGAGCCCGTGTACGTCGGACGGCTCGGCCTCACCGACCGCGCGGGCCGCCGGCTGCTGCTCGACTGGCGCTCCCCCGCGGCGGAGCCGTTCTTCGGAGCCACCCACGCCAACCCGATGGGCCTGGCGAGCCGCCGCCGGTACCGCTGGACCCGCGGCCGGGTCAGCGACTACTGGGACGAGGTGTTCACCTCGGACGGGTTCGAAGGGCACGCCGCGCTCGACGACCAGTCCGCCTTCATCGCCAGCCTGGGCGGCAGCCGTTCGCCGCGGATGCGCGACGTGCTCGGCACGATCCAGGCCGACCAGGACGCCATCATCCGCGCGGGATCCCGCGGCGCCCTCGTCGTCGACGGCGGTCCGGGCACGGGGAAGACCGTCGTCGCCCTGCACCGCTCCGCGTACCTCCTCTACTCCGACCCGCGCCTCGGTCACCGGCGGGGCGGCGTGCTGTTCGTCGGCCCGCACCAGCCCTACCTGGCCTACGTCGCCGACGTCCTGCCCAGCCTCGGAGAGGAGGGCGTGCAGACCTGCACCCTGCGGGACCTCGTCGCCGAGGGCGCCACGGCCGGGGTCGAGACCGATCCGGACGTGGCGCGCCTGAAGTCGTCCGCGGACATGGTGAAGGCGATCGAGCCGGCCGTCAGGTTCTACGAGAACCCGCCCCAGAAGGGGATGACGGTCACGACGCACTGGTCCGACATCTGGCTGAGCCCCGAGGACTGGGCCGAGGCGTTCGGAGCGCCGGAACCCGGCACTCCGCACAACGAGGCGCGCGACCGGATCTGGGCGGAGCTGCTCACGATCCTGCTGGACAAGCACGACGACGACGTCTCGCCGGACCTGCTCCGCAGGTCGCTGCTGCAGAACAGGGAGCTGCTGACGACCTTCAACCGCGCGTGGCCGGTGATCGAGGCGGCCGATCTCGTCGGAGACCTGTGGTCGGTGCCCGCGTACCTGCGGATGTGCGCCCCCTGGCTCAGCCCCGACGAGATCCGGAGACTGCAGCGTGCGGACGCCCAGGCCTGGACGGTGTCCGACCTGCCCCTTCTCGACGCGGCCCGGCAGCGGCTCGGCGACCCGGAGACGTCACGGCGCAGGCGCCGCGTCGAGGCCTCCGCCGCCGCCGAACGTGAGCGCATGGCCAGGGTCGTCGACGACCTGCTGGCGGCCGACGACGACGGCGAAGGCGTGGTGACGATGCTGCACGGGCAGGACATGCGGGACGCCCTGGTGGACGAGACCGCGCTGCCCACCGCCGACCCGGACCGGCTCGCCGGGCCGTTCGCGCACATCGTCGTGGACGAGGCGCAGGAGCTCACCGACGCGGAGTGGCAGATGTTGCTGCTGCGGTGCCCGTCCCGGAGCTTCACCATCGTCGGCGATCGCGCTCAGGCCAGGCACGGGTTCACGGAGTCGTGGCAGGAACGGCTCGAACGGGTCGGGCTCGACCGGATCGAACCGGCCGCCCTGAGCGTCAACTACCGCACGCCGGAGGAGGTCATGGCGGAGGCCGAGCCGGTCATCCGGGCCGCGCTCCCGGACGCCAACGTGCCGACCTCCATCCGCAGCAGCGGCGTCCCCGTCGTGCACGGGCCTGTCGCGGAGCTGGGCCCGATCCTCGACACGTGGCTGGCCGCCAATGCCGACGGGATCGCCTGCGTCATCGGCGATCCGGCGTTCCAGGCGACGTCCCGCGTCCGGTCGCTGACCCCGGAGTTGTCGAAGGGGCTCGAGTTCGACCTGGTCGTCCTCGTCGACCCCGAGAAGTTCGGCGAGGGCGTCGAAGGAGCGGTCGACCGCTATGTCGCGATGACGCGAGCCACCCAGCGGCTCGTCGTCCTCACCGGCTCCTGACACGCGTGCGGCCCGCGCCGGAGGCTATTCTCCGGCGCGGGCCGCGCGTGTGGACCGTCAGACTTCTTCGACGCTGCTCGGCTCACGCCGGGACAGGTCGATACCGAGCTCTTCCGCGGCGCGGAAGACGTCCTCGTCGGTGTCACGCATCTCGATGGACATGCCGTCGCTGGAGAGCACCTCGACGTTCAGGCACAGCGACTGCATCTCCTTGATGAGGACCTTGAAGGACTCGGGGATGCCCGGCTCGGGGATGTTCTCGCCCTTGACGATGGCCTCGTAGACCTTCACCCGGCCGAGAACGTCGTCGGACTTGATGGTCAGCAGCTCCTGCAGGGCGTAGGCGGCGCCGTACGCCTCCAGCGCCCACACCTCCATCTCACCGAAGCGCTGGCCGCCGAACTGGGCCTTACCGCCGAGCGGCTGCTGGGTGATCATGGAGTACGGGCCGGTCGACCGCGCGTGAATCTTGTCGTCGACCAGGTGATGCAGCTTCAGGATGTAGATGTAGCCGACCGCGATCGGATAGGGGAACGGCTCACCACTACGACCGTCGAACAGCTGGGCCTTCCCGCTGCGCTGCACCAGCCGATCCCCGTCACGGTTGGGGATGGTGCTCTCGAGCAGGCCGACGATCTCCTCCTCGTGGGCGCCGTCGAAGACCGGCGTCGCCACGTTGGTACGCGGCTCCACCTGCCCGAAGCCCTTGTCCCGCAGGCGTTCGGCCCAGGCCTCCTCGATGCCGGAGATGTCCCAGCCGCGGGCGGCGATCCACCCGAGATGGGTCTCCAGCACCTGGCCGACGTTCATGCGGCCGGGCACACCGAGGGGGTTGAGGATGATGTCGACCGGGGTGCCGTCCTCCAGGAACGGCATGTCCTCGACCGGCAGGATCTTGGAGATGACGCCCTTGTTGCCGTGGCGGCCGGCCAGCTTGTCACCGTCGGTGATCTTACGCTTCTGCGCCACGTAGACGCGGACCAGCTCGTTGACGCCCGGCGGCAGCTCGTCGCCCTCCTCGCGGGAGAACACGCGCACCCCGATGACCTTGCCCTGCTCGCCGTGCGGCACCTTCAGCGAGGTGTCACGGACCTCACGGGCCTTCTCACCGAAGATCGCGCGCAGCAGCCGCTCCTCCGGCGTCAGCTCGGTCTCACCCTTCGGGGTGACCTTCCCGACCAGGATGTCGCCCTGCACGACCTCGGCGCCGATCCGGATGATGCCGCGCTCGTCGAGGTCGGCGAGGACCTCCTCGGAGACGTTCGGGATGTCCCGGGTGATCTCCTCCGGGCCCAGCTTGGTGTCACGGGCGTCGACCTCGTGCTCCTCGATGTGGATCGAGGACAGCACGTCGTCCTGGACCAGCCGTTGCGAGATGATGATCGCGTCTTCGTAGTTGTGACCCTCCCACGGCATGAACGCCACCAGGAGGTTCTTGCCCAGCGCCATCTCACCGTTGTCGGTGCAGGGACCGTCGGCGATGATCTGCCCGGCCTCCACCCGGTCGCCCTCTGAGACGATGGGCTTCTGGTTGACCGAGGTGCCCTGGTTGGAGCGCTTGAACTTGGCGATCCGGTACGTCGTCCGCGTGCCGTCGTCGTTCATCACCGTGATGTAGTCGGCCGAGACCTCCTCGACCACGCCCGCCTTCTCGGCGCCGATCATGTCGCCCGCGTCGGTCGCGGCGCGGTACTCCATGCCGGTGCCGACCAGCGGCGCCTCGCTCTTGAGCAGCGGCACCGACTGGCGCATCATGTTCGCGCCCATCAGCGCCCGGTTGGCGTCGTCGTGCTCCAGGAACGGGATCATCGCGGTGGCCACCGACACCATCTGGCGCGGCGACACGTCGATGTAGTCGACCTCCTCGGCCCGGGCCAGCTCGGTCTCACCACCCTTGGTACGCACCAGCACCCGGGTCTCGGCGAAGGTGCCGTCGGGGTTGAGCGCCGTGTTGGCCTGCGCCTTGACGAAGCGGTCCTCCTCGTCGGCGGTGAGGTAGTCGATCTGGTCGGTCACCTTGCCGTCGACGACCTTGCGGTACGGGGTCTCGATGAAGCCGAAGGCGTTGAGCCGCCCGTACGACGCGAGCGACCCGATGAGGCCGATGTTGGGGCCTTCGGGGGTCTCGATCGGGCACATCCGGCCGTAGTGGGACGGGTGCACGTCACGGACCTCGAAGCCGGCCCGCTCACGCGACAGACCACCGGGGCCGAGCGCGTTCAGACGCCGCTTGTGCGTCAGGCCGGCCAGCGGGTTGGTGTGGTCCATGAACTGCGACAGCTGCGAGGTGCCGAAGAACTCCTTGATCGACGCCACGACCGGGCGGATGTTGATCAGGGTCTGCGGCGTGATCGCCTCGACGTCCTGCGTCGTCATGCGCTCGCGCA
>NZ_POUD01000233.1 GCF_003236395.1 Nonomuraea aridisoli | reverse complement strand
CTGCCCACCACCCCGCCCGCCGCCGCGGCGGTCAGGGGCACGACCTACTACGTCGACGCCGTCCACGGCGACGACTCGGCCTCCGGCCGTAACCGGGCGCACGCCTGGAAGAGCCTGGAGAAGGTGAACGCGACCACGTTCGCCCCCGGCGACCGCATCCTGCTGCGCGCGGGTCAGCGCTGGCAGGGTCAGTTGTGGCCCAAGGGCTCGGGCGCGAGCGGCGCGCCCATCACCGTCGACGCCTACGGCAAGGGCGGCAGGCCGCGCATCGACGGCGCGGGGCGGGTCGGCGACGCCGTGCGGCTGTTCAACCAGGAGCACTGGACCATCCGCAACCTGGAGGTCACCAACGAGGTCCCGCCGACCGGCACCCCGGGGGAGAATCTGCGCGACCTGCGCGGCATCCACGTCTCCGGCGACAACAGCGAGACCCTCGACGGCTTCGTCATCGACGGCGTCGACGTGCACGACGTCACGGGCCAGGTGAACTGGATCGGCGGCAGCATCGCCGACAACGCGCCCGGCGTGCGCTTCCAGACCGGCTGGGACGGCTCGAAGAAGACCGGCGGCATCGTCTTCGACACCACGGTGCCCGACGTCACCGCGCCCCCGGAGCGGGCGACCGTGCTGAACGACGTGGTCATCCAGAACTCCGTCGTCGCCGACACGTCGTTCGCCGGCATCGTGGTCAAGCAGTACACCGGCGACGGCAGCAACGACGCGGGCGAGACCATCGCGACGGCCACCGGCTGGGGCACCCGGCAGAGCGCCGACGACCCCAGGTTCACCCCGCACACGAACATCGTCATCAGGAACAACCACATCAGCCAGGCCGGCACCGACTACGGCTGCAACGGCGTCTACCTGACGAACGTGCGCGGCGGGCGCGTCGAGCACAACGTCGTCCACCGCACCGGCACCTCCGGCATCGAGTCGTACTTCTCCGACGACGTGACGATCCAGTTCAACGAGGTGTACGAGACGCGGCAGAAGGCCGGCGGCGCCGACTCCAACGGCATCGACCCCGACAAGGGCACCACCCGGCACGTCGTGCAGTACAACTACGTCCACGACAACGGCGACGGCGTGCTGCTGTGCCAGTTCGCCTTCGGTGACGCCGTCGTCAGGTACAACGTCATCGCCGGCAACAGCCGCTACCAGATCTACCTGCACTCCGACCGCGCCGCCAGCGCCAAGATCTACAACAACACGATTTACAACGACAAATCCGCGTTCCTCATCTACGGGTATGGCTCGTACCTCGAAGCCCGCTACGACATCAGCAACAACGTGTTGTACTCGACGCGGCCCGCGACGCTGACGACCAGCCCGACCATCACCTACGACCACAACCTGTACGGCGGCGCGGACCTCGCGGTGCCCGCGAGCGACGAGCACGCGGTGGTCGCCGACCCGCACTTCGCCGGCGCCCCCCTCGACGGCCCCTACGGCACGCCGGAGACCGGCCCGCGCCTGGAGACCGCGTACGGGCTGCGCGTCACCTCCGGCTCGTACGCGATCGACACGGGCACGCGGATCGACGGGAACGGCGGGCGCGACTACGCGGGCCGGCCGCTGTACAACGGCGCTCCCGACCTCGGCGCCTTCGAGTACGCCACGGCCAGGGGCGCCGACGGCGAGGCGGTCACCGGCACCGTGCGCGGCCCGTCCGGCACCCCGGTCGCCGGCGCCACCGTGACCGTGGCGGGCGCGAGCGCCACCACCGGCCCCGACGGCCGGTACGCGGTCAAGGATGTGCGCTTCGGCGACGTCACCGTGACGGCCGCCAAGGACGGCTACGACCCGGCGACCGTCACCGCCCGCGTCCGGTTCGGCAACGTCGCCACGGCCAGCCTCACCCTGACTCCGAACAGCACCGCCGGCACGGTCACCGGCCGCGTCCTCGACCAGGCCGCCCGGCCGCTGCCCGGCGCCGCCGTCACCGTCCTGGACGGCGACCGCCCGCTCGCCACCGCCACCAGCGGCGCCGACGGCGGCTTCACCGTGACGGACGTGCCGATGGGGGAGAGGTACACGGTCCGCGCCGAGGCCGACGGCCACCTCCCGGCGACCCGGACGGGCATCGCCGTGGAGCCCGTCACGGAGACCGACGCGGGCGCGCTGCTCCTCCTCGCCCCGAGCGCTGAAACGGTGGCCGAGCACACCTTCGACGACCTGCCGGCCGGGCCCCTGACCAGCGGCGACGGCCTCGTGGTGAGCGGCGCGGGCGGCGGCGTCGAGGTCGTCGAGACCCCGGACGGCAAGAGCGCCAGGCTCACCCGCACCGCCAACAGCGGCAGCACCAGCCTGTCGCGGACGTTCGCGCTGAACGGCATCGTGACCGTCGAGGCGGAGGTCATGAGCGAGGAGCCGTACACCTCCGGCAACCACTGGTGGGGGGTGCCGTACATCAGGGGCACGAACGGCCAGAACGCCGTCAGCGTCGCCTTCACCAAGAACATGATCGTCGCCTACGAGGGCACGGTCACCAGGACGCTCGCCGCGTACGAGCCGGGCCGCCGCTACCGTGTCTCCATCGTCATCGACACCGTCGACCAGCACTTCGACCTCTACCTCGACGGCCGGCGCGTGCTGGACGACGCCGCCTTCCGCGCCCCGCTGGACGCCGTGGCGCAGGTCGACTACTACGCCAACAGCTCCAACTACGGCAGCGTCACCATCGACGACTTCCGGGTCTCCCAGGGGCTCGCCGTCGAGGGAGCCGCGAGCGCGTGACGCCGATGCCACAATGACCGGCATGCACGACGGGCCCAACTCCCCGCCGACGCTGCACGACGTGGCCCGGGAGGCCGGCGTCTCCGTCGCCACGGCGTCGCGCGCGCTCAACGGCAGCACGCGCAACGTCAGGTCGGAGAACGCCTCCCGGGTGCGGGCGGCCGCGGCCAAGCTCGGCTACCAGCCGCACCTGTCGGCGCAGGCCATCGCGAGGGGCTCGACCAGGACCGTCGCGCTGGTGGTGCGCGACGTGGCCGACCCGTACTTCTCGGCCATCGCCGCCGGCGTCGGGCGGGCGGCGGAGGCGGACCGGCTCATCGTCACCATGGCGGTGGCCGAGGGCTCGCCCGAGCGCGAGCTGGAGATCGTCAGGACCCTGCGCGGCCAGCGTCCGCGCGTCATCATCGTCGCCGGCAGCCGCGTCGACGGCGCCGGCACCGGCGACGCCCTGGCCGAGGAGCTGCGCCACTACCGTACGGCCGGCGGGCGCGTGGTGCTGATCAGCCAGCCGGACCTGCCGTTCCCGACCGTCACCATCGACAACCGCGGCGGCGCCGAACGGCTCGCGACGGCGCTGCTCGGCGCCGGTTACCGCCGCTTCGCCGTCCTCACCGCGCCCCCGGAGATCCGCACGTCGCGCGAGCGGCACGAGGGGTTCCTCGCCGGGCTGCGCGGCTGCGGCGTGCCCGAGCCGCTCGTCATCGAGACGGGCTTCACCAGGGAGGGCGGCTACGAGGCGGCGCGGCGGTTGGTGACGCGCGGGTTCGAGGACGTGGAGGCGGTGTTCGCGGTCAACGACGTGATGGCGATCGGCGCCATGACGGCCTTCCGCGACGCCGGGGTCGTCCCGGGCGCCGACATCGGGGTGGCGGGGTTCGACGACATCGCCTCGGCGGTGGACGTCGTCCCCGCGCTCACCTCCGTGGCCGTCCCGCTACGCGAGGCCGGCGCCCGCGCCATGCGGCTCGCCTTGTCACAGGACGAGACGGCGGGCGCCGAGTCGTCGGCGGAGATGCCGACCCACGTCGTCCTGCGCGACAGCACCCACGTCCGCCCCGCGCCGTAGCGTCAGCGGGGCCGGACGCGTCCGAAAGAGGCGAACCAGTGGGCCATCGCCTCGTCCCGGCGGCCGGCCACGTGCGACTGCAACGACTGCCTGGTCACCGTCCGCGCCATCTCGCGCAGCTGCCAGTGCTCCGGCTCCACCTGGGCCTGCACCAGGCCCGCGGCCAGTATCGCCGCCAGCGCCATCGCCGCCCGCGGCGGCACCTGCTCGTCGAGGTCGCACTCCTCCAGCATGTCGGCCAGGCTCGCCGACCAGCCCGCGCGGATGCTGCGGGCGCAGCTCTCCCGCGCGACGTCGAGGCGCACCGCGTCCCACACCGCGTCCACGAGCGCGGCCGCCTTCGCCTCCAGGCTCTCGCCGTGCAGCAGGGACGCCAGCTCTACCGCGTGGGCGAGCGCGAGCTGGGCGGCGAGCGCGACGTACGCGGCGGTCGAGACCGGCGGGCCGGGCTCGTCGAGCTGTGCGTCGAGCCGCTCCAGCAGCTCCCGGTACCGGCCGCGCGCGGCGTGGACGTCCGCCGCGAGCGCCGGTGAGCGCTCCGGGCCGAGCGCCCCGTCCTGTTCCTCCAGCGTCATAGCAGTGAGCATCCCAACGAGCGCCGGGCGGCTCGCCGGCTCATGTCTCCGTGTCGCGGAAAATCCAGGTAGGCGCTGGCATCCGGCGGCATCGCCTGCTTTGACCGCTGACCAGGCGCTTCGCGGCCGGGTGTGGAGCGGGACGGCCGGGGAAGCGGGCAGGACATGGCTGGCATCACACTGCGCAGCAGCGCCTTCAACGATCACACGCTCATCCCGTACGAGCACTCCCACGAGGCCGGCGACCTGTCGCCGGAGCTCGAATGGGAGGGCGTGCCCGACGGTGCGGCCGAGCTGGCGCTGCTGTGCGAGGATCCGGACGCCCCGATGGGCACGTTCACCCATTGGCTGGTCGCGGGCATCCCGCCCGACACGACGGGGCTCGACGCCGGCGCCGACCTCAAGGGGTTCGCCGCCGGCCGCAACGACTACGGCGGCCAGGGCTACGGCGGCCCGCACCCGCCGGTGGGCGACTCGCCGCACCGCTACTTCTTCCGGCTCTTCGCGCTGACCCGGCCGTCCGGACTGGCCGACGGCTTCTCCGCCGACGAGTTCCGGCGCGCGATCGACAGCAACACGCTGGCCTCGGGCACATTGGTCGGAACCTTCGGCCGCTGACCGTTACTGAGCCGCGATCTGACGGGTAGGGGGGCCGTGAACCCGGTTCGTCTACCACGGGAGGCCGATATGGGTACCTCAGGAGTCGGCAAGACCGTCCAGGACGTCATGCACAAGGGAGCCGCCTGCGTCGGCGAGAACGAGTCGCTGCGCCGGGCGGCGGAGATGATGCGCGACATGTCGGTCGGCTCGCTGCCCATCTGCGGCGAGGACGACCGCCTGAAGGGCATCATCACCGACCGGGACATCGTGGTCAAATGCTGTGCCGAGGGCAAGAACCTCGACACGACCACGGCGGGCGAGCTGGCCCGCGGGCTGGTGTGGGTGGACGCTCACACCAGCGTCGAGGAGGCGCTGCAGAAGATGGAGCAGCACCAGATCAAGCGCCTGCCGGTGATCGACAACCACCGGATCGTCGGCATGGTCAGCGAGTCCGACCTGGCCAAGGAGCTGCCCGACAGCAAGCTGGCCGAGTTCGTCCACCGGGTCTACGCCCCGGCGTGACGCGGCTCGACCGACGTCCATGACCCGCAAGCCGCGGCTGTCCGGCCGCGGCTTCCGGTTGTGGTTCATGGCTGTGGTTCATGGTTGTGGTCGCCGGCTGTGAATCATGGCTGTGCGAGGGGCCCGGCGGGGCCGCCGTCCAGGCGTCCGATGCGCGTGGCTGTCGGCGCGGGGAGCGGCCCCACCGGGCGCGGCCGCGGGGACCGCGCTTCGACGGGGGTCAGACGGTACGGCGGCCCAGGTCCCGCAGCTGGTTCACGGTCAGCGCGGAGACGTTCTGGTCGATGGGGGAGTCGGTGTACTGGTGGATCGTCCACGACTTCCAGTCGGCCGGCGGGCTCACCTGGCCCCGGGCCTTGCTGTAGTGCGCGACCCACAGCGGGTACTCCGCCAGGCCCTTGCCGTAGGTGTCGGCGAAGTTCCAGCCGCTGTAGAACATCGGCGTGATCCCGGTCTTCGCCTTGACGTACCCCAGCCACTTCTTGGCCCAGGTGTTGACCTCCTCGACGGACTTGCCGTCGGCGGTCTCGAGGTCGAGCACCAGCAGGTCGCCGGCCTTGGCGGGCTGCGAGTTCACCACGGACAGGAAGTGCTTGGCCTCGGTGATGGCGTCGTTGCGCGGGTGGCCGAAGTGGTAGGCGCCGCGGACGATGCCCTTCTTGCCGAGCTCGCGCCAGTGCCTGTCGAAGGAGCGGTCGACGAAGTCGGCGCCCTCGGTGGCCTTGATGATGCCGAACTGGGCGGAGCTGTCGGCCCAGTCGTAGGTGGCCTGGTAGTTCGAGATGTCGAGACCGTAGGTCAGAGGTTTGGCCTCGGCGGCGGGCGCCGGAGCGCGGTCGGCGGGTGCGGCGTTCGCCGCGCCGGGCAGGGCGGCGAAGGCGGTGGACGCCGCCAGGACGGCGCCGCCGACGGCGAGGCCGACACGCTTGACGGGCAGGTCGAGGCGACTCTTCAACGTACGGGGGACGAGCATGAGGGCATTGACTCCTAGCTTCCATGCCGCCTACCGGGTTAGCTGACGGGTTCGGGCTTGGAAGTGCCCTACGGGCGCAGCGTGGCGCTGGTGTCCGATTCACCCCAGAAAGGTGGGTCCCCGGTTCCGCGTGACGCGGATTCGGCGGCCGCACGCCTCCCGATCTGGGAGCGGCGTACGGTCCTGTCAACGAAGCGGCGAAGGGTTCTTTGGCCTGTGCCGCGAATAGGCAAAAAGGTATGCATCTCCCCATAGGTAGTGCAAGTGGTATGTATCGAAATCGCGTGATTTTTCGTGCGATAGGTGCTGAAACCCCGTGTATGTCGAGGTTCTGGACTGGGTAAAGTTTGCGCCCATTCGCCGTCGCGGACCGCTTCTCGCGGGGGATAAGGGACTTCTGTGACTGGTGGGTTGATCGCCGGACGTGTCGGTGGAGCACCTGACATTTTGCGAAACCCTGGTAATCGCATGGCCCGCTGAATCCGGCCGGACAGGTGTGATGGTGGGATCTATGGAACCCAGCGACGCCGTTCCCGCTCTGGAGAGGTACGGGCTCAGCCGGGAGCTCATGCGAGCCCTGCTGCGCGGAGTGCACCTGGGCCTCTACATCCTCGACGAGTTCGGCCGGATCATCATGGTCAACCCGTACACCGAGCGGGTGCTGGGGCGTTCCGCCCATGAGCTGATCGGCGCCGACGCGCACGACCTGCTGCACCGCAACCCCGACGGCAGCAAGCTGCCCCGGAGCAAGTGCCCGCAGCTCCAGGCGCTCGGGACGACCGACAGCGTGCACACCGAGGAGACGTGGTTCGTCCGCGGCGACGGGGAGCTCATCCCCCTCGGCCTCATGGGGGCGCCCATCCAGCTGGACGGCCGCCTGGGAGCGGTGGTGCTCTTCTACGACCTGCGCCGGCACAAGGCGATCGAGTTGGAGCAGGCCGCCCACCTGTCCGTGCTGGAGGAGCTGGCCGGACGGCTGTCGCTGATGGCCGAGATCAGCACGGTGCTGGCCTCCACCCTGGACAAGGAGGAGGCGCTGCGGCGGCTCACCCGGCTGGTGGTGCCCCGGCTGGCCGACTGGGCGGTGATCGACCTGCTCGGTCCCGCAGGTGAGCTGCGCAGGGTCTCGATCGTCTCCGGCAACAGGGAGGACAACGCCAGGGCGCGGCAGTGGGAGGGGGCGCTGCCCGCGCCGGACGACAGCTCCGACTCGCCGATGGCCCGGGTGCTGCGCGGCAGCCCCTCGATCCTGCTCACCGGGCAGGAGCTGGCGTGCCTCGACGGGTCTTCGTTCCGCGTCTTCCAGCGCAGGCTGCTCGACTACATCAAGCCCACGTCGGTGGTCATCGCGCCGCTGCGCACCCCGCGCCGCGTGCTGGGCACGATCTCTCTCGCCCGGTGCGCGCCCACCCCCGACTTCGACATGTCGGACCTGTCGTTGATCGACGACATCGCGGGCCGCGCCGGGCTCGCGGTGGACAACGCCGACATGTACGAGGTGCAGCGCCGCATCGCCGAGACCATGCAGCGCCACCTGATCAGCCCGCTGCCCGCGATCGAGGAGCTGGAGATGGCCGCGCGCTACCAGCCCGCGCCGCGCGGCTCCCGGGTCGGCGGCGACTGGTACGACGCGTTCCCGCTGCCCGGCGGCCTGACCGCGCTGGTCATCGGCGACGTGACGGGTCATGACCTGCAGGCGGCGGCCGACATGTCGCAGATCCGCAACATGTTGCGGACGATGGCCTGGGCGGAGCGCACGTCGCCCAGCCAGGTGGTCGCCCGGCTCGACGAGGCGCTGCCGCACATCGCCGGCGACCTGATGGCCACGCTGGTGCTGGCGCTCGCCAAGCGGTGCGAGCACGGACGGTGGTGGCTGCGCTGGACCAGCGCCGGGCATCCGCCGCCGCTGCTGGTCGGCGACGACGGCGGCGCGGTCTTCCTGGAGGGGGCCGAGGGCCTGCTGCTCGGCACCGGCCTGTCCCTGGAGCGGACCGACGCCGACGCGCTCATCCCGCCGGGCGGCACCGTGCTGCTCTACACCGACGGCCTCATCGAGAACCGCGAGGCGTCTCTCGACGACGGCATGAGCCGCCTGCGCCGCCACGCCGCCGCCCTGGCCGGCCTGTCACTCCCGGAGTTCTGCGACGAGATCCTCGACCGCATGCGCAACGACGTGATGGACGACGTCGCCCTGCTCGCCCTGCGCCCAAGACCCTGAGGACGTTCAGCCACGACCTGACCCGGCGCCCACGCTCCCCGCTAGAGTCGCGATCATGCCCCCCACCGCGGTCGTCTTCGATTTCTTCGGCACCCTGACGCACAGCACGCCGGCGCACGTCTGGGACGACCACGCCGCCCGGAGCGCCGCCCCGCTCGGCATCCCCGCGCCCGCCTGGCGCGCGATGCTGAACGACTCCTTCCCCGAGCGGGCCACCGGGGCCCTGGGCGACCTGGCGGCGACGTTCCTGACGCTGGCCCGCCGGCACGGCGTCGATCCCGGGCAGGAGGCGCTCGCGGCGGCGTGCGCGGCGCGCACGGCCTCCCAGCGGGAGCTGTTCGTCCTGCGCGACGACGCGATCCCGACGCTGAGCGCGCTGCGCGAGCGGGGGCTGCGCGTGGGCGTGCTCAGCGACTGCACCGTCGAGCTGGTGGAGGCCTGGCCGGGGCTGGCACTGTCCGAGCTGGTCGACGCCCGCGTGTTCTCCTGCGAGGAGGGCCGCCGCAAGCCCGATCCCGAGCTCTTCCGCCTGATCGCCCGCCGCCTCGGCGTCGAGCCGCGCGACTGCCTCTACGTGGGCGACGGCGGCGGCTCGGAGCTGACGGGGGCGTCCGGGTGCGGCATGCGGGCGTACATGCTCAAGGCGGCCGACTGGGCCGGGAACGACGCGCACGCGCGCGAGGACGACTGGCCCGGCCCGTTCCTGACCGCGCTGGCCGGTGTCCTCGACCTCGTGGAGGCGTGAGGTCTAGCGTCTGAAGACGCCGGGCAGCGTCAGGGTCGAGAACTGCATCTCCTGCGGGTAGACGGCGACCTGCCGGGCGCGTCCGGTGCGGGCGTCGACGGCGTAGGAGTAGGAGCGCTGCCGGCTGGAGACGAGGATCTCCACCTCGCCGGGCCCGCGCCAGACGCCGGTGCCCACCAGCCGCGCGTCCGCGGGCAGCCCGGCGACGGGCAGCTCGCGCAGCCGCCGGCCCGTCGTGGCGTCGAGCAGGGTGAGGGCGGGCTTCGGCAGGTCCATGTGCTCGACGGCGGCCACCGTGCGGCCGTCCGGGGCGAGCTCGCTGAACCAGATGAACGTGCCGTCGAACCGCACCTCCTCGCCTCCGCCCGCGAACGGCCTCAGCCACAGGTCGGTTCTGACGTGCCGGTCCTTGCCGCCCACGTGCGGGTCGAAGGCGAGGTAGCGGGCGTCGTCGGAGAGCAGGAGTTGCGAGCCGGCGCCGATCCGCTCCTCGGCGATCGCGACAGGCGAGGTCATCTCGGCGCCGGTCACCAGGTCGCGCACGACGTGCGCCCCGGCCTCGCTGTCGTAGTAGGCCAGCGCGTGCCCGTTCCTGCTGATCGCGACGGGCACCCGTAGTGCCTTGCCGGTCGAGACGAGCGCCTGCCCGACCCGGTAGACCGCGCCGCCGCGCGTGACCACCCGCCACTCGGCGCCTCCGCAGTCCGGGGGGCTCGGCTCGCACGGCGACAGGTAGGCGTGACTGATCGCGCCCACGGCGCCGCCGGGCAGGTCGCGTACGGTCCCCACCTCCTGCTGAGCCGCCGGCTGGGGCGCGCGGGGCCAGAGCGCCACCCCGCCCACCGCCGCCGTGACGACCCCCGCTCCGAGCGCCGTCACGACCGACGCGCCGGCCACCGCGAGCCGGGCACGCCGCCCGCGCCGGTGCCGGGCGATGGCCGCCTCGGCCAGGTCGACCGGCGGCGCCTCCTCCGCGAGCTCCTTCATGGCCTGGCGCAGCCTCGTCACCGGCTCACCCCTCCGGCGGGACGGGCGGTGCGCGCCGAGCCCCGCCGGCCAGAGCCGTCGTGTCCTTCCACGCGCCCCTCCTCTCACCCGTTCCCAACGCGCCCGGGCCGCGGAAAGGTTGTGCGGCGGTCTCAGCGCGTGAGAAGCCGGTCCAGGAGTGCCTGGAGGGTCACGGCGCCGATCAGCCGCCGGTCGTCGCCCACCACGGCGACCAGCGGGCTGCGGGTGCGTGCCATGAGCGCGGCCAGCTCCAGCACGGTCGCGTCGGGGTCGGTGAGCGGCAGCTCGCGCCGCTGCCGGGGCAGCGCCTCGCGCACGGTGCGGCCGTCCAGCCCGTGCAGGAACGCGTCGGCGTGCGCCTCGTCCACCACGCGGGCCAGCGCCGGATCGTCCTGGCAGTACGCGGGCACGGCCAGCCGCAGCACCTCGGTGCCGGGCAGGATCGTGACGGGCGAGCCCTCGTCGCCGACCACGATGAGACCGGGCAGATCCTGGTCGGCCAGCAGCCGGGCCGCGTCGATGACGGGGGAGTCGAGGCCGACGGTGGGGAAGTCGGCGAGCAGGTCTCGGGCGCGCATGGGGGCATCCTTCGCGATCGGGGACGGGGGACCTGCCGACCAGACTTCCCGGCGCACCGCCTCCGACGCCAACAGCGATCAACCGCATGGCGCCAGGGGGGCCTGACCTGCGCGTCGTGCGCCGGCTTTGCGACGCTGTAAAGGGAGCACTTCTTCTCATGAGGGGGTGGGCGATGACCAGGCGGATCGTGGTCGGCTACGACGGGTCCGCGCCGGCCGTGGCGGCGGTGGAGTGGGCCGCCGCCGACGCCCGGCGGCGCGAGCTGGACCTGAGGATCGTGCACGTGGGCGAGCCCACGGAAGAGAGCGCCGGCATGCTGGAGGCCGCCGCCGCCCGGGCCCGCCCCCTGACCGGCGGCCTCGCCGTCACCACGGAGTCGCGCACCGGGAACGTCGTCGGCGAGCTCATCGCCGCGTCCTCGCAGGCGGACACGCTCGTGGTGGGCAGCCGGGGGCTCGGCGGGTTCACCGGGATGGTGGCCGGCTCGGTCAGCATGGGCGTGGCCGGCCACGCGCACGCGCCGGTCGTCGTCGTCCGCGGCCCCCGCGTCGTGGAGTACGGCCGCGTCGTCGTCGGCTACGACGGCTCCGAGCAGGCGGAGGCGGCCATGGAGTTCGCCGTCGAGCAGGCCCGCGCCCGGCTGGCGCAGCTGCACGTGGTCACGGCCTGGCAGGTGCCGGTGCCCGCCCCGTACGCGCCGGCCTACGACGACCTCATCGAGGAGGCCGTGCGCGCGGAGCTGGAGGCGGCGCGCGCCCGGGTCGAGCCGTGGCGGGAGCGCAACCCCGGCCTGGTCATCACCGACGACCAGCCGCGTGACCACCCCGTCCCGGCGCTGACCCGGATCTCCGAGACGGCGGACCTGGTCGTGGTGGGCTCGCACGGCCGCGGCGGGCTGGCCGCGGCGGTGCTCGGCTCGGTCAGCCACGGCGTGCTGCACCACGTCACCTGCCCGGTCGCGGTCGTGCGCGCGTGAGCGAGGTGGCCGTGCTCGTGGGGTTTCAGGCGGCGGGCAAGAGCACGTTCTACCGCCGCCGTCTGGCGGCGACGCACGTCCACGTGAGCAAGGACGCCTTCCCCAACGCCCGCCACCGCGGGCGCCGCCAGCTCCGGCTCATCGCGGAAGCGCTGGAGCAGGGGCGCGACGTCGCCGTGGACAACACCAACCCCTCTCCCGAGGAGTGGGGCCCGCTCGTGGTGCTGGCGAAGGAGCACGGCGCCCGCGTGGTGGCCTACTGGTTCCCGCCCGACCTGCCCGGCTCCCTGGCCCGCAACCTGCCGCGCCTCGGGCGGGCGCGGGTGCCGGAGGTCGGCGTGCGGGCCACGTTCCGGCGGCTGCGCCGGCCACGCCGGTCGGACGGGTTCGACGCCGTCCGCACCGTGACGTTCGACGGCCGCGGCGGCTTCGCCGTCCTGGACGAGGAGCCGGCCGATCAGGACAGATCCGACAGGTCGAGGACGAACCGGTAGCGGACGTCGTTGCGCCGGAGCCGGTCGAACGCCTCGTTCACCTGGCCCGAGGGCAGCAGCTCGATGTCGGCGGTGATGCCGTGCTCGGCGCAGAAGGCCAGCAGGGCGGCGGTCGCGGGCCGGCCGCCGCTGCCCGCCGAGCCGAGCCGCTTGCGCCCGATGAGCAGGTCGGTCGTCCGCACGGTGACCGGGCCGAGGTGACCGACCTGGCTGAGCGTGCCGTCCATGGCGACGAGCCGCAGGTACGGGCCGAGGTCGTGGTCGGCGGCGATGGTGTCGACGACGACGTCGAACCGGTCGCGGGCCTCGGCCATCCGCGCCGCGTCCGTGGAGACGAGGAGGTCGTGGGCGCCGAGGCGGCGGGCGTCGTCCGCTTTGCCGGCCGATCGGCTGATGACCGTGGTCTCGGCGCCGAGCGCGACCGCGAGCTTGACGGCGAGGTGGCCCAGGCCGCCGAGGCCGGCCACGGCGACGCGGGCGCCCGGACCCACGCCGAGGGCGCGCAGCGGCTCCCAGACGGTGACCCCGGCGCAGAGCAGCGGGGCCGCGCCCGCGGGGTCGAGGCCGGCGGGCAGGTGGTAGGCGAACCGGTCGCGGACGACGTACTCGCGGGAGTAGCCGCCCAGGGTGGTCGATCCGTCGTGGCGGTCGGTGCCGCCGTAGGTCAGGGTCGGGAACGCGTGGCAGTAGTTCTCCTGGCCTGCCCGGCACATGGGGCACTCGCCGCAGGAGTCGACGATGTTGCCGACCGCGACCGGGTCGCCGGGGGCGAAGCCGGTGACCTCGGGGCCGGCCTCGGTCACGACCCCGGTGAACTCGTGGCCCGGCACCAGCGTGCCGCCGGGGTGGGCGGCGACGGCGTGCAGGTCGCTGTGGCAGACGCCGCAGTAGTCCACCCGTACCGCGAGGTCGTCGGGGCGCAGGTCGCGCCGTTCGAGGGGCGAACGCCGCAGCGGCGTCGCGGGGGCGTCGGCGCGCCAGCCCACTGTGGTCCTCATGGACGACTCCTTAAACAGACTGTTCGGTCTGTTTCGACCCTAGCTCCGCCTCGGACGACAAGCAAACCGAATGGTCTGTTTGGTACGCTGGCGGGCATGGTCGACCAGCAGCTGACCGCCCGTGGCGCCGCGACCCGCAGGCGCATCCTCGAGGTGGCGACCCGGGAGTTCGCCGAGCACGGCATCGCCGGGGCGCGCATCGAGCGCATCGTCGCCGCCGCGCGCACGAACAAGGCGCAGCTCTACGGCTATTTCGGCAGCAAGGAGGGGCTGTTCGACGCGATCTTCTTCGGCTCGCTGGAGCGGATCATGAACGTCGTCCCGATCGACGGCGCCGACCTCGCCGACTGGGCCGTGCGTCTCTACGACGAATACCTGCGCCGCCCCGACCTCATCCGGCTGGCCACCTGGGCCCGCCTGGAGCGCCGCCCGGCCGGCCACCTCGTCGAGGAGGCCGACCGTCTCGACGACCCCAAGCTGCGCGCCATCGCCGAGGCCCAGGCCGCGGGCATCGTCCGCCCCGGCGACCCGTTCGACGTGATGGCCATGGTCATCGCGATGT
Organism: Nonomuraea aridisoli; assembly: GCF_003236395.1. Lineage (GTDB taxonomy): Bacteria > Actinomycetota > Actinomycetes > Streptosporangiales > Streptosporangiaceae > Nonomuraea > Nonomuraea aridisoli. Next base: position 662 of record NZ_POUD01000233.1, on the reverse strand, counting down.
CCATGGCCTGGTCCCCGGTCAGCAATGTCTACGCCGCCACCGCCGACGAGCCCGCCGAGCTGCACGAGCGCCGCCGCGCCCTGCTCCGCGAGAGCGTCGGACGCGCCGTGATGACCGGCCGGGACGGCTAGGAGGGCGAGCCCGAGGTGAAAGGCCAGCGGCGGGAGATGGCGACGTGCAGGATGACGGCGAGCCCGAGGGCGTTCAGTCCGACGTGGCCGACCCAGTCGTCGGCGGTGGCCCGCTCCCACACCAGCGTGCCCGCGTACGCCTCCAGCGCGAACGCCAGCACGGCGGCGAGCACGATCACGGCGGCGAGGGAGACGACGCGCTCTGCCGCGGGCGGCAGGCGGGTCTGCAGCCACCCCTCGAACAGGATCCCGACCACCAGCCCCGCCGCGATGAGCTGCCCCGCCACGGCCGTGATGACGGCCGGGGGCACCCCGCCCGCGACGTGCACGGCCGCGTACGTCAGCGAGGCCCCGCCCACGACGGCGACGTTGGCCGACAGGATGCGCACCCACCGCCGGCCGAGCCCCGCGAACGGCCAGCCACGCCAGACGACGTAGATCCCGACCTGACAGAGCCCGGTGAGCACGAGCAGCGCCCCCAGCTCCGGGCCGCTCAGCAGCCCGCCGCGCTCGACCATGAAGTACACCGCC
>NZ_POUD01000232.1 GCF_003236395.1 Nonomuraea aridisoli | reverse complement strand
GAGCGGATGGCGGGGACGCCGGTGAGCGCCACCACGGCGGCCAGCACGGCGGGGATGAGCAGCGCGACGGGCAGGGAAGACGCCTCGGACACGTAGCCGAGCACGGCAGGACCGAGCAGCAGGCCGCTGTAGCCGAAGGCGGTCACCATGGCCAGCGCCCGCCCGACCGGGCCGCCCGCCGCGCCGACCGCGCTGAACAACACCGGCACCACCGGGGCCAGCCCCACGCCGGCCAGCGCCCACCCGGTCCACGCGCACGCCACCCGCAGCGGTTCTCCGGCCAGCGGCGACAGCAGCACCAGGGCGTACCCGGCGGTGGCGAGCGTCCCCGCGAGCCCGATCGTGCGCACGGAGCCGAGCCGCGCCCGGATCGGGTCGCCCAGCAGCCGCACGGTCGTCATGGCCACCGAGAAGATCGTGTACGCCAGCGGCGCGACGGCCGGGTCGGTCGCCAGCACCCACTGGGCGTGCAGCGCGGCCCAGTCGATGGCCGCCCCCTCGCTCAGGTGGCCGGCGAACGCCGCCAGACCGAGCAGCGCGATCAGGCCCCAGTGCAGCGAGCCCCCGGACGTGCCGCCGCCGGTCTCGCCGGAGGCGTGCCGCGGCGCGTCGGGCAGCAGCAGCCGCGCCGCCGGCAGGTACAGGAACGGCACCACGACCGCCGCCGCGATCAGCAGCCACTGCGCGTCCAGCCCCGCGAGCAGCACGAGCGAGGTGAGCCCGCCGCCGGCCGCCCCGCCGAGGCTCCACGTGCCGTGGAAGGCGGAGATGATCGGCCGTCCGTAGCGGCGCTCCACCTCGACGGAGTGGGCGTTCATGGCGACCTCGGTGACGCCGAGCCCCATCCCGAACACCACCGCGAGGACCAGGAGAGCGCCGTACGAGGGCGCGAGCGCCGGGCCGAGCAGCACCACGGCCGACAGGGGTCCTCCGATCCAGCAGACCCGGCGGCTCGACCAGCGGTCGACCATCGGGCCCGCGGCCAGCATCGACACCAGCGCGCCGCCGGAGATCAGCAGCAGGACGCTGCCGACGCGGGCGGGGCCGAGGTCGAGCCGTTCGTTCAGCGAGGGCAGCCCGGCCGCCCACAGACCCATGACAAATCCAGCAAGAACGAAATACCCGAAAACTCCGACACGGGCGCGTCTGGCATCGATGAGGGTTTTGTTCACGGCTAGAGCATAAACTGTCTTACGTGAAGATAGCCACCACGAGCGGCGAGCTCCGGGCGCACAACCGCGTCCGGCTGCTGCGCGCCGTCCACGACTGCGGGGCAGCCCGCACCAGGTCGCAGCTCACCCGCGACCTCGGCCTGGCCAGGGGCACCGCCTCCGTGCTGGTCGCCGGGCTGGCCGACGACGAGCTCCTGCACGAGGAGCCGGCCTCCGAGCACGCCCGCGGACGTCCGACGCAGGTGCCGGGGCCGCATCCGCACGGCCCGCTGGCGCTGGCCGCGGACGTCCGGGAGGACGCCTGGGAGCTGGCCGCGTGCGAACTCGGCGGACGCGTCACGGTGCTGGAGGTTCGGCCGCACGACGGGACGCCCGAGGGCGCGCTCGCGCCCCTGGGCGAGGCCGTCGCGGCGCACCGGCGCCGGCTCGGTCACCGGGTCGTTGGGGTGGGGATGGCGCTGCCGGGCCCGGTACGGCACGGCGGCCTGGTGGCCATCACGCACCTGGGCTGGCGCTCGGTGAACGTCCCCGCCCTCCTCGGCCTCCACCCCCACGCCGCGCATCGAGGCGGCTCGGAGCCGCCGGACCTGCCGATCGTTGGCAATGACACCGCGTTCGCCGCGCTGGCCGAGGCGCGGCGGGGCCGGTTGCGCGGCGTACGGGTGGGTCTGCACCTGCACGTGGACTTCGACCTCGGCGGCGTGCTGGTCGTGGACGGGCACCCCCTCGGCGGGGCCGGCGAGACCGGCGCCGAGTTCGGCCACATGCCGCTCGGCGGCGGCGATCGCCCCTGCGACTGCGGCGCGATCGGCTGCTGGGGCATGGACGTCGGCGCGAACGCCCTGCTGCGCCACGCCGGCCTGGCCTACGGCGGCGGCCGGGGTCGCGAGCAGGCCGAACAGGTGCTGGCCACGAACGAGGAGGCGGTGGCCACCGTCGCCAGGGCGCTGGGGCGCGGCGTCGCGGCGCTGGTGAACGCCCACGACCCCGAGGTGGTGACCCTGTCGGGACTCGGCGCGGAGCTGTGGGAGCGGGCCGGCGAGGCCCTCCTGGCGGCCGGCGAGCCGTACCTGATGACGATCCGCCGGGACCGGCCGCCCCGGATCGAGGGCTCGGCGCTGGGCTGGCGCGGCGCGCTCCTCGGCGCGATGGAGTCGGTCTTCGACGCGTTCCTGACGACCGAGGGGCTTGAACTCTGGCGTAAAAACCACCCTGACCAGGCCCGCGACACGCCCGACCAACAAAATGTGATGCATTCCACCTTTGAGGGAGAAAACCCGATATAACGCATCTGCCGGGACGGCCGGATGGATGATCTTCCGCGGCCCGTCCGGGGGCGGCAGGCTGGGAAGGGTTCCGATGCGCGAAAGAATCTTGAGCCGGGGGCGTACCGCGTGAATCTCGAACTCGCGCTCCGCATGACGGAGGCGGCCGTGAAGCAGGCGTTCCGCGAGGGCGCGGCGATCTCCGTCGCGGTCGTCGACGAGGGCGGAAATCTGGTGTCTTTCCAGCGTATGGAGGGTGCGGAGATCTCCGGGCCGGTGCTCGCGCCGGGCAAGGCGTACACCGCCGTGGCCCTGCGCAGGCCCACCTCGGAGCTGGCCGCGCTGACCGCTCCGGGAGGGGAGCTGGCGGGTCTGGCGGGCGGCCGGTTCGTCTGCTTCGGCGGTGGCGTTCCGTTGCGGTCCGGTCACGCTACGGGAGATCGCGTGGTCGGCGGCGTAGGGGTCAGCGGCGGCACGGTCGCGCAGGACGTGGCGTGCGCGGAGGCGGCCGAGTCGGTGTGGCGAACCCGCTGAGCGCCCGCTTTCCGCAACACGAACCGCTGGTATCCGTCATGATTAGCCACTGCACCACGGGTATCAGAACCCGAACGTAAAAATCCCCGAGGAGAGAACTGAGATGGCACTTCCCACTCTCACCCCCGAGCAGCGTCAAGCCGCTCTGGCCAAGGCAGCCGAGGCTCGTGCCGCCCGCACGGCCCTGCTGGCGAAGGTCAAGGCGGGCGAGATGACGTTCGCTCAGCTGCTCGAGCGCGACGACGACATCGCGAAGAAGATCAAGGTCTCCCAGGCGCTGCGCGCCGTCAAGGGCGTCGGTCCGGCCAAGGCCACCGCGCTGATGGAGGAGGCGGGCGTCGACGAGAAGCGCCGCCTCGGCGGCCTGGGCGCCCAGCAGCGCAAGAAGCTGGTCGACGCGCTCGGCTGACCCCGGGCGGCCAGGTCCGCGCGCGGCGCGCGCGGACCGGCCAGTGACCTTTCAGCGGCCAGGAGGGACCGGCGAGCGGAACCCCCCGCTCCCCGGCGGGCCGGGCTGAAGGGCACCCCCCGCAGAGATGCGGTCGCAGGGACAACGCCGCGGCGACGCCCAGGGGGACGGACCGGCCCACGAGGCCGGGGCAGGGGCGGATCGCCGCGGAGCACCCCGCGGGACCGTCAGGAGCGCAGATAGGTCAGCACGGCGAGCACGCGGCGATGCTGGTCGGCGTCGTCGGCGTAGAGGCCGAGCTTGCTGAAGATGCTCCTGATGTGCTTCTCCACGGCCCCGTCGCTGATGACGAGCTGCCGCCCGATCGCCGGGTTGGACCTGCCCTCGGCCATCAGCCCGAGCACCTCGCGCTCGCGCGGCGTGAGCTGGGCCAGCGGGTCGTCCTTGCGTCTGCGCACCATCAACTGGGACACCACCTGAGGGTCGAACACGGTGCCGCCCGCGGCCACCCGCCGCAGGCCCTCCAGGAACTCGTCGACGTCGACGACCCGGTCCTTCAGCAGGTAGCCCACCGCGCCGCGGGCGTCGGCGAGCAGGTCGTCGGCGTAGGAGACCTCGACGTACTGCGACAGGATCAGCACGGGCGCCCCCGGCACCCTGCGCCGGGCCTCGACGGCCGCCTTGAGCCCCTCGTCGGTGAACGACGGCGGCATGCGCACGTCGACCACCGACACGTCGGGCTCGTGCTCGGCGATCGCCTCGACGAGCGCGGCCCCGTCGCCGACGGTGGCCACCACCTCGCAGCCGAACTCCTCCAGCAACCTGACCAGGCCCTCCCTGATCAGCACCGCGTCATCGGCCACGACTACGCGCACGGCACCTCCGCCACGATCACCGTGGGCCCGCCGTCGGGCGACTGCACGGTCAGCTCCCCGTCGACCGCGCGGAGCCGGTCGGCCAGCCCGGCGAGCCCATGTCCCTTGGCGACGTGTGCGCCGCCGACCCCATCATCCCCGATCGTGAGCATGAGGACGCCGCCCACGCGGACGAGCTGGACGGTGCAGACGGTCGCCCGGCTGTGTTTGGCCACGTTGGTGAGGGTCTCGGCGCAGACGAAGTAGATCGCGTTCTCGACGGCCGCCTGGTAGCGCTCGGTGGTCTGCACGTCGAGGTCGACCGGCACGGTGCAGCGCCCGGCCAGCGCGGCGAGCGCGGGCGCGAGACCCCGGTCCGACAGGATCGGCGGCGCGATGCCGCGCGAGAGCGCGCGCAGCTCGTCGAGCGTCTCGCGGGTGGCGGTGATCGCCGACTTGATCGTGGCCTGCGCGGCCTCGGGGTCCTTGGCCAGCTGCCGCTGCGCCCGCGACAGCTCCATGGCGAGGGAGACCAGGCGCTGCTGCGGCCCGTCGTGGATGTCGCGCTCCAGCTTGCGCAGCGCGTTGGCCTCGGCGGAGACCGCGGCGGCCCGGCCCTCGGCCAGGTCGTCGATGCGCTCCTGCAGCTCGGCCACGCCGGTCAGCAGCGCCCGCCCGAGCCCCGCCCGCAGCAGCGCCGCGCCGCGTACCACGAACGGCAGCAGCAGCGTGAAGAACAGGCCGAGGCCGACGTAGAAGACCACGTTGACCAGGTAGCTGCCGTCGCCGATGCCGAGCAGCTCGGGCAGCTCCACGCCGCCGGGGATCTGCATGATGAAGATGCCGTAGATCGGCCAGGTCAGCCCGGCGATGGGGATCGCCCAGAACACGATGGTGAGCACGAACGCCACGATCGCGAACGGCAGGTTGATGACGCCGTGCAGCAGGTCGAGCCAGGACTGACCGCTCGTCAGCGGGTTGACCAGGCGGCGGAACCGGCCGGCGCCGGCGGGCGCGGGCTTGTAGCGCGGCCGTACGGGCGGGCGTTTGAGCACGTCGGACAGCCAGCCGCGCTCGGCGTCGGCGAAGCCCCGCGCCACCAGCAGCGTGCCGGCGAGCAGCGGCAGGCCGATCCAGACGACCGTGGTGCCGACGCCGGCGGCGAAGCCCGCGAGCATCAGCACGAAGCCGATCAACGCCGTGGGGAAGCCCACCAGCGTGTAGCGGGTGTCGAGGAGGACACGCCTCGTCAGGGAGCGCATGGGCCAACCGTATGACGGCGCCGCGCCCGGCACGAGCGGGTGCGCAGGCGTCCGATGGTAGGGCTGTCCCTACCAGGACGGGTGGTGGGTCCTCGACCGGGAGAGGGCGGCTCGCGGCAATGTGCGGCGGCGGCCGGGACGGAAGCCTTGAGTCACCCGCTCCCCCGTGAATCGAGGCTCCCCATGACCGTCCTGGTGGACCGTCCAGCGGCCGCACTGCCGCGCGGCCGGGCCCGCGACCCGTTCCTCGACCTGCTGCGCGTGGCCGGCATGGCGCTCGTCGTGCTCCAGCACTGGACGATCCCGGTCCTGGCGTACGACGGCGTCCGGCTGAGCGCGGGCAACGCGCTGTCCACGCCGGGCGTGTGGGTGGTGACCTGGCTCAGCCAGGTGATGCCGCTGGTGTTCTTCGCGGGCGGCGCGGCGAACGCGATCGCCTTCGAGCGCTCGGGCGCGGCCCCGCAGGCATGGCTCGCGGTGCGGCTGCGGCGGCTGGTCTGGCCGCTGCTGCCGCTGGCCGCGGTGTGGATCCCGCTCCCCCACGTCCTGCTGACGCTGGGCGTGCCGGAGCAGCCGCTGGAGATGGGGGCGCGGCTGACCGGCCAGTTGTTGTGGTTCCTGGCGGTGTACCTGCTCGCCGTCACCGTGACGCCGTACGCGCTGCGGCTGCACGGGCGCCACGGCTGGCGCGTCCCCACGGTGCTGGCCGCCGGGGCGGCGCTGACGGACGTGGCGCGCTTCACGACCGGGTTCGAGGCCGTGGGCTACCTGAACGTGGTGTTCGTCTGGCTGGCCGTGCACCAGCTCGGCTTCTTCTACGCCGAGGGACGCCTGCGGGGTCCGTGGGCCCTCGCGGCGGGCGGCTTCGGGGCGGCGGCCCTGCTGGTGGCGTTCGGGCCCTATCCCGGCAGCATGATCGGCCTGCCCGGCGCCGAGGTGTCGAACATGGCCCCGCCCACGCTCGCCATCCTTGGCGTCGGCCTCGGTCAGGTGGGCCTGGCCGTGCTGCTGCGCCCGTGGCTGGTGCGGCTGCCGTGCGCGCGGCTGCTGGCCTGGGCGGGGTCGCGGATCATGACGGTGTACCTGTGGCACATGCCGGCCCTGTTCGCGGTCACCGGCGTCGTGGTGGTGCTGCTCGGCGTGGACACGCCGGCGCCGGGCAGCCTCGGCTGGTTCGCCGGGTGGCCGCTCTGGTTCGGGCTGCTGTGCCTGGTCATGTGGCCGCTGCTGAAGGGTTTCGCGCGCTTCGAGACGCCGCCGGCGCTGCCGTACGGGACTGCGGGGACGCGCGGCATGCTGACGGCGGCCGGGCTGGCGGGCGGCGGGGTGCTGACGCTGACCGTCGGCGGGTTCGCGCCCGGCGCCGGGCCGTTCCTCGCGCTGCTCGCGCTGCTCGGCAGCCTGCTGATGACGGCGCCGCGCGTGGGCGAGCCGTCTCCGGAACCGGCCGTCCGAAACACCCGTGTAACCCGGGGTTCGGAACAATGACGGCACATGACGACGATCCGCCCGCTCACCGACGCCGACCTGCCCGCCGTCGCGGACATCTACGCCCACTACGTGACCGCCACGGTCGCCACCTTCGACGAGACGCCGCCGGGGGTCGAGGAGTGGCGCAAAAAGGCGGGGACCGGGCTGCCGTTCCTCGTGGCGGAGGTGGACGGCGAGGTCGCCGGATACGCCTACCTGTCGCAGTACCGCCCGAAGCCCGCCTACCGGCACACGCTGGAGGTCAGCATCTACCTCGCCCCGGGGCGCACCGGGCGGGGGCTCGGGCGGCTGCTGCTCGGCGCGCTGGTGGAGCGGGCTCGGGAGGCCTCGGCCCGCCAGCTCGTCGCGGTGATCGCCGACTGGGGCGACCCGGCCTCGGCGCGGCTGCACGCCGCGTTCGGGTTCGAGGAGGCGGGACGCCTGAAGGCCGTGGGGTTCAAGCACGGGCGCTGGATCGACACCATGCTGTTCCAGCTCGACCTGGGATGAACGCCGCGTTTTGACCGCCGCGGGCGGCGGGCGGTTCGACCACCCGGCAAACTTCGGCAGGATAGATGTCGTGAGCCTTCTCATAGACCGCCTGCCCGAGGACATCGACGCCGATCCCGACGCCATCTTCGACGCGTTCGTCGCGTGGAACACCGAGCGGGGGCTCACGCTCTATCCCGCCCAGGAGGAGGCCCTCATCGAGGTCGTCTCCGGCAACAACCTGATCCTGGCCACGCCGACGGGCTCGGGCAAGTCGCTGGTGGCGGCCGGCGCCCACTTCACCGCGCTGACGCGCGACCAGCGCACGTTCTACACCGCGCCCATCAAGGCGCTGGTGTCGGAGAAGTTCTTCGACCTGTGCGCGGTCTTCGGCACCGAGAACGTCGGCATGATGACGGGCGACGCGAGCGTCAACCCCGGCGCCCCGATCATCTGCTGCACGGCCGAGATCCTGGCCAACGTGGCGCTGCGCGACGGCGCTGCGGCCGACATCGGCCAGGTCGTGATGGACGAGTTCCACTTCTACGCCGAGCCCGACCGGGGCTGGGCCTGGCAGGTGCCGCTGCTGGAGCTGCCCAACGTGCAGTTCATCCTCATGTCGGCCACGCTCGGCGACGTGTCGATGTTCGAGCGCGACCTGACCCGCCGCACCGGCCGGGCGACGTCCGTGGTCAAGAACGCCGAGCGCCCGGTGCCGCTGGTCTACTCCTACCGGATGACGCCGCTGCACGAGACCCTGGAGGAGATGCTCACGACCGGCCAGGCGCCGGTCTACGTCGTGCACTTCACGCAGGCCGCGGCGATGGAGCGGGCCCAGGCGCTGATGTCGATCAACATGGCGACCAAGGCCGAGAAGGAGGCCATCGCCGCCATGATCGGCGGGTTCCGGTTCACCACCCGGTTCGGGCGGGCGCTGTCGCGGCTGGTCCGCCACGGCATCGGCGTCCACCACGCCGGCATGCTGCCGAAATACCGCCGCCTGGTCGAGCGGCTGGCCCAGGCCGGGCTGCTCAAGGTCATCTGCGGCACCGACACCCTCGGCGTCGGCGTGAACGTCCCGATCCGCACGGTCCTGTTCACCGCGCTGTCGAAGTACGACGGCACCAAGGTGCGCCGGCTGCGCGCCCGCGAGTTCCACCAGATCGCCGGCCGGGCGGGCCGCGCCGGGTTCGACACCATCGGCTACGTCGCCTGCCAGGCCCCCGAGCACGACATCGAGAACGCCAAGGCGCTCGCCAAGATCGGCGACGACCCCAAGCGGCGGCGCGGCTACGCCCGCAAGAAGCCGCCGGAGGGCTTCGTGGGGTGGAGCGAGGAGACGTTCCAGAAGCTCCAGGAGGCCGAGCCCGAGCCGCTCGCCTCCCGGTTCAAGGTCAGCAACGCCATGCTGCTGGCGGTCATCAACCGTCCGGGCGACTGCTTCCAGGCGATGAAGCACCTGCTGACCGACAACCACGAAGACCGCAAGTGGCAGCGGCGGCACATCAGCCAGGCCATCGCGATCTACCGGTCGCTGCTGGCGGGCGGCATCGTCGAGCAGTTCCCCGAGCCCGACGAGCAGGGCCGGCGGGCCCGGCTGACGATCGACCTGCAGGAGGACTTCGCGCTCAACCAGGCGCTGTCGACGTTCGCGCTGGCGGCGTTCGAGCTGCTCGACCGCGAGTCGCCGTCGTACGCGCTCGACATGGTCTCGATCGTCGAGTCGATCCTCGACGACCCGCGCCAGATCCTGTCCGCCCAGCTGAAGAAGGCGAGAGGCGAGGCGGTCGCGCAGATGAAGGCCGACGGCATCGAGTACGAAGAGCGCATGGAGCAGCTGGCCGAGGTCATGTACCCGATGCCGCTGGAGGACCTGCTGCTCGGCGCGTACGAGACGTACCGGCGGGGCCATCCGTGGGTCGGCGACTACACCGTCAGCCCCAAGTCCGTGGTGCGCGACATGTACGAGCGGGCGATGACGTTCAGCGAGTACATCCAGTTCTACGAGCTGGCCCGCTCCGAGGGCACGGTGCTGCGCTACCTGGCCGACGCCTACCGCACCCTGTCGCGCACGGTCCCCGAGCATCTCAAGACCGACGACCTGGTCGACCTCATCGAGTGGCTCGGCGAGCTGGTCCGCCAGGTCGACTCGTCGCTGATCGACGAGTGGGAGAAGCTCACCAACCCGGCGGCGGCGCTGGAGGAGCAGGAGCAGCTCGAGACGAAGGTGCGGCCGGTCACGGCCAACCCGCGGGCCTTCCGCGTGCTGGTGCGCAACGCGATGTTCCGCCTGGTGGAGCTCTGCTCGCTGGAGAAGGAGGAGGAGCTCGAGGAGCTCGCCCCCGACGTCGACTGGGGCGCGGCGCTCGACGCCTACTACGACGAGCACGAGGAGATCCTCGCCGACGCCGACGCCCGCGGGCCCGCGCTGCTGCGCATCGAGGAGGAGAGCGGGTTGTGGAAGGTGCGCCAGACGATCAAGGATCCGGCCGGTGACGGAGACTGGGGCATCGACGCCCAGGTCGACCTGGCCGCCTCCGACGAGGAGGGCCGCGCGGTCCTGCACGTGATCGGGCTCAACCGCCTGTAGGTGACAAGCGGTGTGCCGGAACGGACTGGCAACGGACGTCCCGGCACACGCCTGTCGATTTCAGTCTCGGGTGTGGAACGTCAGGGTCGCGTCATGGCCGTGTCCCGAGTTCGGAACATTCCCGAAATGGTAAGGTTTGGCCGCAAATTTCGGCATAGCGGAGGGTACGGCCGCGGGTGAACACCGAGGAGATCAGGCGCGTCCTGGGCCTGCTCTACCAGGACGAGACGTTGCGGACCTTCGCCGCCCTGGTGCTCGGCACGGCCGGCGACCTGCCCCCGAAGGCGCTGCACAAGCTGGCGGCCGGGGGGCTGGCCGCGCGTGACGACGACGGCACGTGGCGCGCCAGGCCGGAGCGCTTCCGCGAGCTGCTGCGCGCGCACGCCGAACCGGCCGAGGAGCTGAGCCCCGAGGAGCGGGTGCTGCGCACGTTCCTGGTGGACGGCCGCCTGACGACCATGACGATGCGCCGAGACAAGCGCCTGGTCGTGCTCCGCTACATCGCGACGCTCTTCGAGCCGGGCCTGCGCTACCCGGAGAAGGACGTCAACGTGACGCTGCGGGCGTTCCACGACGACTACGCGGCGCTGCGCCGCTACCTCGTGGACGAGGGCCTGCTGTCCCGCGAGGGCAACGTCTACTGGCGCAGCGGCGGCCCGGTCGACCTCTGACCGGTCCGCGCCACCCGACCAGCAGCGTCCCGGCCGGCGTCCGGCCTGTCGAGCCAGCCGGCGTCCGGCCGGTGTCCCGTCAGGAGGAGGTCAGGCGGCGGCGTAGGAGCGTGAGGTCGGACGGGGAGAGGCCGGCCGCCAGGAGGTAGGCGACCACTCCCCCGTGCCGTTCGTCCAGGTGGGCCAGCGTGGCGGCCATCGTCTCCGCCGTCACCTCGGCGAACAGCCGCCGCGAACGCGACCGCGCCGCCTCGCCCGGCAGGGCGGCGAGGTGCTCCTCCCAGCGCAGGCAGGACGCCGTGAGCGCGTAGTCGGCGGCGATCTCCGATTCCGGCACGCCCGCCACGGCCAGCGCCAGCGCCGCCACCAGCCCGGTCCTGTCCTTGCCGGAGTGGCAGTGCACCAGCACGGGCCCCACGGGAGCGTGCGCTACGGCGGACAGCACGGCCGCGAACAGCGGCGCGCCCCGGTCCAGGATCGCCCGGTAGATCGCGGGCAGCGTCTCCCCCATCTCCTCCAGCACGTCGTCCTCGTCCCGCAGCACGGGCAGGTGCCGCCACGGCGCGGAACCGGCCAGCGGGCCGGGGTCGGCGGCGCACTCGGCGGCCAGCCGCAGGTCGGCGACCAGGCCGACCCCGGCGCGGACGAGCGCGGGCACGGTTTCGGGACGGGGCCGGTCGGCGCGGATGAGCGCGCCCGCCCGCACCCTGCCACCGCCGCGCGTGGGCAGCCCGCCGAGGTCGCGGACGTTCTGGCAGCCCGGCCAGGCCAGCACGCGGCTCATCGCAGGTGCCGCAGGTTGCTGGTCCAGGCGTCGATCTGGGCCTGCCAGCCGGCCGGGTCCTCGGGGCGGCCGGGCACGCCGGGCCGCGTCTGCCAGGGCAGCGGCCCGCTCACGCGCCGGTACTCGACGCCGATCGCGTCCAGCCGTTCCAGGTGGGCGGCCAGGCGGGCGCGGAAGTCCGGCAGATCGCGCCCCTCCGCCGGCGCCGCCGGGCTCCACACCGTCTCGGCGAAGGCGGCGAGCCGGGGGAAGGCCATGTAGTCGACCTGCCGGGTGGAGTCGATGAGCTCGGTCCACACGCAGCACTGCGCGCCGAGCACGTGCGCCGCGGCCGGGTCCCCGCGCAGCTCGGCGGGGACCGGTTCGAACGCGTAGACGTCCTCCAGCATGAGCACGGTGCCGAAGGGCACCGGCTCGTCCTCGCCGGGCGACTGCCGGTAGTCGAAGTACAGGGAGGTGTTGGCGCAGTTGATGACGTCGTGCCCGCGCCGGGCGGCGGCGACGGCCCCGAGGTCGCCGCGCCACGAGGCGACCACCGCGCCGGGCGCGAGCCCGCCTTCGAGGATCTCGTCCCAGCCGACGAGCCGCCGCCCGCGCGCGGCCAGGAAGCCGCCGAAGCGCCGCACGAACCAGCTCTGCAGCTCCTCCTCGTCGCGCAGCCCCAGCTCGCGGATCCGCCTTTGGGCGGCGGGGCTCGCCTTCCACTGGTCCTTGCGGCACTCGTCGCCGCCCACGCACACGTACGGCGCGGGGAACAGCTCCAGCACCTCCTCCAGCACGTTCTGGAAGAACTCGATCGTGCTCTCCTCGACGTTGAGCACGTTGTCGCCGATGCCCCAGGTGGTGCCGACCTCCAGTGGCTCGGCGAGGTTGCCCAGCTCGGGGTGGGCGGCGATGGCGGCCTGGGTGTGGCCCGGCATGTCGATCTCGGGCACGACCATGATGTGCCGCCGGGCGGCGTAGGCGACGATCTCCCTGATGTCGTCCTGGGTGTAGTAGCCGCCGTGGGGGCGGCCGTCCATGGCGCCGTTCCAGCCGGTCTGGCTCTCCTTGCGCCACGCGCCGACCTCGGTGAGCCGGGGGTAGCGGCGGATCTCCAGCCGCCAGCCCTGGTCGTCGGTGAGGTGCAGGTGGAGCACGTTGAGCTTGTGCAGGGCCATCAGGTCGATGAACCTCAGCAGATCATGCTTTGTCATGAAATGCCGGGCGACGTCGAGGAGGCAGCCGCGCCAGCCGAAACGCGGCTCGTCCTCGACGCGCACCCCGGGCACCTCGTACGGCCCGCGTCCCGCCCTCCTGAAGGCGCCGGGCGGGAGCAGCTGACGGAAGGTCTGCGCACCGTAGAACGCCCCCGCCGGCCCGCCGGCCACGATCTCGACGTCCGCGCCGACGGTGAGCCGGTAGCCCTCCGGCGGCAGGTCGCCGAGCGCCAGGGTGATCGTCCCCGAGCCGGGGCCCGGCAGCAGCTCACCTCCGGCGACGGGGGCGAGCTCGGCGCGCAGCCAGGCGGCCACCTCGCCGAGCGCCGGGTCGGCGGTGAGCGAGGTCCGCCCGTCCAGCACGAACGAGCCCGGCCCTGACTCCTGCCGCACGGGCTTGGGAACGATCATCAACGGCTACTCCCTACTCGCAGGTGATGGTGGCGTCGGCGAAGTCGACGTGGTCGGAGGTGGCGTTGTCGCCGCCGTTCGTCGCGACCAGCCGGACGAACCGGGCGCCCTCGACGGACGCGGTGACCGCGCGGGCCGGCATGCTCCCGGTGACCAGGCCCGAGTACGCGACCCGGCCGCCGTCGGCCCAGACCTCGAACCCGGCCGACCCGGCCGCGCCGACCTCGTCGTCGATCCCGGCCATGAACGCGACGGCCGAGCAGCGCCCGCCCGTGTAGTACTCGATCTCGGCGGGCGCGTGCGCGCCGAGCCCCTTGGCGTACGTGACGCCCTCGATGGTGATCGGGCGGCCGTCGCCGGCGGGCCGCTCACCGTTGCTGGTGTCCTTCTCGACCGGGCCGAAGTGGTTCCTGACCGCGGTCCACGGCACGTCGCTGAGGTAGGTGCGGCCGGACGGCGGCGCCTCGGCGACCGTGACGACCGCGGCGCCGGGCTGCGAGCCTCCGTCGAAGGCGGCGCTCGCGGTGAGCTCGTACGTCGTGCGCGCGGCGTCCGCGGGCGGGGTGACGTCCCAGGTCACGGTGAACGTCTCACCGCCGTCCAGCCGCCCGGTCGTGGCGGGCGTGCGGGCGGCGGCCCGCCAGCCGCCGGGCACGCCGAGCGTCACCCGCAGGTCGCGCAGCCGCCCGGTGCCCCCGGTGTTGGAGACGCGGGTGACGATCTCCCCGGCTCTGCCCGGTTCCAGCACGGACGGCCGGTCGGCGCCGAGCTCCCCCGGGTCCACCTCGAACGTCACCAGCGGCGGCGCCTGCTCGCGGCTCTTCGACACGCGGAACATCGAAGCGGCGTGCGCCGGCACCTGGGCGGCCAGCTCGCCGTCGGAGGATGTGACGGCGCCGGTCCACAGGTCCTCGACCCGGTAACGGGCGTCGCCGAGCCGAGTGGACAGGGTGGCGGCCCGGTCGCTCTCGTTGAACAGCACGATCGCCCGGTCGCCGTTCGCCAGCGGCTTGGCCAGCACGTGGTACCAGCCGTCGGACTTCACGAACGTGCCGTGGACACCCAGTTCGTCCTGGTTGACCGCGATCACCTTAGGGTTGGCGACGATCGCGGGCGGTGTCTTGTCGGGCGCGGCCTGCAGGATGAGCGGCGCGGCCCCGATCGCCCAGAGCGTGAACTGGGTGCGGTACTCGGTCTCGGTCATCCCGCCCAGCCCGGCCTGCAGCAGGTCGGGGTCGGCCCAGCTGCCGGGGCCCGCGTACTCGGCCCTGAGCTGGTTGGTCTCCCAGATGTCCACCATCGAGGGGTAGCTGTCGGGGATAGGCCGGTTGTAGACGTTGGTCCGCCAGGTGGTGGCGCCGGCGTTCCTGCCCCAGAGCCAGGGCACGGTGCTGCCGTCCTCGTTGTTCATCGCGAACACCACGTCGTCGCCGAGGGCCTGGCGCATGGGCGGGTAGAGCGCCTCGGCGATCTGCTGCACGTTCTTGCCGGGGAAGTCGGCCGTGGGGACGGAGCACCAGTCGTACTTGACGTAGTCGACGCCCCACTCCTTGACCTGCCGGGCGTCGGCGGCCCCGGACCCGTAGGAGCCGGGGCCGCCGCCGGAGCAGGCCCTGGTGCCGGCCGACAGGCTGAGGCCGAGCTTCAGCCCCTTGGCGTGCAGGTGGTCGGCGAGCGCCTTCATTCCGGAGGGGAAGCG
>NZ_POUD01000231.1 GCF_003236395.1 Nonomuraea aridisoli | reverse complement strand
ACGACGGACTGGGCGGTCGCCAGACGGTCGCCCGCGTACAGGTACTGAGGGTCGCGGCCCTCCCGCTGCCACATCTCCGCGTCCTCGGTGAGGCGGCGGCGGACGAGCAGGGCCGCGCGGCCGGTCTCCGCCCAGCTGCCGAGCCGCGGCCAGGCCCGCACCAGCGCCTCGTGGGCGAGTCGCGCCTCGTCGCCGTCCGCCGTGACCAGCCGCGCCCGGACGAACTCCGCCAGCACCTGCCCCTCGATGGAGTCCTTGCCGGGGCTCAGCTCGTCGAGCGGGACCCGCCGCGGGGCGCCGTTGCCGCGCGCGTCGACGTGCACCAGCCGGACCAGCAGGGCCCGCGCCACCGGCTCGAACTCCGCGCCGAGCCGCCGCAGCGCCTCCTCGCCGCTCATCGCGACCGCCCGCGCGACCCCGCCCGCCGCCCGGTAGCCGGCCATGGTCAGCACGCCGCCGGTACGCCGTTGCCAGGTGGCCAGCAGCGCGTGCGACAGCAGTGCGAGCAGGTCGTCCGTGCCGCGCTGGGCCCGCAGGTCCTCCAGGATCAGGTCGGTGAGCCCCGGCTCCACGGACAGCCCCGAGCGCGTGGCCGGCTCCTCGATCGCCCGGCGCAGCTCGGCCTCGGTCATCGGCGCGACGACCTCGGGCCTGCGCACCGCCTCCAGCAGGCCGGGGTAGGCGGCGCAGTGGCCGAAGAAGTCGCTGCGCACGGCCATCACCACGGCCGCCGAACGCGACAGCTGCGCGAGCGTCCCGGCGAAGCGCCGCCGCTCCGCCTCCTCGGCGCAGACGGTGAAGACCTCCTCGAACTGGTCCACCACCAGCAGCAACGGTCCCGGCAGCCAGCGCCGCGCCGAGCCGGGGTCGGACTCCATGACCGCCCGCAGCCGCTCGGGGTCGCCGCCGCCGAACGCCGTGAGCGCCCGCGCGAGCGACGTCAGCGGCCGCTCGCCGGGCGTGAGCAGCACGCGCGGCGGCTCCTGCCCGGCTCCGTCGCGCAGCGCGGGGATCAGCCCGGCCCGCAGCAGGGACGACTTCCCGCAGCCCGACGGCCCGGTGACGAGGATCGGGCCGCCGCTCTGCTCCGGCCCGGTGACCACCGGGGGAGCGGCGTCGCGCAGCGCCTGCCGCACCCGCGCGGCCAGCGCCCTGGCCGGCTCCTCCCGGCCGAAGAACAGCCGGGTGTGCTCCGGCTCGTACGCCGCCAGCCCGCGATAGGGGCTGTTCAGGTCGCCGGGGGAGGCGATGGGCGGGTTCTGCCGCTTGCGCGGCCCGGCGTGGGCGGGGTTGACGGCGAGCGGCGGCAGCCCGTCGAGGTCGCCCGCCAGGCGGCGCGGGCGCGGGAACCCGGCCCCGGGCAGCGCGCCGGCCAGGTGGTGGTGGACGTGGTCGAGGGTGAGCGCCTCCGGCCCCGCCGGGTCGCCGTCGGTCAGCAGCCGCAGCAGCGCCCCCGTCAGCGCGGTGTGCCGGACGCCGGGCAGCGCCCAGGAGTTGCCGTCCCTGCTGGAGGACGCCAGCACGTATGCCCCCGGCCAGGCCGCGTCGAAGGCCCGGTCGACCGCGCGGGCGGGCACCGGCCGGCCGCCGCCGGTGAAGCAGCAGTCGAGCACCATGACGACGTACTCGGCCGAGGAGGAGGCGAGGATCCGGCGGACGGCGGCGTACGGCAGCGCCTGGTGGCCGGGCGCCCCCTGCCCGAGGTCGGTCGTGGCCTGGGTCGCGAGGTAGAGCTCGTGGTCCGGGCCGAACACCCCGTGCCCGACATAGTGGAACATCAGCACGCTGGTGGCCTCGCGGGCGGCCCGGTCCAGCGCCTCGCCCAGCCGGGCGGGGGTCGCCGGGTCGAGCAGCACCGTCAGGCCGGACGGGGCCAGGCCCGCCCGTTCGACCAGGCACCGGCCGAGGTCGGCGAGGGTGGCCGGGACCGCCGCGGCCGCGGGCAGGCGCGAGGCCGCCAGGTGGGTGCCCGTGCCCGCCAGCACGGCCCGCGCGCCCGCGGAGGCCAGCAGCAGCGGCTGACCGTTCCACTGGGGGGGCACCAGCCGGGTCTTCTCGAGCGTCGCAGATTCGTCCTCGGTCATCGGGCGCTCCACGGCGTGGAAGGTCGGTCGGCCACAGCGGTCGGGGACATCGCGCGCGGCGGCGGCCCCGGCCCGGCGGACGGACCCGGCCGCTCCGGACGACCCCCCGATCGGCGCGTATCACGGCGGAAACAACGAGTGACCCCGCGGTTTCCGGTTGTTAGGGTACGCAGGTCTGCGCCGGGCGTCGAGGTTTCGGCGAGGTTGCCCAAGGCGGGAGCCCCGGGTCCGTGGATCCGGGGCTCCGGGTGGTCACCAGTTGGCGGGCAGCCCCGGCGTCGTGGCGGGCAGCGCGTGGCCGGGCGGGTGGATGACGTACACCACGCCGCCGCTGCTGGAGCTGCGCAGCCAGACGTTCTCGAAGTCGGCCCGCGAGTAGACGCGGCGGACGGCGTCGTTGGAGGGCGACGCCGGGTCGTTGGCGATCACGTCGCCGCCGGCGGTGAAGCCGATGACCGTCATCAGGTGCCCGTCGGTGCCGTACCCGGCTCCGGGCAGCTCGCCCTTCTTGAACGACTGCGAGGTGATGACCGGGATGCCGGCCTTGACGAGCTGTTCGAGCTCGGTCAGCGAGCGCAGCCGGGTGACGAACCCGTCCATCCCGTACCGGCCGGCGTAGGCGATGTTGAACGGCCAGTTGCCGGCGCCCTCGTAGGCGTGGTCGTAGGTGTAGCGGGCGGCGTGGTCGACCTCGGGGTTCGGGTCGGAGGGATCGACCCAGGCGGTCTCCTCCGCGCTGGGCCACCGGTCCCAGTAGCCCAGCACCATGGTGGTCGAGGTGGGGCTGCACCACGCCTGGCCGCCGCCGTCCCACTCGGGGTAGTGGCCGGAGTGCACGTTCTGGGAGCGGCGCGGCACCGGCAGCTCGACGCCCCACGCGGCGCCGCCGGGGCTGACCGGCACCTTCTTGCGCTCGGGCACGCTGGAGGCCATCACCCCCGCGGTCCTGACCCGCGGCGTCACCGACGAGCCCGGCGTGCGGTAGAGGGTCAGGCGCAGCTGGTACGCGCTGAGCGGCTTGCCCGCCGCCGCGGCCAGCGTGTCGACGTTCACGGCGGCGTCGGCGTCGCTCTGGCCGGGGACCGACGTGCGCATGATGTCGCCTTCCACGTACGCCCAGCGGCCGAGGGAGTACCACGTCGTCAGGCCCTCGGTGTTGCGGCCGCGCAGCTCGACCTGCATCCAGCTGCCGGGCGGCACGTCGGCCGTCCAGGAGGCGATCAGCTCGGTGGCGGCGAAGCCGATGTCCCGCTCGGGGGCGGTCCACCGGGCGTACTCCCAGGTCTTGGTGCCGAGGGCGTCGGTGTGGGAGACGGTCCCCGCGGGCGAGGTGAACGACAGGCCGTCAGCGGCCGTCGTGCCCTCGGCCGTCCCGGAGGAGAAGCCGGCGCGATGGTAGACGACGTCCGGTTCGGCGGCGGCCGGCCGGTTCGCCGCCCCCGCGGGCGCGGGGGCGGTCGTGACCAGCAGCAGAGTGGACAGGAAGACGGTCAGCGCACGCATGGACCCACCTTCTCCGAAGGCATCTGGTCCGGCCGACCTTAAGCGCGCCGCGCGGGCAAAGCATCGGGAGATCTACGTATGGGGCACGTATGGGGCACGCATGGGGCACGTATGGGTCATCGGGGCCGGACGACCCGGCCTCTCTTGATGGAGCGGGCCAGGGAGACGACCGCCGCCGCCAGCGCCGCCACCCCGATGACGATCGCGGCGGCCTGCGGCACCTCGATGACAGGGCTCACGCCGTCGTTGAGCCGGTCCGCCACGAAGATCGTCGCGAGCGCGCAGGCCGCGAGACCGAGCGCCACCACCTTGTACGCCCTCCCGCCCGTGACGGCCCTGACTCCCGCGAGCGCCGTGAAGATCGCGGAGAGGATGAAGCCCATGACGAGCGGCCCCGTGACGATCTCCACCCAGGTGAGAACGATGGGGGATCTGTTCAGCGCCGCCAGCAGCAAGCCGCCCCCGACGTAGACCAGGGCCCCCGTGAGCGCGGCGCCGAGCATGTACGACAGCGGCGACGGTTTGCCCGACCTCGCGTCGAGCTGGGCCGCGACCTGGGCCGCGTACTCCTTCGGGCTGCCGAACGCCGCCCTCGGGTCCTCTCCGGTCTCGGCGACGTGGGACTCCACCTCGGCCAGCACCTCGCCGACGCGCTCGCCGGAGATCTCGTGGAGCCGCAGGGCGATCATCAGTTCGTCGCTGTACCTCTTGTCCAGCACGCTCACGCTCGTCCTCACCCCTTGTCCATTCCGCTGTCCATTTCGCTGTCCATCCCGCGTCGCACCACGGCGATCGCGGTCGTCGCGAACGCCACCCACTCCGGCCCCATGTCCGCGAGCGCCTTGCGGCCCTCGTCCGTCAGGGCGAAGAACTTCCGCCCCGGCCCGCCGTCCCCGGCTCGCCACTCGGCGCGCAGCAGGCCGTCGGTGGCCAGGCGGTTGAGCAGCGGATAGAGGGTGCCGGCCTTCATGTCGGGCAGCCCCGCCTGCTCCAAGCGCTGCAGGAGCGCGTACCCGTAGCTCTCGCCGGTCTCGGCGAGCAGGGCCAGTACGGACAGGTCGAGCACACCGCGCAACCACTGGGTCCGTCTGGTCGTCACATCGGCCATGAGAAGACAGTAACGCCAACTAGTAGGTCTCGCATAGTAGTAGGCGTCATCGAATCCCGGGACGGCCATCACACCGCGCGGCTTTTCCGGGCATGAGCAGAGCATGCGGAAATACGTGATCATGGGCGTGCAGGGGAGCGGCAAGGGTACGCAGAGCAAGCTGCTCGCCACCGACCTGGACCTGGTGCACATCAGCGTCGGCGACATCTTCCGCTGGCACGTCAAGAACCACACCAAGCTCGGCGCCCAGGTCCGCCGCCTGGTCGCCGCCGGTGAGCTGGTGGGCGACGACCTGGTGGAGGACGTCGTCAGCGACCGCCTCCACCTGCACGACTGGAACTACGGCTTCGTCATCGACGGCTTCCCGCGCAACCGGCGGCAGACGGAGTTCTTCCTGGAGAGCTACGACATCGACGGCGTCATCCACCTCGACCTGTCCGACGACGAGGTGCGCCGCCGCGTGCTGGCCCGGCGCCTGTGCTCGCGCTGCGGCATGGACTACAACCTCATCGCTCACCGGCCCGAGGTGGACGGCCGCTGCGACGTCTGCGGCGGCGAGCTCGTCACCCGGGCCGACGACACCCCGGACGCGCTGGCCCGCCGCCTGGCCGACTACCGCACGAAGACGGATCCGGTGCTGGAGCTCTTCCGCCGCAAGGAGTACGTCCTGACCATCGACGCCCGCGCCGACAAGGCGTCCGTCCAGCAGACCATCCGGACCCGCTTCGGCCTCCCGCCCTACACACCTCTTCCGGACGCCGGTTAGACGGGCGCCGGTTGGACGGGCGCCGGTTGGACGGGCGCCGGTTGGACGGGCGCCGGTTGGACGGGCGCCGGTCAGACGGGGGCGCCGAGGACGACGCTGCGCCAGGACCCGCCGTCGGAGAGGGCCAGGCCGCAGGGCCGGCGGGTGGATCGTGCGGGACGCACTTCCAGCTCACCGACGTTCTGCCCACCCTGCTCGACGCGGCCGGCGTCGAGCAGGGTGGTCCGCGAGCACGGCGGGCCGTGGGAGCTGTACGACATGGACGCGGACCGCTCCGAGACGACCGACCTGGCCCGCCGCCACCCTGCCCGCGTCGCCGGCCCGGCGGCCGATTACGAGGGCTGGGCGCGGCGGGTCGGCGTCATCCCGCGCGGCCGGTGACGAGCGGCGCCGGGAACGGGGCGCTCCAGGGCAGCCCGTCCGTCGGCCACAGCTCGTGCTGCCGCTTCTTGAGCGTGGTCTCGACCCTGCCGCCCACGGGGCAGCGGAAGCCGGGCGGCGGCACGGTGAGCGAGATCAGGTAGTCGTCGATCGGCACCGTGCTGCACTCGTCCTTTCCGTAGATGCGGTGACCCCAGCCCTCGTACGTCAGCAGCCGGGCCTTGGGGCCGAGCTGCCGGGCCACGTTGACCGACCACGAGTACGGCGTGGAGGGGTCGTGCAGCGAGTTCCCCAGCAGGATCGGGGCGTCGCCCGTGTAGCGCAGCCGGTGCTGCGGGTTCGTGGTGGGGTGCTTGAGGCAGACGGGCAGGTCCTCGATCGGCATCGGGTTGAGCCGCATGTCCGGGGCCAGCCTGTTGGAGCTGCGCAGCAGGGCGGCGTACTCCTTGTAGTTGCGCACCGGCAGGTGGTAGTCCTGGCACAGGATCGCGGTCGGCAGGTGCGCGACCTCACCCGACACGGGCTGCCGGCCGGGCAGCGGGGGGATCCACGAGGGCGGTTCGCCGCCGTCCAGGGCGCGCAGCATCTCGCTCAGCAGCTGCCAGGCGGGTCCCTCGGTGCCCAGCACGCCCTGCCACAGGACCTGGATCTCGGTCATCGGCCGGTCCTCGACGCCCGGGTAGTACAGCGTGCCGCTGCGCGCCTTGGCGAGGATGCGCTCCCACACGGCGCGGACGTCCTGCCCGTGCAGCGCGCAGGCCGGCTCCTGGTCGCACCAGCCGACGAACTGGTCGAAGGCGTCCTCGACGGCGGCGGCCTCGCTGTCGAGGAACGCCTTGACGCCGAGGCTGTGGTCCATGTTGCTGTCGAGGGCCATGGCCCGGATCCGCCGCGGGAACAGCTCGGCGTACATCTGGCCGATCAGGGTGCCGTAGGAGATGCCGTAGAACGTCAGCTTCTCCTCGCCGAGGGCGGCGCGCAGCGCGTCGAGGTCACGTGCGACGTTGACCGAGTCGACGTGGTCGTAGAGCGGGCCGGTACGGGCCCGGCAGTCCGCGCGCAGCTTCTTGGCGTAGACGCTCCACCTGACGAAGTCGGCCTGGCTCTTCATGACGGCGTACGGCATCTTGTTGTACACCGACGCCGAGCAGATCACCGGGTGGCTGCGGCCGACGCCCCGCGGGTCGAAGCCGACGATGTCGAAGTGCTTCTGCAACTCCTCGGTGAAGAAGCCGGGGGCGCCGTACGCGGCCTCCACCCCCGAACCGCCGGGACCACCGGGGTTGATCACCAGGGATCCGACGCGGGCGGCGGGGTCGGTGGCCTTGCGGCGGGCGACGGCCAGGTCGATGGTGGGCCCGCCCGGACGCGACCAGTCGATGGGGACGGCCAGCGTGCCGCACTCGGCGCTGGGCTCCTCCTCGCAGGGCGCCCAGGCGATACGGCCCTGCGCGGGGGCCGCCGCGGGTTCCGGGGTGGCCGCGACGGCCGGAAGCGCGGGTAACAGCGCCGCCATCGCCACGACGACGGCCAGTAGAGAGGATCTTCCTCGCACGATGCTCCAATCGTGGTCAGCTCAAACCGTGATGGCCCCGGAGCGGGGCGACGGCGAGCCGCGGCCCCCGTGTCGACCGCGACGAACAGCGGCACGACGATACAACGGCAACAATCGGGAGATCCTGACAATGAGCGTAAAAGCCGGGCGGACACGGCCGATCCTCGCGCCCGTCCGCCCGGACGGGTCTTTCAGCAGGTGCGCAGCATGTTGAGCAGCGCCACCCGCTCCCTCCTCGTCACGAAGAGCCCGTAGTGGTGTTTGACGGTGATCCATGAGGTCGCGTACCGGCACCAGTAGGCCCGGCGTTGCGGACGCCAGCTCTGCGGGCCCTTGCCGCCCTTGGCGATGTTGGCGGAGTGGCTGACGGTGATCAGCTCGGGACGGGTGAGGTCGTTGGCGAAGGCGCGCCGTTTGGCCGGGCTCCAGCGTTTGGCGCCCGAGCGCCAGGCGTAGGACAGCGGCACCAGGTGGTCGACGTCCACGTACTTCTCGCTCTTCAGCCGCTTGCCGTCGTAGGGGCTGAACCACGTGCCCCGGACCGGACGGCAGTCGGCGTCACGGCGGATGCTCCGCGCGTCGCGGGCCAGGACGATCTCCCGCGTGCTGCATCTCCCCCTGCGGTCCGGCCAGCTGGGCTGGAACTTCGCGCGGCTGTAGCCGCTGATGGACAACGGCCTGGCGATCCTGAGCTGAGCCAGCATGCTGCGGGCGAGGGCGGCGGCCTGCGACCGCTTGCGTTGTTCGGCCGCCGCCGGCTTGGCGGTGAGGACGGCGGCGATCGGGATGACCATCAGGGTGAGTACGGCGACGTGTGCTGCCCGCCTCAAGAAGATCATGACACGTGCCATACCCCGCACTTTCCCCCGCTATGGCGGTGAATTTGCCCACTTCGCCGGGGGTGGGTCGTTTGCCGGAAAAGCAGAAGTCCATAATGGCCCTATGCATAAGCCCGTTATGGAGGTGGCGATCCCGCAGGGTTCGGCCGAGGCGCTGACGATCGCGGTGGAACAGCTCGTCCGGCACGTCCGGCTGAGCGCCACCACGGGCGGGCTCAGCAGCGCCGCCTCGTTCGTGCTGAGCCGCCTGGCCCGCGAAGGGCCGCAGCGGCTGACCGAACTCGCCCGCGCCGAAGGCGTCTCCCAGCCGAACATGTCGCAGCTCGTCAACCGCCTCGAACGCGCCGGCCTCGTACGGCGCACCGCCGACCACAGCGACGGGCGCGGAGTCCTGGTCGAGGTCACCGACACCGGAGTGGAGGTGTTCCTGCGACGGCGCGCCGAGCGCGCGCAGGCGCTCCAGCAGCTGATCGACGAGCTGAGCGAGCAGGAGCGGCACGCCGTCGCGGTAGCCCTGCCCGCCCTGGCGCGGGCGATCCAGGACCGGCAACCGCGTCCCTGATCCTCACGACATCCCCAGTGAAACGGAACATGAGCACACCCCACGGAAAGACCGCCAGCCCCTTCAAGCAGCCCAGGGCCGTCTGGGCCGTCGCGTTCGCCTGCGTCATCTCGTTCATGGGCATCGGCCTGGTCGACCCGATCCTGCCCGCCCTGGCCGAGAGCCTGAACGCCACCCCGAGCCAGGTCTCCCTGCTCTTCAGCAGCTACCTCATCGTCACCGCCGTCGCGATGCTCATCGTCGGCTGGATCTCCAGCCGGATCGGCGCCAAGCGGACCCTCGTCATCGGCCTGGCCGTCATCGTCCTCTTCGCCGCCCTGGCGGGCGCCACCGGCTCCATCAACGGCATCGTCGGCTTCCGCGCCGGCTGGGGCCTCGGCAACGCGATGTTCATCGCGACCTCGCTGGCCGTCATCGTCGCCTCCGCCAGCGGCGGCTTCGGCGGCGCCATCATCCTGTACGAGACCGCCCTCGGCCTCGGCATCGCCGTCGGCCCCCTGCTCGGCGGCGTGCTCGGCGGCATCAGCTGGCGCGGCCCCTTCTTCGGCGTGGCCGTCCTCATGGCCATCGCCCTGATCGCGACCCTCGCCTTCGTCCCCGCCACGCCGAAGCCCGCCCGGCGCACCTCGGCGGCGGCCCCGCTCAAGGCGCTGCGTCACCGCGGCCTGCTCACCATGGGCATCATGGCCCTGCTGTACAACTGGGGCTTCTTCACCATGCTGGGCTACGCCCCGTACCCGATGGAGCTCGACGCCCATCGGCTGGGGCTGGTCTTCACCGGCTGGGGCCTGCTCGTGGCCGCCTTCAGCGTGTTCTTCGCGCCGCGCCTGCAGGCCCGCTTCGGCACCGCGCCCGTGTTGTACGCCAACCTGCTCGGCCTCGCGATCGTGATGGCCGTCATCGCGGCCGGCGTGCGGACGCCCGCCGTGGTGATCGTCGCCGTCATCGTCAGCGGCGCCTTCATCGGCATCAACAACACGCTCACCACCCAGGCGGTCATGCTCGTCTCGCCGGTAGAGCGCCCGGTGGCCTCCTCCGCCTACGGCTTCCTGCGCTTCATCGGCGGCGGCCTGGCCCCGTACGTCGCCGGTCTGCTCGCCGACGCCTCCGGCCTCAGCGTGCCCTTCTACCTCGGCGCCGCCACGTTCCTGCTGGCCATCCCGATCCTTGCCAGCGGGCACCGGCTGCTGCGCCAGGCCGAGCGGCAGCTCGGCGAGGGCGAGGCCGTCGAACCGGCGCTCACCCCGGTCGGCGGCGCGGCGCCCGCCGGGAGCCCGCTCCTGGTCGTGGCCGTCGGCGCCCACGACAACGCCGCCTCGATCGTCGACACGGCCGCGCGGTACGCCGAGGAGAGCGGAAGCGTGCTGGACGTCGTGCACGTCTCCGAGACCGCCGTCGTCGAGGAACAGGCCGTCGAGACCGAGACCCATGACCAGGCCCGCGCCGCCGTCACCGCCCACCTCGACCGGCTGGCCGCGCGCGGTGTCGCCGCGACCGGCCACGTCCTCGCCAGCGTCGGAGACCACGCCGCCGCCGGCCGGGCCCTGGCCCGCCACGCCGCCGAGACGGGCGCCCGCACGGTCGCCGTCGGCCGCTCCCCGCGCGGCCCGCTGCTGCAGTTCGCCGACGGCAGCTTCACCACCGCGCTCACCCACGCGGCGACCTGCACGGTCATCCTCGTCGAGCCCGACGACGACCCTCGCCCGCTGACGGCCGCCACGCTGACGGAGCTACGCGGCGACAGGGCCTGACGCGCCGCGGCCCAGCGAGGTCCCGTGCTCGCGCGACGTCGGCAGGTAGGCGTACACCTCGCCGGCGCCGTTCGCGCGCCACATGAACCGCGTCGACAGGCCGTTGGTGCCGTCCGGGATCCGGCCGCCGTTCATCTCGGTGCATGGTAGGCGAGCCGTACCGATTCGACGGGACCGTCCTTGAGCAGCAGGTAGAGCTGGGCGCCGCCCTCGGGGGTGCCGTCGGCCCTGGAGGACGTCCGGCTGGCCGATCCGGCCGGGAACAACACGCGCAGGACGCCGGAGAAGCGCGGATCGTCCGACGGGATCAGCCACGCCCGGTCCTCGAGCCCGAAGGCGCCGTGCTCCGACGGGGTGAGCGAGTCGCCGAAGAAAGCCGGCCGCCCCGCGCGCCGGCGGGACGCCCTCGGGAGACGGCGTGGCCGTCGCGCCGCCGCCGCTGGGCAGCACGACCGGTGGCGAGGACGCCGCCCCGCCCGCTGCGCGGACGATCAGCCCTGCGTCACGGCTGCCGAACCCACCGTCCCCAGGTCGTGACGAGCGGCCGGTAGCCCTGGCGGGACCAGAAGGGCACGGACAGCGGGTTCAGGGCCGCGTAGTGCACCAGCACGGTCTCGACGCCTGCCGCCGCCGCCTCGGCATGGGCGTGGCCGATCAGCGCGGCGCCGATGCCGCGGCCCCTGCCGTCCGGGCGCGCGTAGAGCGAGCCCACGTACGCCACGGGCGACGAAGCGTGCACGGCAGGCGCGATCCACCCCGAGTGGTCAGGGTGGTGGACCGCGAGCATGCCGACGACCTCGCCGTCCCGCTCGGCCAGCCAGCACCAGCCGTCGTCACGGGCGAGTTTCTCCTCGATCTCGGCCCGGGCGGCGTCGGGCGTCCAGGACGGCACCGGAACCCAGCCGAACTGCGCCTCGTAGGCGATCAACTCCAGGTACAGCCGGCACATGACGTCCAGGTCGTCCGCCACGGCCCGCCGTACACCGGTGGGCGGCCGCGCACCGGCCGAAGTGGGAGAGACGCGGACGGCGAGCACGGACCGCGGCGCGAACCCCCGCCTGACCAGGGCGGCGACCGGCGCGGTGTCCCGGCTCGGCCAGCTCACCTGCAGCCCGGACCCCGGCTCGGCGTCAAGGGACGAGATCCAGCGGTCGAGGAGACGGCCGAGGGAGTCGGCGGGGTCGTCACCCGCGACTCTGGCACGGAGGGTGTGGGTGGTCAGCGGACCCCAGGGCACCGACCGGACGTCAGGGCCGGCCGTGGACACCGAGGGCGCGCCGACGGCGTCCGGCATCTCGATCAGGTCTTCACCGAGATCGGTGATGGCGACAAGCGGGTCGGCTGCTCGCACGCGAGCGCGGTGGCGAACGATCACATCACTCACGGTTCGCACGATAGTGCGCCATTACGCCATCTCATCCTCAAACGGCACGGCAAACCCCGCCCCCAGCACGGGAAAGCGGCGTTGCACGGGGGCGGCGAGCCGGCGCAAGCGGGTGTCGCTGAAGCCGAAAGGCAGGTCAGCGGGTACGGGGTGTTGGCGGAGCCGTTGGGGTTGGGCGCGCCGGCGGACTGCGGTGAGCCGCTCGATGTGGCGGCGTTCCGCGCCGTCCGTACGGGGGACAAGCCGCGGAGCGTCCCCGCCGTCACGATCTGCGACGCCCCCAGGTACGGCTGGCGCGGCTGCCATCGACGTGGCCCGCCACCTCCTGCCCAAGCACGACCTCCTGCGGGTGACGGGGGAGCGCAACGGCCCGTCAGGCGTTGAAACCGCCGTCGACGTTCAGCGTGGCGCCGGTGACGAAGCTGGCGTCGGGGTCGGCGAGGAACGCGATGGCGGCGGCCATCTCCTCGGGCCGGCCGTAGTAGCGTCCCAGGGCGTTCATCGAGCGTTGCACATCGGCGAACGGTCCGACATCGGGGTTCATGTCGGTGCTGATCGAGCTGGTCTGGGCCGCGTTGACGGTGATGCCGCGCGGACCGAGGTCCCGCGCCCACGCACGGGTGTAAGCGGTGATCGCGGCCTTTGTCGCGGAATAGTCGCCGAGACCGGGGAAGGGGGTACGGTCGCCGCTCGTGGATCCCACGGAGACGATCCGGCCGCCCTCACCCATCACCTTGGCGGCGGCACGCGTGACGGCCACGACCCCTGCGACGTTGACGGCGTACTGCCGCGCCATGGCCTCCTGGTCGGTCTCCTCGGCATCGATGGAGCCTGTCACGAAGATTCCGGCGTTGTTGACGAGGATGTCGAGCCGGCCGAACTCCGCCATGACCTGGTCCACCAGGCTCGCCGCCTGTTCCGGGTCGGCCTGGTCCGATGCGAAGGCCTTGCCCCGGACCCCGCGCTGCTCGATCCTCGACACGACACTCTTCGCCCGCTCGTGCGAGGACACGTACGTGATGGCGACGTCCGCTCCGTCGTCGGCGAGACGCAGGGCCGTGGCCGCCCCGATGCCACGCGAGCCGCCGGTGACCAGCGCCACCTTTCCCGCCAGGGGCTGCTGAGACATGATCTTCCTTCTTTCTTCGAGGGATGCGCGCACTCATGGAGCGCCCCATGGCCGCAGGTCAATCGATCTTCACCAGGTGGTGCGCGGGCAGCGTGCCACCGGGGAACTGGAGGAGACGGGCTCCGACGGCCAGCGGACCGAGGTCCAGGGGGAAGAAGCCGAGACGCTCGATCAGCGCTCGCACCGTCTGCCGCGCCTCGAGGTCGTCCCCCGACAGGAAGAGGACCCGGCGACCGCCGCGCGCGACGGGATCGGCGGTGAGCAGGTCGGGGTTCAGGTGGCCGAAGGCCTTCACGACACGCGCCCCGGGGACCATGTCCGCGAAGACCTCGCTCGACGTCCTGCCGTGCAGCTCGAAGGGCTGGAACAGCGGTGCCTCGATGGAGTTGTTCGTGTCGACGACGATCCGGCCGTCCCAGTCGGGCAGGCCCGCCATGGCGCGCGGCAGTTTGGACCAGTTCACCGCGACGAACACGAGGTCCTGCCCGGCCGCCTCCTCCCGCGTGCCCGGGCGGACATGGGGTCCCAGACGCTTGGCGAGATCGGCGAGCGTGTCCGGCCCGCGGCTGTTGGAGAGGATGATGTCGATGCCGGCTCGGGACAGGATCTCGGCTATCGCCGAACCGATGGCGCCGGCGCCGATGATTCCGATGCTCATGTGAGCGTGCTCCTCAGGTAGGTGACGCTGGACCGGCGAAGTGATCCCCAGCCCCGGTTGATGAGCGCACGCTCTCAAACCAAGTTTGAGAGCGCCTGTTCTCAAATCGAACGGTACAGGTTTGAGAGTGAGCGTTCAAATTGAGGTATCGTCGGATCATGGCACGACCGCGAACCTTCGACGAGCAGGACGTCGTCGACCGCGCCATGGAGCTGTTCTGGACGCGAGGCTACGAGACGACGTCGATCACCGACCTGACCGCGACCCTCGGCGTCCATCCGGGCACCCTCTATCGCACCTTCGGCGACAAGCACGCGCTCTTCCTGCGCGCCCTCGCCCACTACCGCGAACGCCTGGCCGACGACCTCGCCCCCACGTTGCTGGAGGGAGGCCCGGTCCTGCCACGGATCCGGGCCGTGCTGATCGGCTGGATCGACCTGGCCGTGCAGCAGGACCAGCCCCGCGGATGCCTGATCGCCAACACCGCGGGCGAACTGCTCCCGGGAGACGAAGAGGTCGCTCGCAGCCTGCGCGGCGTCCTGTCCGTCGTGGAAGACGGCTTCCTGCAAGGCCTGCAAGCCGCCGCCCGGCAGGGAGAGATCTCCTCCGACCTCGACCTCCCGGCGGCCGCCGCCATGCTCACCATCCTCCTCGAAGGCCTCCAGGTGATCGTCAAAGCCGACCCCGACCCCCGCCGTCTGGTCGCCGCCGTCGACACAGCCCTCCTGGCTCTCACACCCGTACACGCCTGAGCCCACGGGCGACAGGGCCCTCACGCCGGCCACTCCCCGGTGTCCGCTCGCTCCCACCGATGTCCGCACGCGCAGCTCTGTCAGCCAAGGGGCAGTGACTGGCCCCCTCCTCCCTCCCGCTGTTGGCCAGATGACCAGCCCGCTTATCCGGCGCCAAGGCAACCCGTACCGCAGGCCGCCAGGCCCGAGAAGCGGCAGCCGCCCTTCACCGTCAGGCGAGAACAGTCACGTTGCTTCGTGCATGGTCGGGGCTGCGTTGAACGAGATCCGGCCCGGTTGAAAGAGGCCGGACGTCTGAGCTTGTTCTTTATCCTCCGGATCGTTGTGCTGAGCCACGTTTGATCGTTTCGCGGACAGCGAGACGGCCTTGAGTGATCATGTGCGGTGTCGAGTCGCTGCTGATCACTACAAGGCCGTGAGGGTGA
>NZ_POUD01000230.1 GCF_003236395.1 Nonomuraea aridisoli | reverse complement strand
TCGTTTAGCCGCAGGTCACGGGGTAGGTTTCGGCGCTCATGAGACTCAACGACAAGGTCGTCGTGATCACGGGCGCCTCCAGCGGGATCGGCCGGGCCACGGCGCTCGCGTTCGCCGCCAAGGGGGCCGCGGTGGTGCTCGGGGCGCGCGGGCAGGAGGCCCTGGAGCAGACCGTACGGGAGTGCGTGCGGCGCGGCGGGCGGGCGGTCGCGGTGCCGACGGACGTGAGCGACGCGCACGCCGTGCAGCGTCTGGCGGGACAGGCGGCGGCCCGCTTCGGGGGCGTCGACGTGTGGGTCAACTGCGCCGCCGTCACGCTGTTCGGGCCGTTCGACCAGGTGCCGCTGGAGGACTTCCGCCGGGTGCTGGACGTCAACATCATGGGGTACGTCCACGGCGCCCGCGCGGCGCTGCCCCATCTGCGCCAGCGGGGCGGGGGCCTCCTGGTGAACGTGTCGTCGATCGCGGGGGCGGTGGCCCAGCCGTACGCGCACGCGTACACGATGTCGAAGCACGCGATCCAGGCGCTCGGCTCGAGTCTGCGCCAGGAGCTGCGGCTGCGGGGAGCGGACGACGTGCGGGTGTGCACGGTGATGCCGGCCGTCATCGACACACCGCTGTTCCAGCACGCGGCCAACCGGACGGGGCGCCGGGTGCTCGCGATGCCGCCGGTGTACTCGGCCGAGCGGGTGGCCCACGCCATCGTCGCCCTCGTACGCCGGCCGCGCCGTGAGGTCGTCGTCGGTCCGATGGGCCGGTTCCTGGTCGCGCAGGCGAAGCTGGCCCCGGGGCTGACGGAGAAGATGATGGCCTCCCAGGTCGAGCGGGCCCACCTGGCGCACGAGGAGCCGGCCGAGGTCACGCCCGGCAACCTGTACGAGCCGGCTCCCGGCCCCGGGTCGGTGCGCGGGGGCTGGCACGGCAGGCGCAGGACCGCCGTGCGCCGGGCCCTGGCCCTGGCGGCCCTCGTCGGCACGGTGACCGCCGCCCGCCGCGTCCTGCGCTGACCCCCATGAGTGACACGGATGCCTGACACCGATGACACCGCCGCGGCCTGCGAGCGCACGGCGAGGGACGTCCTCGGCCTGGCCGAGCTGCGGCCCGGCCAGCTGACCGCGATGACGGCGCTGGCCGAGGGCCGCGACGCGCTGGTGGTGATGCCGACGGGCGGCGGCAAGTCGGCGATCTACCAGGTCCCGGCCCTGCTGCTGGAGGGGCCGACGCTGGTGGTCTCGCCGTTGCTCGCCCTGCAGCGCGACCAGGTCGAGGCGCTGCGCGAGCGCGACGAGGACGCGGTGCGCCTGGACGCCGGCACGGCCGCGGGCAGGCGGGCGGCGGCGTTCGACTCGCTGCGCGCCGGGCGGACGGAGTTCCTGTTCTGCGCGCCGGAGCAGCTGGCCAACCCCGACGTGCTGGCGGAGCTGGCCGCGGCGCGCCCGTCGCTCATGGTGGTGGACGAGGCCCACTGCGTCTCGGCGTGGGGGCACGACTTCCGCCCCGACTACCTGCGGCTCGGCGCGGCGGCCGAGGCGCTGGGGCGTCCGGTGATCGCGGCGCTGACCGCGACCGCCGCGCCGCCGGTGCGGGCGGAGATCGCCGAACGGCTGGGGCTGCGCGAGCCCCTGGAGGTCGTCCAGGGGTTCGACCGGCCAAACATCCGGCTGGAGGTGCGCCGGATGCTGGACGACCCGGCCGACGAGCTTGTCGCCGCCGTGGCGGCGGAGCGGGGGCCGGGGATCGTCTACACGGCCGTGCGGAGGCAGACCACCCGGCTGAGCGGGCTGCTGGCTGAACGGGGCGTGCGGGCGGCGGCGTACCACGCGGGCATGCGGCGGGCCGAGCGCGACGAGGTGCACGGCCGGTTCATGGACGGCGGTTTGGACGTCGTGGTGGCGACCAGCGCGTTCGGCATGGGGATCGACAAGCCGGACGTGCGGTTCGTGCACCACGCGCAGACGCCGGGGTCGCCGGACGCGTACTACCAGGAGATCGGCCGGGCGGGCCGCGACGGCGAGCCGGCCGCGGCGGTGCTGTTCTACCGGCCCGAGGACCTGGGGCTGCAGCGCTTCTTCACCGGCGGCGCGCCCGACGAGGAGACGCTGGCGCGGGTGGCCGAGGCGGTGGCGGGGTGCCGGCCGGGGACGACGCGCAAGGAGCTGGGCGAGCGTACCGGTCTGTCGGCGCGGCGGCTGACGAAGCTGCTCGACCTGCTGGAACGGGCCGGTTCCGTACGGCTGGGCGCGCGCCGCATCGACCCCGTGCCCGGGGCTCCGGACCCTCGGGAGGCGGCCGGGATCGCGCGCGAGCTGGCCGAGCGCCGCCGGGACGTGGAGCGCACCCGGCTGGAGATGATGCGCCGCTACGCCGAGACGGACGACTGCCGGCGGCGTTTCCTGCTGGGCTACTTCGGCGAGGAGCTCGCGGAGCCGTGCGGCAACTGCGACACCTGCCGCGCGGGCACGGCCGAGCGGCGGGAGGCGGCGCCGGGCCCGTTCCCGCTGCACGCCCGGGTGGAGCACCGCAGCTGGGGCGCCGGCCAGGTGATCCAGCGCGCCGAGGACCGGCTGACGGTGTTGTTCGAGGAGGCCGGCTACCGCGAGCTTCAGCTCGACGCGGTGCTCGCCGAGGACCTGCTGAAGGAGCTGCCCTCCTGACGCTCAGCGCGCGCGCTTCCCGGGGCCGGGCCGCCCGGGCCGCAGGGCGCTCGCCTGCTGGGCGAGGTCGGCGCGGTGGAGATTGACCGCGACCTGCACACCGTGCCACAGTCCTTCCACCCAGCCCAGCAGCTGCGCGTGCGCGATGCGCAGCTCGGCGTGGGTCGGGCGGCCGTCCAGGGACGGGCGCAGCGTGTCGAGCTCCGCGCGCAGCTCGGGCGGGAGCACGTCGGAGATCTCCGCGCTGATCCGTTCGTACAGCGTGCCCAGGCGTTCGCGGGCCTGGTCGTCGAGGGTCATCTCGCGCAGTTCGTCGCACAGGTGCCGGACCGTCGTCGCCAGCCGGACGAGCTTGTCCTGCCGGGCCATCGCGGTCAGCTCCGCCGCGGGCCACATCTCCTTGCGCGGCGGTGACGCGGTGTCCTCGCGCCCCTGGCCGGCCCGCTCGTCAGGCTCCCTGCCGCTGTCGACGACGAACAGACCGGCCGGCGACCGCCTGATCCGGGGCTCGTCTGCCTGAACGCCGAACATCGTCTCTCCTTCCGCGCCGCAGTCGCCGCCCCTGGAGGGCGGGTGCGCCCGTGTCGTGCCCGCCGGAGACCCACATCTTGCGTATCCAAGATTAGTAAACTTATAAGTCAAGCAACAAGTTTGCTGAGCTTGGGTGCCGAACAGGCGGAAGGCCGCGTCCCCGGGGCGATACGGGGGCGCGGCCTTCCGGCGCGGCGGAGGTCACGCGCCGGTGGACGCGGCCTCCTGCTTCGGGGCCTGCGCGGGCAGGTCGAGGCTGTCGCGCAGCCGGGCGGGCCTGAGGAACGCCGCGGCCAGCAGGCCGACGACGGCGATGCCCGTCGAGACGAGGAAGATGTGACCGGTGGCCTCGCCGTACGCGGCCCTGACGATCTGCTGGACGGGCTCGGGCAGGGCGGCGATGTTCAGGCTGCCGCCGGCCGCCGCCGCGTCCCCGGCGACCGGGATGCCGGCCTTGGCCAGGCCCGCGGCGATGTCGGAGGCGACCCGGTTGGCCAGCACGGCGCCGAGCACCGAGACGCCGACGGTGCCGCCGAGCGAGCGGAAGAACGTGATCGCGCCGCTCGCGGCGCCGATCTCGCTGAGCGGGACGGTGTTCTGGATGACCAGGACGAGGTTCTGCATGGACATGCCGACCCCGACGCCGACCAGCAGCATGTACACCGACACGAGCACCAGCGTGGTCTCGTGGTCGATCGTGGCCAGCCCGGCGAACCCGGCCAGCAGCACGACGAGCCCGACGAGGATGTACGGCTTCGTCCGGCCGCTCTTGGAGACCATCTTGCCGCTGACGGTGGAGGACAGCAGCACGCCGATCATCATGGGGACGGTCATCAGGCCGGCGGCGGTGGGGCCGTACCCGCGGCCGATCTGGAAGTACTGGCCGAGGAAGACCGAGCCGCCGAACATGGCCATGCCGACCGCGAGGCTGGCCAGGATGGCCAGGGCGGGCGTACGGCGGCTGATGACGTGCAGCGGCACGACGGGCTCGCGCACCTTCGACTCCACCCACGTGGCCACCGCGAGCAGCAGCAGGCCGCCGATCACCATGGCCGCGGTCTGCCAGGACAGCCAGTCGAAGTCGTTGCCGACGAAGGTGACCCAGATGAGCAGGACGCTGACGCCGGCCGCGATGAGGGTAGCGCCCCAGTAGTCGATGCTGACGTCGGAGCGGCGCACGCTCGGCAGGTGCAGGGTCTTGGCGAGCAGCGCGAAGGCCGCCACGGTGAACGGCACGGCGATGAAGAAGCACCAGCGCCAGCCGAGCCACGAGGTGTCGGCGATCAGCCCGCCGAGCAGCGGCCCGCCGACCGTGGCGACGGCCATGACGGCGCCGAGGTAGCCGTTGTAGCGGCCGCGCTCCTTGGGCGTGATCATGGCGGCGAGCACGACCTGCGTGAGGATCTGCAGGGCGCCCATGCCGAGGCCCTGGACCGCGCGGAAGGCGATGAGCTGGCCGGTGTTCTGGGCGAAGCCGCAGGCCAGCGAGGCGACCATGAAGATCACGATGGAGATCTGGAGCAGCAGCTTCTTGTCGAACAGATCGGCGAGCTTGCCCCAGATGGGCGTGGACGCGGTGGAGGCCAGCAGGGACGCGGTGACGACCCAGGTGTACTGGGACTGGTTCCCCTCAAGGGCGCCGATGATCTGCGGCAGCGCGACCGAGACGACCGTGGCGCTGATCATGGCGACGAACAGGACGAGCAGCAAGCCGCTGAGGGCTTCGAGGACTTGGCGGTGAGTCATCGGCTCCGCCGTGGACGGCGCTGCCGGTTGTGCGCTCACGCAAACTCCGATCAGGAACAAGGGGGATGCAACCTGGACACCCTACATGCTCACGGAGCAAACTTGCGCATTGAGCATTTATGCCCATTGGGTAAGCTCATACGCACTATGAGCAGTTCAGCAGGGTTGCGCGAGCGTAAAAAGGTGGAAACACGGCAGGCGGTGCACGAGGCCGCTCTCCGGCTCACCCTTGAGCACGGCTTCGAGAACGTCACCGTCGAGGCGATCGCGGACGCCGCCAACATCTCCCGCCGGACGTTCTCCAACTACTTCGCCGGCAAGGAGGACGCCCTGCTCTACGGCGACGAGCAGACCCTGCACACCCTGGTGCAGCGCGTACGCGAGCAGCCGGCCGGGCTGGCGGCGTGGCCGGCGCTACGGGGCGCGCTGGACGGCCTCTTCGACGAGCACGGCGACGGCGACCGCGAGTTGCACCGGCGCACCCGGCTGGCGCTGCGGCACCCGTCGCTGCTGGCCCGTCAGCTCGCCAGCAGGTTCCGGCTGGAGAGCGAGCTGAGCCTGGCGGTGGCCGAGCGCGACCAGCCGGATGACGTCAGCCCTGAGATGGTCACGGCCGCCTTCCTGGCCGGCCTGCACGTGGCCACGCAGTGGTGGTGCGCCGAGCACGCGAGCCGCCCGTTGCGCGAGCTCATCCACGAGGCTCTCGACCAGATCGACCGCCCCTTCGGCTGAGGCGGGCGGAACCGTCCCGGTTTGGGCCCCCCGAGCGGTGAACTTCCGTCCGGCGGGCCGGATCCAAGCAGAGGACGGTTTCACAGGGGGAGGTCGCATGAAAAGGGTTCTCGTAGCGGTCGTCGCGGGTGGGGCGCTGGTGCTCACCGGGACGCCCGCGCTCGCCGGGCCGACGCTGGGTCCGTACGGCTACGGCGCGGTCCGGCTCGGCATGAGCGCGAAGCGGGCCGCGGCGACCGGCGCGGTCGTGCTCAAGATGCGCGCCGGAGAGGGCTCGTGCTCCGGCTGGGACTTCCGGGCCCACCCCACCGGCCGTGACAGCGTGGGGCTGTACATCTCCAAGAAGCGCGGCGTGGCCGTGATCTTCGCCGCGAAAGGGGTCAGGACGCCCCGGGGCATCGGCATCGGCTCCACGATGAAGCAGGTCAAGAAGGCCTACCCGGCCCTGAGAATCCCGCGGGACGGCGACCCGTACGTGGTGGTCCCCGGCAACCCGAAGGCGCATTACTCCTTCGGCGCCTCGGCGAAGGGCAGGATCGAGGCACTGGCCCTGGTCCACGTCGAGCAGGACTGCGTGAGCTGAGCACGCCGGCGCGGTTCTCCCGCGCCGGCGTGCCGGTGTTCCGCCGTCAGCTGAGGATGCGCAGGTCCGTGACGGTGTACGACAGGGAGCCGCGGAAGCCGATGCCGGTGCGGACGATCTTGAGGTCGGCCAGTTCCTCGCCGGGGGCGGCCAGGAAGCTCAGCTGGCCGGAGCCGGTCCACGTGCCCGCCGTGCGCGGGTTGTCGAGGATCGACATGGTGAGCTCGTGCACCGCCGGGTTGTCGTGCTGGCCCGCCGTCAGGCGCGGGAAGTGCCGCAGGTTGACGATGGGCCGGCCGAGCGCGGGCAGGGTGTTCGAGGTCTGCTGCAGGGTGACCCGGGCCTCCGCCAGGCGGCGCCCGGCCGCCGAGAGGCTGGCGCCGAACTTCCCGCCCGGCCCCACGACCGGCGTGGCCTTGCCGGGCACCGGGAACGCGCGGGTCTGGTGGATGGCGCCCATCTTCTTGGGGAACCCCTGCACCCACCCGCGCGCCAGCGACGAGTCGTTGTCGACGTAGATGTACGGGCACCAGGCGACGGGCGTGTCCTGCCAGCGGGCGTCCAGCAGGATCAGGAACTCGCTGTACAGGCTGCGCACCGGGTCGAGGTACTCCTCGTGCTCGCCGGAGAACTGCCAGTCGATGAACAACGCGTACCCGTGTCCCGACGACGACGGGTCCGGCGACAGCCCGGTCGGCAGAGAGGCCTCCGCCGCCTCGGCGGAGGTCCAGAACTCCACGCCGACGACGTCGCCCGCGTAGTTCCACGGCGGCGCGGACGCCAGGTTGGCCACGCCCCGGGGGCTGAGCGGAAGGGTGTAGCCCTGCAGGCGTTCCTCCGTCGTCTGCGCCGCCCCGTCGTCCGCCGCCGCGACCGCGGGCGAAGCCACCGCGGTGGCGGCGATGCCGGCCAGCCCGCCGGCGATCAGACTCCGCCGGCCTATCTCGTTCTGCTCCACGAACATTCCTTCACTGACTCGTCAATGACTGCGGTCACCCGCAGGCCGGAGCTCGACGTACCGCGGTCGGCCGCCCTGCGCGCGGAGGTCATTGGAGCAGCAGGCGCATGCCCGCTTCCATGTCCTTTTACCGGTTCAGCCGAAGGTCAGCTCGTACTCGACCTGCTCGATCGCACGGCCGTCGCCGAAGTCGTGCGCCCGCGTCGTACCGGACTCGGTGAAGCCGTTCTTGGTGTAGAAGCGGCGTGACTGCGGGGTGTCCCGCAGTGTCCACAGGTGGACGCCCTCGAAGCCCGCCTCGCGCATCGTGCGCACGGACGCCGTCATCAGGGCGCCCGCCACGCCGCTCCCCCACCCGTCCGGGTGGCCGTAGAAACCGAAGAGCTCCGCGAGGCCGGGCCGCTCCGGCGACCGGCCGAAGTAGGAGAAGGCCAGGGGCCGCCCGTCGAGCGCGGCCAGCATGACCGTGCTCCCGCGCTCGGGGCTTTCGGCGAGCACGGCGTGCCATTTGCCGCGCCGCTCCCGCACGGCCGCGGCGAAGAACTTCGGGGCGAAAAATCCGGCATACGCAGATTTCCAGGACTCCGCGTGGATCTCCCCTACGACATCTCCATCACCCGGAGAAGCAGTCATTATGGTGATATTTCCGATCATTCGGTCACGGTACCGCGGCCCTCTCGCTCCCTTTCCCACGCGTGGCCATGCCATGATTGCGATAACCGTTTTCATCCGGGCAACCCCCGCCGACGTCGTCCGCCAGTCCCGCGGCGGGGACATGGGCGTCACGGGAGCGGATCCAGCCCGCGAAGGATCTTCCCGAATCCGGATGAACACGGTCACCTGTGCCGTATGCGAGCGGAGAGCATGATGCGAAGACACGTATGGATCCCCTTGATGGCCGTCCTGGCGGCGCTTCTGACGGGGTGCGGCGGGCAGGAGGCGGCGCCGGGGAGCGACGAGCTCACCCTGGCGGCGCCGCGTGACCTCGTCGCTGGGCCGGAGGATCCGTACTACGTCCACCAGACGTTACGGGTGTGGGAGCCGCTGGTCACGGTGGACGACCGGCTGCGCCCGGTCCCGGCGCTGGCCGCGTCGTGGAGCGCCGCCGACGGGGGGCGGCGGTGGACGTTCACGCTGCGCGAGGGTGTGCGCTTCAGCGACGGGACGCCGCTGACCGCCGAGTCGGTGGTCGCCAACGTGGAACGGTTCCTGCGGATCGCCCCGCGCCAGTCGGCCTTCTTCAGCCTCGACGCCGGCATGGAGGCGGCGTACGGCAAGGTCGACGACGTGCGCGCCGAGGCGGGCGCGGTGGTGTTCACGCTGGAGGAGCCGGTGGCCGACCTGCCGGCCAGGCTGGCGGGGTTCTTCAGCATGGTGCAGTCGCCGCGGGCGTTCACCGCGTCGGGCGGCTTCGCCGGCAAGCCGGTGGGCACCGGGCCGTACACGCTGGCCGAGTGGGTGAAGGGGCAGCGGGCCGTGCTGACGGCCAACCCGCACCACCACGGCCCGGCGCCCGCGTACGAGCGGATCGTGGTGAGGGTGATCCCCGACGCCAACGCCCGGGTGGCCGCGTTACGCGCCGGCGAGGTGGACGGGCTGATCGACAAGGGGGCGCTGCTGCCCGCGCAGGCCCCCGCGTTCGCCGCCGACGACACCTTCCGGGTGTTGCGCAGCCCGTCGGTGCTGACGCACTACCTGACCTTCAACGCCTCGCGCCGGCCGTTCTCCGACCCTCGGCTGCGCGAGGCCGCCGACCTGGCGATCGACCGCCAGGCGATCACCGGCACGCTGCTCGCGGGCACGGCCGCCCCGGGCTCGGCCTTCCTGTCGCCGGTCTTCGGCGATCTCGCCGCGCCCGGCGTCACCGCGGCGTACGACCCCGCCAGGGCCCGCGCGCTGGTCGCCGAGGCGGGCGCCCCGGCCGCGCCCGTGACCATCCTGGTCTCCTCCGCCGAGACCGGCCAGTTCCCGTACGCCGACATCGCCGAGGTGCTGCGCACGTCCCTGGCGCAGGTGGGCATCCCGGCCAAGGTGACCGTGGCCGAGGCCACCAAGGCCGTGATGGAGGCGGGCGACTACGACGTCTTCCTGAGCGCCTACAGCGTGCCGAACGGCGACGCCGACTACCTGTTCCGCCGGTTCCTGCGCTCCGACGCCGCGTGGAACGTCGAGCGGCGGCTGGGCTACCGCAGCGCCGAGTTCGACCGGCTGGTCGACCTGGCCGCGACGGAGACGGACGCCGCCGCACGACGTGACCTCTACCACCGGATCCAGCGGCTGCTCGCCGCCGACCGCCCGATGGTCCCGCTGGCGTACCAGGACAATCCCATCGTGACGGCCGCCGCGGTCGGCGGGGTGCGGCAGAGCGTGGCGTACGTGGTCGACCTGGGTGCGCTGGCGCCCTCGACGTGACCGCCGTGCTGGTGCGGCGCGGCGCCGAGCTGCTGTTCGCGCTGCTGGCGCTGTCGCTGCTGGTCTTCCTGCTGACCGCGCTCGCGCCGGGCGATCCGGCCGAGGAGATCCTGCGCCGCGGCGGCGTGCAGCCGACGCCGGAGAGCGTGGCGGCGCTCCGTGCCGAGCTGGGGCTGGACCGGCCGCTGTTCGACCGCTACCTGAGCTGGCTGGGCGACGTGCTCCGCGGCGATCTCGGGCGTTCGTACGCCGACCGGTCGCCGGTCGCGGAGGAGATCGCCGCGCGGGTGCCGGCGACGCTGCGGCTGGCGGGGGCGGCGGCGCTGGTGGCGGGCGGGCTCGCCGTGCTCGCCGCGCTCCTGGCCGTGTTGCGGCCTGGCTCTCCGGTCGGCCGGGCCGTCGCTCTGGCGACGGTCGCGGTCTCGGGCGTGCCGCCGTACGTCGTGGGGATCGTGCTGATCAGCGTGGTCGCCGTCGGGCTGCGCGTCCTGCCCACGGGCGGCGGCGACGGTCCCGGCGCGGTGGTGCTCCCCGCCGTCACGCTGGGGCTGGCGGGTGCCGCGACGCTGCTGCGGCTGCTGCGGGCGGACCTCGCGCACGCGGTACGGCTGCCGTTCGTCAGGCTGGCCGTTGCCAAAGGGCTGCGGCGGCGGCGCGCGGTCGTCGTGCACGCGCTGCGGGTGGCCGCGCCGAACGCGGTCACGGCGGCCGGCGTGATGCTCGCCGAGCTGCTGACCGGCGCGGTGGTGGTGGAGACGCTGTTCTCCTGGCCCGGCGTGGGGCAGCTGGCGGTGACGGCGATCAGGCAGCGGGACCTGCCCGTCGTGCAGGCGTATGTGCTGGTCACCGCGGTCGCGACGGTGCTCCTGCTGGCACTGGCCGAGCTCTGCCTGGCCGCCTGCGATCCCCGGGTGCGCCGGTGAGCGGGCGTGCCGAGGACGCGCCGGTGAAGGCGCGGGCCGGGGTCGCGGTGCTCGTGGCGGTCGTGCTGTTCTGCCTGGTCACGCCGGTGGTGTCGGCGTACGATCCGCATCTGCCCGATCTGCGGCGGGCGCTGCTGCCGCCGGGGCCGGCCCACTGGCTGGGCACCGACCAGCTCGGCCGCGACCTGCTCACCAGGACCGCCGCGGCCGGACGTACGTCGCTGCTGGTCGCGCTGGCCGTCACGGCGATCACCACGGCCGTCGGCGCGGTGCTGGGAACGGTCGCGGGCCTGACCGGCGGCGCCGCCGAGCGGCTGCTGCGCCTCGCCGCGACCGTGGCGCTCGCCCTGCCCGGCCTCACCCTGGCGCTCGCGCTGGCGGGCGTGCTCACCCCGGGGTACGGCACCGTGCTGGCGGCGCTGGTGCCGCTCGGCTGGGTGAACTGCGCTCTCGTCGCCGCCACGGCGACCCGGCGGGCGGCCTCGGCCGACCACGTCCTGGCGTCGCGGGCCATCGGCGCGTCGGCGGGCCACCTGCTGCGGCGGGTCATCGGCCCGCACGTCGCCGGGACCGTGATGACCGTCGCCACCGCCGACTTCGCCAGGACGCTCGTCGCCGTGACCTCGCTCGGTTTCCTCGGCGTCGGGCTCCCTCCGCCGCGGACCGACTGGGGCGGCATGGTGAGCGAGGCCACGCCGCTGCTGGTGACCGCGCCCCGCCTCGCACTCGTGCCCGCCCTGGCGCTGGCCCTCACCGGCCTGGCCCTCGCCCTCGTCGTGGACGGCCGCCCAGGCCCGGAAACATGACGGGATTCGGGCACGCGGACGGGCGCGCCCTGCTTTGATGATCACCCATGAACGTGGCGACGACGAGACGGAGCAGGCGGCGCGTGCTGATCGCGGCCGTGCTCGTACTGCTCCTCCTGGGCGCGACGGGCCTCTACCGGCTCATGAACGCGCGGACCTTCCAGCTGGCCGGAGAGCTGACCCACCGCGTGCCGACCGCGGAGAAGGTCGTCGCCCTGACGTTCGACGACGGCCCCGACGAGCACACCGGCGAGATCATCGCCACGCTCGCCGAGCAGCGGGTGCGCGCCACGTTCTTCGTCAACGGCGCGCAGCTCGAGGCCCGGCCGCAGGACGGGA
Source organism: Nonomuraea aridisoli (assembly GCF_003236395.1). Lineage (GTDB taxonomy): Bacteria > Actinomycetota > Actinomycetes > Streptosporangiales > Streptosporangiaceae > Nonomuraea > Nonomuraea aridisoli. The sequence goes on along the minus strand of NZ_POUD01000230.1, from coordinate 3,244 downwards.
AGGCGCTGGTCGCCGCGGGTCACGAGCTGGGCAACCACACCTACTCGCACCGGCGGATGGTGTTCGTCACGCCGTCCACGGTGGCCGAGGAGATCGAGCGGACGGACGCGGCCATCCGCGCGGCGGGCCAGCGCGGCGACATCACGTTCCGCCCGCCGACCGGCAAGAAGTTGCTGGCACTGCCGCTGCACCTGGCCCGCAACGACCGGCACACGGTCATGTGGGACGTGGAGCCCGACTCGGGCGCGACCCCGGCCGCCGCGGAGATCGTCGCGGCCGTGCGCGAGCAGACCAGGCCGGGCTCGATCATCCTGCTCCACCCCTGGTTCGGCGGCGGCGCGAACACCCGGGCGTCCCTGCCGGGCCTGGTCGCCGGCCTGCGCGAGCAGGGCTACCGGTTCGTCACCGTCTCCCAGCTGCTCGCCCTGCGTTAGGGGGTGAGGGACTTCTCGCCCGCGAAGGGCCGGACGTGCCTCGGCGCCTCCGGGGCGCAGAGGGCGCCCAGCACGAGGATGGCGGTGAGGACTCCGGTGACGACGACGGCGGTGCGGGAGTGCACGGGACCTCCTGGAAGGCGTTCCGACAACGCCTCATCACACCCGCCACCGCCGACCGCGGGCCGGTAGATATCACCAATGGAAGTCATATCGTTACCTACAGCGACATTGACCGCGACGGGGGCGGGATCGTCAATCCGCCGGGCGGTCAGATGAGCCGGCGTTCCAGCGCGGCCCGCGTGTCCACCCCGAGCTTGGCGTGCTTGAGGTGAGTTTGACGGTGGTCTCGCTGATGAGCAGCGTCCGCGCCACCTCCTTGTCGGACGCGCCCCGGGCGACGAGCCGGAGCCCGCCCCTCCAGCTCCGGTGCGGCCGGTCAGCTCACGCGGGCTCCCGGTCGCGCTGATCCGGTTTCCAACCCCCAGCGCGCCGGCACCGCCCGCCAGTCGTCGGGGCGGTCGTGGAGGGCGGCGAACACGCGCGTGGCCTCGGCCACCCGCACCCGGCCGGGCAGCTCGCCCTCCTGCAGTCGCACGCCCGTGCGCCGTCCTCCGTTCGGAGGAGGCCCTCGAAGAAGGGACTTTGGTCCCTAGCGGGCACGGAACGGGTGCGGCAACGTGGGCGCTTGCTCCACCTCTGGAGCGCCAGGCGGAGCAGGCAGGCATGCGGCTCGATCGGTCGCCGCGCGACTCCGCCCCTGGCAGGTCACCGCTTTTCAGGTCTGTGCGGACAGGAACGTTGGGACCCCATGGAGAATGGCACGGTGCTGGCCGTCTTGTCGGCGGCCGAGCGTGGAGAGGTGTTGCTCGCCCTGTTGGAGGCGCATCCCGAGCTGGCCCGCGAGGCGGAGGAGCTCGGCAGGCGGATGCTCGGCAGCGGCGACTGGACGGCGGTGGCGAAGGACGTCTCCGACGCGCTGCGCGGCCTGCGCCTGAGCGACCTCGCCGAACGCGCGGGTCCGCAGTGGGGCGGGTACGTCGACCTGCGCGTCGCGGCCTGGGAACTCGTCGACGAGGTGATCCGCCCCTACCGGGAGGACCTGGCCCGCCGGCTACGGGTCGGGGCGCGCCACGCGGCCCTGGAGATCGGCCTGGGGCTGCTCGCCGGCCTGTACGCGTGCCGCGAGGACCGTACCAGCGAGCCGGCGCTGGTACAGGCGGGCATGCCGGACGTCATCGACTTCCAGGCCGACCGCCTGCGCAGGACGCTGAAGGAGCACCGGCTGGAGCTCCCCGGCGGCTGGCTGGGCGAGCACTGCGCGAAGTGGTCCTGAGCCGCCCTCACGCCTCCCGTAGTGCGCCGCCCAGGACGGAGGTCACGTATCCGCGGACGGCCTCCGTCTCCGGCGGCGTGCCGTCCCGGCCGGAGAACAGCAGGTGTCCCGTCCCGACCAGGGTGAGCGCGAGCGTGTCGACGTCGGCGTCGGGCGCGAGGCGGCCCCGGTCGCGCTCGGCGGCGAGGTAGGAGGCGATCGCGGCGGCGGCCTCCGTGAGCACGGGGATCCCCGTCGGCCACGTCCGGCGCAGCCGGGCGCGCAGGCCGTCGCGGAAGGTGATGAGGCCGACGATGGACAGCCCGACCGGCCCGAACACGTCGATCAGGGCGTCGGCGAGGTGGCCGGCGACGGAGCCGGTGCCGGCCGAGTCACGCAGCGCGGTCTCCAGGCGGCCGATCTGGGCGGCCCGTTCGTGGACGAGCTCGGCGAGGAACGCGTCGAAGTCGGCGAAGTGCTTGTGGAGCACGCCCTTGGCCACTCCCGCCTCGGTGGTGACCGCCCGGCTGGTCAGCGCGCCTGGCCCGTCACGGAGCAGGACGCGTTCGGCTGCGGCGAACAACTGCTCGCGTACGTCGCGGAGGGCCACCCCTGTCGGCACCGTGCATCGCTCCTTCTCAGACCAGCTCTTCGACGAGTTCTTTGACGAGTGGGCGCTTGCCCATTTAGAGTGGGCACATGCCCACTATACCTTCGGGGAGCGATCCCCATCAGCAGCGGCAGATCGCCGAGTCGTTCGGCGTGGACGCCGAACGTTACGACCGGGCCCGCCCCTCCTACCCCGTCCCCCTGATCGAGCGGATCGTCACCGCGGGGCGCGAGGTGCTCAGCGTGGGCTGCGGCACCGGCATCGACGCCCGCCAGTTCCAGGCGGCCGGCTGCACGGTGCTCGGGGTCGAGCCCGACGCGCGGATGGCCCGCTTCGCCCGGGACACCGGGGTCGAGGTCGAGGTGGCGACGTTCGAGGCGTGGGACGCGGCCGGCCGCACCTTCGACGCGGTCGTCGCCGCGCAGGCCTGGCACTGGGTGGATCCGGTGGCCGGAGCGGCGAAGGCGGCGCGGGTGCTGCGTCCCGGTGGCCGGCTGGCGGTGTTCTGGAACTCCTTCCACCCGCCGGTCGAGGTGGCCGAGGCGCTCGGCGCGGCCTACCGGCGGGTGCTGCCCGACGCTCCCGATCCGACCAGCGCCGCGGGCGACTCGGACCCGTACGGGTTGATGTGCGAGAAGGCCGAGGACGGGATGCGGCAGGCGGGCGGGTTCGGCCAGCCGGAGCGGTGGCGGTTCTCTTGGGAGCACGTCTACACCCGTGACGAGTGGCTGGACCAGGTGCCGACCAGCGGCCTGTTCACCCGGCTCCCGCCCGAGCAGCTGGCCGAGGTGCTGGCCTCCGTGGGCGACGCCCTCGACGCCATCGGCGGCGCCTTCACCATGCGGTACACCACCGTGGCCGTCACCGCCCTCCACACCCCCTGAC
>NZ_POUD01000022.1 GCF_003236395.1 Nonomuraea aridisoli | reverse complement strand
CCACACCACCCCCCGCCCTGACCTGACCGCCGCGCGGTCCCCTGAGCTGCCCGACCATGCCGCGCGGTAAGCCCTTTCCCGAGATCCGTTTGGCGGAGCGGGAAGCGGGCATAAGCGCGCACACGGAACGTCAGTCCTGCCAGAGCGAGGCGGGTCACCGTGAACGCATCCGCACATGTCATCACCGCCGACCTCCTGCGCGATCTCGCCCGCGACCTGCTGACCGCCGCGCGCGTCCCGTCCGGCGCCGCGGAGGTCGTCGCGGGATCGCTGGTCGAGGCCGACCTGGCCGGTCACGGCTCGCACGGCGTACGCCGGATCGTGCCGTACCTCGGCCAGATCGACGCCGGGGTCATCCGGCCCGGCGCCGTGCCCGAGGTCGTCTCCCGACGCGGCGCCACGGCCGTGGTGTCGGGACGGCGCGGCTTCGGGCAACCGGCCGCCCGCCTGGCCGCCGCCGAGGCGGCCGCGCTCGCCGCCGCCCACGGCGTCGGCGTCGTCGCCATCCGGGAGTGCAACCACGTCGGCCGGCTCGGCGAGTACGCCGAGGCGCTGGCCCGCCAGGGCCTCATCGCGCAGATCGTCGGCAACGCCGATCCGACCGTGGCCCCGTACGGCGGGCACCGCCGGATGCTGGGCACCAACCCCATGGCCTGGGCCGTGCCGCGGGCCGGCGGCGCGGCCGTGGTCATGGACTGGGCCACCGCCGCGATGGCCGAGGGCAAGCTCGGCCTGCTGCGCGCGGCAGGCTCGCCGGCCCCCGAGGGCGTGGTCGTCGATCCGGAGGGCCGCCCGTCCACCGACCCGGCCGACTTCTACCGGGGCGGGGCGCTGCTGCCGTTCGGCGGCCACAAGGGGTACGGGCTCAGCGTGCTCATCGAGCTGGTCGGCGGCCTGCTCACCGGCACCGGCACCGCCTGCTCGCCCGAGTACGACGGCACCTTCGGCACGGTGGTCACCGCGGTGGACGTCACGGCGTTCGTCCCCCTGGACGACTACGTCGCCCAGGTCGAATCCTTCTGCGAGGCGCTGCGCGCGTCCGGCCCCGGAGTGGTCGTCCCGGGGGAGCCCGAGGCCGGTACGCGCGCGGAGCGGCTGAAGGAGGGCATCCCGGTGCCCGCGCCGGTGTGGGCGGAGTTAACGGGTCTCGCCTCGCGGCTCGGCGTTCCCTGGCCTGACATGCCCCCTGGAGGTTAGATGTCCGCCACGCCGCCCCCCACCTCCTCACCCGAGCTCAAGCGCGTCGTCACCGGAGCCCTCGTCGGCACCGCCCTGGAGTGGTACGACTTCTTCATCTACGGCACCGCCGCCGCCCTCGTCTTCAACCGCCTGTTCTTCACCGACTCCGACCCCGCCGCCGGCACCATCGCCGCCTTCGCCACGTTCGGGGTGGGCTTCGTGGTCCGGCCGTTCGGCGGCGTGCTCTTCGGCCACCTCGGCGACAAGATCGGCCGCCGCTCCACGCTGATCATCACCACGCTGATCATGGGCGTGTCCACCGGTCTGATCGGCCTGCTGCCCACCCATCCCGCGATCGGCGTGTGGGCGCCGATCCTGCTCACGTTGTTGCGCGTCTGCCAGGGCCTCGGCGCGGGCGCCGAGTTCGGCGGCGCGGCGACGCTGCTGGCCGAGCACGCCCCGCCCGGCCGGCGCGGCTACTACGCCTCCTTCGCCCAGACCGGCGTGCAGATCGGGCTGGTGCTGGGCACCTCGGCGTTCCTGCTCGTCCAGCTGCTGCCGGAGGAGGACTTCCTGGCGTGGGGCTGGCGGCTGCCGTTCCTGGTGAGCTTCGCGCTGATCGGCGTGGCCCTGTACGTACGGCTGCGCGTCGCCGAGTCGCCGGTGTTCCGCGAGATGGAGCGGACCCGCGAGATCGTCAGGCTGCCGATCAAGGACGCGCTGGCCCGCCACCCGCGCAACTTCCTCGTCGGCGTCGGCGCCCACATCAACGACACGGCCATCGTCTACACGCTGTCGACCTTCAGCGTCGCGTACGCCACCGCCGAGCTCGGCATGTCCAACCACGGCGCGCTGTTCGGCGTGATCCTCTTCGCGCTGACCGTCATCGTGCTCCAGCCGGTCTACGGCAACCTGTCGGACCGGGTGGGACGGCGCCCGCTCAACCTGTTCAGCGTCGTGTTCGTGGCCTTATTCGTCTACCCGTACTTCCTCATGGTCGACACCGGGGTGCCGTGGCTGGTGTGGCTGGCCATGATGATCATGGGCGCGTTCGGGTTCGCCCCGCAGGTCGCCGTGCAGCCGGTCTTCTACGCCGAGCTGTTCGGCGCCCGCGTGCGCTACACCGGCTTCGCGGCCTCGCGCGAGCTGGGCGCGGCGCTGGCCGGGTTCTCGCCGCTGATCGGCGCGGCCCTCGCGGCCCGGCTCGACGGCGCCCCGTGGCTGGTGGCGGCCTTCCTCATCGGGACGGCGGTCATCTCCTTCGTGGCCTTCTACGCCTCGCGCGAGACCAAGGACATCGACATAGCGGACATAGCGGACATCGACATCGCCGGCATCGACCCGGTGCGCAAGCCCGTGGCGGAGGAGTGAGGAGCATGGACCTCAAAGGCACGGTCGCCGTGATCACCGGCGGCGGCACCGGCATCGGCGCGGCCGTCGCGGAGCGCCTGGCCAGGAAGGGCGCGGCGGCGGTGGTCGTCGGCTACTCGCGCTCGGCCGGCGAGGCGCAGGAGACGGTCGCCCGCCTGGAGAGCCTGGGCTGCAAGGCCGAGGCGCTGGCCGCCGACGTCTCCGACGACGCCGCCGTACGCCGGATGGCCGAGCGCGTGCGCGCCGCCCACGGCCGGGTGGACGTCCTGGTGTGCAACGCGGGCATGACCAGGTGGGTGCCGTTCCCCGACCTGGAGGGGCTCACCGACGACGTGTGGCGGCAGATCATGGGCGTCAACCTCATGGGCGCCTTCTACTGCGCCCGCGCCTTCGCCCCCGACCTGCGCGCGGCGCGCGGCGCGATCGTCAACGTGGCCTCCGTCGCCGGGCTGCACCCCACCGGCTCCTCGATCGCGTACGGCGTCAGCAAGGCCGCCCTGCTCCAGCTCACCCGCGACCTCGCGGCGGCGCTGGCGCCGGAGGTCCGGGTGAACGCGGTCGCGCCCGGCATGGTCGCGACCCGCTGGCACATCGACCGGGTGGGGGAGCAGGTGTTCGCGGAGATGGCGACGAAGGAGGAGCTGAAGGCGCCGCTGCGCCGCACGGCCCGCCCCGAGCACGTCGCCCAGCTGGTCACCGCCCTGCTGGAGTCGGACATGGTGACCGGCGAGACCCTCGTCGGCGACGGCGGCCGCCACCTCACCTACTGACCCCCACCGACCGTCCCGGCCGCTCAGCCCAGGGCGGCCGAGACGAGGGAGCGGGCCTCCTCCTGGACCTTGGCCAGGTGGTCGGGGCCCTTGAAGGACTCGGCGTAGATCTTGTACACGTCCTCGGTCCCGGACGGCCGGGCCGCGAACCAGGCGCTCCGCGTCGAGACCTTCACCCCGCCCAGCGCGGCCCCGTTGCCCGGCGCCGACGTCTGCACCGCCGTGATCGGCTCCCCGGCCAGCGACGAGGCCGTCATCTGCTCGGCCGACAGCCTGCCGAGCACGGCCTTCTCCTCGCGCGTGGCCGGCGCGTCCACCCGCGCGTACGCGGGCTCCCCGAAGCGCCCGGTCAGCTCGCGGTAGTGCTCGCTCGGCGACTTCCCGGTGACGGCCAGGATCTCGGAGGCCAGCAGCGCCAGGATGAGGCCGTCCTTGTCGGTGGACCACACCGACCCGTCGCGGCGCAGGAACGACGCCCCCGCGCTCTCCTCGCCGCCGAACCCCAGCGAGCCGTCCAGCAGCCCCGGCACGAACCACTTGAAGCCCACCGGCACCTCGTACAGCCGCCGGCCCAGCGACTCGGCCACCCGGTCGATGATCCCGCTGCTGACCATGGTCTTGCCCACCCCGGCCGCGGACGGCCAGCCGTCGCGGTGGGCGTACAGGTAGGAGATGGCCACGGCGAGGTAGTGGTTGGGGTTCATCAGCCCGCCGTCGGGCGTGACGATGCCGTGCCGGTCGGCGTCGGCGTCGTTGCCCGTGGAGACGTCGTACCTGTCGCGGTTCTCGATGAGCGAGGCCATCGCGTACGGCGACGAGCAGTCCATCCGGATCTTGCCGTCCCAGTCGAGCGTCATGAACCGCCACGTCGGGTCGACCAGCGGGTTGACCACGGTCAGGTCGAGCCGGTGCCGCTCGGCGATCTCGCCCCAGTAGGCCACGCTCGCCCCGCCCAGCGGGTCGGCGCCGATGCGCACGCCGGCCGCCCGGACGGCGTCGAGGTCCACCACGGACGGCAGGTCGTCCACGTACGCGCCGAGGAAGTCGTGACGCCCGGCCCGGGAGAGCGCGGCGGTGTAGGGGATTCGGCGCACGCCCTTGAGGCCGTCCTGCAGCAGCCGGTTGGCGCGGTCCTGGATCCAGGAGGTCGCGTCGGTGTCGGCGGGCCCGCCGTGCGGCGGGTTGTACTTGAACCCGCCGTCGGACGGCGGGTTGTGCGACGGAGTGATGACCACGCCGTCGGCGAGGCCGGAGGCGCGGTCGCGGTTGTGCCGCAGGATGGCGTGGGAGACGGCGGGCGTCGGCGTGTAGCCGTCGCGCGTGTCGATGAGCACCTCGACCTCGTTGGCGGCCAGCACCTCCAGCGCCGACACCCGCGCCGGCTCCGACAGCGCGTGGGTGTCGATGCCGAGGAAGAGCGGTCCGTCGGTGCCCTGCGCCCGCCGGTATTCGCAGATCGCCTGCGTCGTGGCGAGGATGTGCTCCTCGTTGAACGCCGTCCTCAGCGACGACCCGCGATGCCCCGACGTGCCGAACGCCACCCGCTGCCCCACCTCCACGGGGTCGGGACGCAGGGCGTAGTAGGACGTCACCAGCCGTGCGACGTCGACCAGGTCCGAAGGCCGGGCGGGCTGTCCCGCGCGTTCGTGCGTCATGCAGCCCACTTTACAAATCGGCCGCGCCCCGGCCGGGTACCGCCCGGCCGGGCGGAGACGAGATACATTCGCCTCAGTCACCAGAACGGAGTTCTGTTCTATGCGCTACGGATACCTCCTCGCCGAACCCCAGGGGGACGACCCCATCGGCGCCCTCCGCGACCAGATCGCCCGCGCGGCGGACGACGGCTTCACCTCGGCCTGGCTGTCCAACATCTTCGGCCTCGACGCCATCACCGCCCTGGCCGCGGCGGGCGCGCAGGCCCCGCCCATCGAGCTGGGCACCGCCGTGGTGCCGACCTACCCGCGCCACCCGGCCGTGCTCGCCCAGCAGGCCATGACCGCCAACGCCGCGCTCGGCGGCCGGTTCACCCTCGGCATCGGCCTGTCGCACAAGGTCGTCATCGAGAACGTCTTCGGCTACAGCTTCGAGCGCCCCGGCCGGCACATGAAGGAGTACCTCGACATCCTCGTCCCCGCCGCGAAGGGCGAGCAGGTCTCCTACGAGGGTGAGACGCTCAAGGCCAACATCCGCATCACCGCGCCGGGCGCCGGCGTCCCCGTGCTCGTGGCGGCGCTCGGGCCGCGCATGCTCAAGCTGGCAGGCACGGTGGCCGCCGGCACCGTCCTGTGGATGACCGGGCCGAAGACGGTTGCCGAGCACATCGCCCCGACCATCAGGGCCGCGGCCGCCGAGGCCGGGCGCGACGAGCCGCGCGTCGTGTGCGCGCTGCCCATCTGCGTCACCGACGACCCGGCCGGCGCCGTCGCCCGCGCCAACGAGATCTTCTCGATGTACGGCCGCCTGCCGTCCTACCGCGCGATGCTCGACCGGGAGGGCGCGGCCGGGCCCGGCGACGTGGCGATCGTGGGTGACGAGGACACCGTGCTGGCCAAGCTCGACGAGCTGCGGCAGGCCGGCGTGACCGACTTCGTGGCCTCCCCGTTCGCCAACCGGGAACGCACCCGTACCCTCCTGATCGGCGCGGCGAAGGGCTGATCAGGGCAGGTCTCAATAAACTCCGGCAAGGTGAAGAAGCGCTTGCTGCAGGGCATAGACGTGTCGAACTGGCAGGGCACGGTCAATTGGGCCGGCCACGCCGACCGAGGAGTCGCCTTCGCCTTCGCCAAGGCGAGCGAGGGCGGCGATTACACCGACAAGTGGTTTCCGCGCAACTGGAACGGCATGCGGGAAAGCTGGATCGTGTGCGGCGCCTACCACTTCGCCCGCCCCAAGGGCGACCCCCTGGAGCAGGCGCGTCACTTCCTGGGCGTGATCAGGTCGGCCGGCGGCCTGCGCCGCGGCGACCTGATCGCGCTCGACCTGGAGACCAACGACGGGCTGCGCCCCGAGCGGGTCGCCCGCTACGCGCGCCGGTGGTGCCACTACGTCGAACGGCACACCGGCGTGCGGCCGTTCATCTACACCTTCCACACGTTCGCGCAGAACGGCCACTGCGCCGGGCTGGCCGAATATCCGCTGTGGATCGCCAGCCCGGAGCGCCCGCGCGGGGAGCCCGCGATACCCCAGCCCTGGAACGACTGGACCATCCACCAGTACGACAACAGGCCCCTCGACCGCAACGTCTTCCACGGCAGCCGCAAGGAGCTGACCAGGATGGGGTTTCGCCCGCGATAGCATCGGTGTTCACCATTCGAACCAGCCTCGGTGCCCGTCATCGAGCGCGATCCCAAGGGAGTCACCGTGTCAGCCGAGCTACGCATCACCCTCGCCGGAGCCGAGCGTGTGGTCGCGGCCGGCACGACGGCCGGGCAGGCGCTGGAGGCGGACGGCCGCACCGTCATCGCGGCCCGCGTCAACGGCGAGCCGCGTGACCTCGCCTGGTCGCTGGCCGACGGCGACGTGGTCGAGCCGATCGAGGTCTCCAGCGACGCCGGCCGGGCGATCGTGCGCCACTCCACCGCCCACGTCATGGCCCAGGCCGTGCAGGAGCTGTTCCCCGAGGCCAAGCTGGGCATCGGCCCGCCCGTCGAGAACGGCTTCTACTACGACTTCGACGTCAAGCAGGCCTTCCACCCCGACGACCTCAAGCGCGTCGAGAAGCGCATGCGCGAGATCGTCAAGCAGGGGCAGCTGTTCTCCCGCCGGGTCGTCACCGACGAGGAGGCGCGCGCGGAGCTGGCGGCCGAGCCGTACAAACTGGAGCTGATCGGGCTCAAGGGCGGGGCGGCCGACGAGGAGTCCGTCGAGGTGGGGGCCGGCGAGCTGACCATCTACGACAACCTCGACCCCAAGACCGGCGAGCTGAAGTGGAAGGACCTGTGCCGCGGCCCGCACGTGCCGTCCACCCGGTCGATCCCCGCGTTCAAGCTCATGCGCTCCGGCGGCGCCTACTGGCGCGGCAGCGAGAAGAACCCGCAGCTGCAGCGCATCTACGGCACCGCCTGGGAGTCGCGCGAGAAGCAGGACGACTACCTCCACCTGCTGGAGGAGGCCGAGAAGCGCGACCACCGCAAGCTGGGCGCCGAGCTCGACCTGTTCAGCTTCCCCGACGAGCTGGGCTCGGGCCTGGCCGTCTTCCACCCCAAGGGCGGCGTGGTCCGCAAGGTGATGGAGGACTACTCGCGCCGCCGCCACGAGGAGGCGGGCTACGAGTTCGTCAACACGCCCCACATCACCAAGGAGCACCTCTACCAGGTCTCGGGCCACCTCGACTGGTACAAGGACGGCATGTTCCCTCCCATGGAGCTGGAGGGGGCGCGCTACTACCTGAAGCCGATGAACTGCCCGATGCACAACCTGATCTACCGGGCGCGCGGGCGTTCCTACCGTGAGCTGCCGCTGCGGCTGTTCGAGTTCGGCACGGTCTACCGCTACGAGAAGTCCGGCGTGGTCCACGGCCTCACCCGCGTGCGCGGCATGACGCAGGACGACGCCCACATCTACTGCACCCACGAGCAGATGCGCGACGAGCTGACCTCGCTGCTGCGCTTCGTGCTCGCCCTGCTGCGCGACTACGGGCTCGAGGACTTCTACCTCGAGCTGTCGACGAAGGACCCGCAGAAGTTCGTCGGCTCCGACGAGGTGTGGGAGGAGGCCACCCAGACGCTGCGCGAGGTGGCCGAGGCCGAGAAGCTCGAGCTCGTGCTCGACCCGGGCGGCGCCGCCTTCTACGGCCCCAAGATCTCCGTCCAGGCCCGCGACGCGATCGGCCGCACCTGGCAGATGTCGACCATCCAGCTCGACTTCAACCTGCCCGAGCTGTTCGAGCTCGAGTACCAGGCGGCCGACGGCACCCGCAAGCGTCCCGTGATGATCCACCGGGCGCTGTTCGGCTCGATCGAGCGCTTCTTCGGCGTGCTGGTCGAGCACTACGCGGGCGCCTTCCCGGCCTGGCTGGCCCCGGTGCAGGTCGTCGGCATCCCGATCGCCGACGCCCACGTGCCCTACCTCCAGGACGTCGCCAAGCGGCTGCGTGAGCGCGGCATCCGCGTGGAGGTCGACGCCTCCGACGACCGGATGCAGAAGAAGATCCGCAACGCGCAGAAGGCCAAGGTGCCGTACATGCTGCTCGCGGGTGACGACGACATCGCGGGCGGCGCGGTGTCGTTCCGCTACCGCAACGGCGAGCAGAAGAACGGCGTCCCGATCGACGACGCGATCGCCGAGATCGTCAGCGCCGTCGAGCACCGCGTCCAGGTCTGACCGGCCGCCGGCGGAGCGGCTCCCGTAGAGGCCGCTCCGCCGCCCGACGGGGCTAGCGGGGGAAGAGCCGGAACGTGACCGCCGGGCGCCCGCCGAAGCGTTCGGCCTCCTGCCGGGCGAAGCCCTCGATGAGGCCGCGCGCGTACGCCTCCGGGTCCTCGTCGGTCAGCGCCTCGATGTAGGCACGGTGCTCCAGCAGCGAGCGCACACCCCGCTCCAGGCCGTCCGTCACGTCCACGGCGTGGGTGGGGGAGTCGCTGCCGGCCACGGCCACCCAGCGCACGCCGTCCCACGGCTCGCCGCCGGCGTCGGGGAAGATCCAGCGGTTGCCGGCGTCACCGGCCGCGTCGAGCACGGCCCGGCCGACCGCCCGGTGGTCGGGCGTGTTCCAGTACGTGTCCTGCCAGGTGTCGGCGGGGTTGAGGGTGATCACCAGTTCGGGGCGGTGCCGGCGGATGGCGGCGGCCAGGTCTCGGCGCAGCGCCGTACCGTACTCGACGACGCCGTCGGCGTGGCCGAGGAACTCCACCCGGCCGACCCCGACGACCGCCGCGCTGGCCCGCTCCTCCTGCTCGCGCACCGCCGCGGCCTTGACCGGTTCGAGGGTGTCGATGCCCGCCTCGCCGCGGGTCACCATCACGTACACGACCTCGCGCCCCGCGTCGGTCCAGACCGCCACGGCGGAGGCGCAGCCGTACTCGAGGTCGTCGGGGTGGGCCACGATGGCCAGGGCACGCTGCCAGTCTTCGGGCATGGGCTCGAGCTGATCCGTCATGTGTCTCATCCTGACAGCCGCACGCCGGATGTGAACCCGGGAAACGCCCCGTCAGGCGGCGGAAGAGGGCTCCTCGTCGGCGGCCGGGTCGCCCGGGGCGGGTCGGGTGTCGCCGGGAAGGCGGACGTCGTCCACGGTCACGTTGACCTCCATGACCCGCATGCCCAGCATCCGGCTGACGATCATGGCCACGTTGGTCTTGACCTCGGAGGCGACGTCCATGACGACGTGGCCGTACTCGACCACGATCGTCAGGCTCACGGCCACCTCGCCGTTGTGGATCTGGGCGTTGACGCCCTGGTTGGCGCGGCGTGAGCCGAGGCCGATGCGGTCGCGTACGGACTCGAAGGCGCGCGCGAGGTCGCCGCCCATGTCCGCGACGCCCTCGACCTCCAGCGCGGCCAGCGCGGCGACCTTCTCGACCACCTCGTCGGCCACCTTGATGCGCCCCTTCACGGCCGAGTCGGTGGCCGGCGCCTCGATGTACGAAGGCCCGTCGGACTGCTCGGGGGCGGACTGCTCGGTCACGGTGTCGGTCATGGCGATCTCCTGTCGGGGGGAATGATCAGGATTGTGCCGGAAGAGCACCCCGTTTGTCCGTGGTCATATGCTGCTAGTTATGCACGATCAGGCAGGGGCAGGGGCCCCCGACAACTTCCAGCGTCTGTGGACCCCGCATCGCATGGCCTACATCAAGGGCGAGAACAAGCCGACCGGCAGCGACCCCGGAGAGGGATGCCCGTTCGACGTCATCCCGACGATGAGCGACGAGGACGGCCTGATCGTGGCGAGGGGCGCGGCGGTCTACGCGGTGCTCAACCTCTACCCGTACAACTCCGGCCACCTGATGGTGGTGCCGTACCGGCATGTGTCCGACTACGACGAGCTCGACGCCGCCGAGGTGGCCGAGCTCGGCGAGTACACCCAGAAGTCGCTGCGGGCGCTGCGCAAGGCCAGCGGCGCGCAGGGCTTCAACGTCGGCATGAACCTCGGCCACGTCGCGGGCGCCGGCATCGCCGCCCACCTGCACCAGCACGTCGTGCCCCGGTGGGGCGGCGACACCAACTTCATGCCGGTCGTCGCCCAGACCAAGGTGCTGCCGCAGCTACTTCGGGACACCCGACAACTGCTCGCCGACGCCTGGGGCTGACCCACGGCCGAAGGCCACCGCGCCGATGCCGGTGGCCAGCAGCAGCGGCACGGCCAGCGCCAGCGCCATGGACAGCACGGCCGCGCCGGAGTCGTTGACCAGCATCCCGACCACGCCGCTGACGAGCGTGCCGATCAGCCCGGCCCGCAGCGCGGGGGAGTGCTCGAACGCCGCCGGCACCACCCCCGCCGACGCCTGCTCGGGCCGCAGGATCGCGTAGACGAGGAACGCCACGGCGACGATCACGATCGGCATCAGGTTGGGGCTGAGCAGGGTGGCCAGCATGGCCTCCAGCTTGCGCCAGATGACATCGAACGCCTCCCCGGTCAGCACCTGCCCGACGAACCTGCCGAGGTGGGTCTGCTCGGCGGGCGGCTGCAGGTAGTTGTACCAGGCGAAGCCCATCACGATCACCCCGCCGGCCACGCAGAACGCCGCCAGCTTCGCCAGCGACACCCGCTTGCCCGACAGGATCAGCGCCGTCACCGCGATGCCCGGCACGAACGCGATCACCCCGCCGAAGTCGCTGCCGAGGCCCGACCCGCCCAGCACCATCGCGATCGCCCCCAGCACCACGATCGCGGCCACGCCCACCTTGCCCGGCCACCGGTGCGCGATCACGGTGGTGCTCAGCAGCGTGCCGGTCGCCAGCAGCGCGAACGGGATGTTGCCCAGGCCGAAGTAGCGGGCGCCCTGCTCGGCGCTGTAGCCCATGAAGCTGTTGAGCTGGAGCGTGGTGCCGGTGAGCAGGTCGGCGACGAGCGTCAGCGCGGTGACGCCGGCGACCACGGCCAGCGGGCCGAGCGGCCTGCGCCGCCAGGGCCCGGCGAGCGCCAGCACGGTGATCGCCGCCCACCACGCGAGCATGCCGCCGAACAGCCCCACGTGGTCGCTCCACGGCAGCAGGTTGACCAGGAACGAGGTGACCGGCAGGGCCGCCACGGCCACGGCCGCCACGCGCAGCCAGCGCCAGTGGGTGCGGCGGCGCAGCAGCAGGAAGGCGCCGACGTAGAACAGGACCTGGATCACCGCCAGCGCGGTGAAGTACTGGCCCTTGGCCGAGCGCATCGTCTGGGCGCTGGCGTCGGCCCGCCGCAGCTGCTCGACGGTGGCGCCGGGGTCGCCGACCCGCAGCGGCACGCCCACGACGGTAGGCGGCACGGCGACGCCGAGCTCGGCGAGCACGGTGGCGGTCAGGTCGGGCAGGATCGAGATGTCGTCGCGGCGGGTGGAGGCGGCGCCGAGCAGGCGGCCCTCGGCGCCCGGCCGCTGCAGCGCCGACACCCGCAGGTGGGGCACCGAGCCGTGGTCGGACATCCCCGCCAGCAGCACCGTCGTGCCGGCGGGCAGGGCGGTGAGCAGCGCGCCCACCTCGGCGTCGGCCTGGCGCAGCGCCTGGCGCCGCTCGGCGGGGCCGAGCAGCTCTGGCTCGGCGGGCAGCGGGCCGTCCTTGAGGTAGGGGGCGACGAGGTCGTCGACGTCCATCGCGACCATCCGGCAGCGCTCCAGGTCGGCGGTGGTGAGGCCCGTGGCGGAGTCGCGGTAGCTCCGGACCGCGCCCTGCTGGTCGGCCAGCGCCAGCGCGGCGCCCGGGCCGATCGCGACCGAGCACTGGCCGGCCGTCTTGAGCGACTGGCCGAGGGTGCCGGCGTAGCGCTGCCCGGCCACGTCGATGAGGTAGCGGTAGCCGGGGATGACCGCGCCGTCGCCCTGCTTCTCGGGCGTGGGGGGCGCGCCGCAGCGGTAGCCGGCCGCCGACCTGGTGCCGGCCGACACGGTCAGCCAGCCGTCGTACGGGCAGGTCACGTTGCCGACCGTGCGCACCGACAGGGAGCCGATCGCGCTGGAGGCGGCCAGCTTCCACAGGTGGGGTGTGTCGGACGGGGTGATGTCGTTCCAGTGCAGGGCGGGCACGCCGATGAGAGCGACCCTGCCGCCGGCGTCGTCCGCCCTGGCCGGCCCGGCGAGCGGGCCGTGCCCGGCCAGCAGCTGGCCGACCAGCACGGCCAGCACGATGAGCGCACGCCTCACGCCGATGACCTCCCGTGGTCGCTTCGGTTCCGTGGCACGGTAGAGCAAGGTCATGTTCCGGCGCCACCGGACGCGACTACCTTCTCATGCACCGGCACCCCGCCGGTCCCCTCGCGCACACCCCCCGAACGCCGATGGCCGAGGCCCGAAGAGCGGCCCCGGCCACGGACGTTCAGACGCTTGTCAGCCCGTCTTCACCCGGACGGCGTCGCTCTCGCGGGAGGCGCGGTCGATCGAGGTGATCAGGTAGGTGCCGGGCGCCTTCGCGGTGTAGGACGGGGCACCCACCACGGCCACCAGGTCGCGGGCGTCGGCGGTGTGGCAGTCGCGCCCCGACTTCGGCAACCGGTAGACCGCGTAGGCGCGGGCCCCCTGCGCGGGAGTCCACGACAGCGCCGTCCCCTGCGCCCTGGCCCCCTGCGGCGCCGCGGGCGCCTGGCCGCCGGCGTCGGGCGCCGGTGGCGGCAGCGCGGGACGGCTGTAGTAGGAGGTGGCGACGCGGTCCATCGCCCGCAGCGGGTTGGTCAGAAGCTGCTTGGCGCTGAAGAACACCTCGCCGTCGACCTGCTTGGAGGCGCGGTTGACGCCGACCTGGGCGGCCAGCTCGCCCGGACGCGTCCAGGCGCGGTCGTCGCGCGTGCCGACGCGGTAGAGGGCCTGGCCGATGTAGAGCTGCACGTCGCTGCCCTTGACCTCGTCGGACCACCAGCGGACCAGCGTGTTGTAGTCGGCCTGGCGGTGCCCGCGCGGCCAGTAGAGCTGCGGCAGCAGGTAGTCGACCGTGCCGTCCTTGACCCAGGCCCGCGCGTCGGCGTAGATCGAGTCGTACGCGGACATGCCCGAGGTGGCCGAGCCGGTCGGGTCGTTGGACTTGTTGCGCCAGATGCCGAACGGGCTGATGCCGAAGCGCACGTGGGGCTTGGCACGATGGACGGTCCTGTCGACCTCGGCGACGAGCGTGTCGACGTTGTCGCGCCGCCACTGGGCGAGCTTCTTGCCCTCGCCGTACTTGCGGAAGGCCGCCCTGTCGTCGAACGTCGCGCCCGCCACCGGATAGGGGTAGAAGTAGTCGTCGAAGTGCACGCCGTCGATGTCGTAGCGGCTGACGACGTCGTTGATGACCTTGACCACGTGCTCGCGCACGGCCGGCAGGCCGGGGTTGTAGTAGAGGCGGCCGCCGTACTCGACCGCCCAGTCCGGATGCCGGCGGGCGGGGTGGTTGCGGGGCAGCTTGGAGACGCTGTCCTTGTAGGACGCGCGATACGGGTTGAACCAGGCATGGAACTCCATGCCCCGCTTGTGGGCCTCGGAGATGAGGAACGGCAGCGGGTCCCAGCCCGGATCCTTGCCCTCGGTGCCGGTCAGGTACTGCGACCACGGCTCGAGCGACGACTTGTACAGCGCGTCGGAGGCCGGGCGCACCTGGACGAAGACCGCGTTGAGGTTGCGCTTGGCGGCGCTGTCCAGGATCTTGACGTATTCGGCCCGCTGCCGCTCGGGCCGCAGGCCGGCCCTGGAGGGCCAGTCGATGTTCTGGGTCGTGGCGATCCACACCCCGCGCAGCTCCCGTTTCGGATAGCGCGCGTCGGCCTTGCAGGCCGGATAGGGCGTGGAGGTGGTCGTCTTCTTCTGGCTCGCCGCGGGGCTCAGCTCGGCGTCGGGGCCGAAGGCGTAGGCGGCCGTGGTGGTCACGACCGCGAGCACGGCGGCGGCTAGGAGGGGCCGTCCAGTACGCATAGTGCCACCCAGTGTGACACCCGGGCCGCCATGGTCGGGACGGAAAATCGAAATAGACTCGTGATACTTCTGTGATAAATGACTAAAATTGTGCCGGGAGGGACATTCCCTCCCGGCACGGCCGTCAGTCGGCGGCGGTCACCTTGCTCGCCAGGTTCGGCGGCAGCGGCTCGTAGCGCAGGAAGCTCCGGTGGAAGGTGCCGGTGCCGTGCGACATCGAGCGCAGGTCGATGGCGTAACGGGTGATCTCCAGCTCGGGCACCTCCGCCTTGACGAGGGTCCGGCCGGTGCCGACCGGCTCGGTGCCGAGCACGCGCCCGCGCCGTGACGACAGGTCGGACATCACCGAGCCCACGTAGTCGTCGGCCACCAGCACCGACAACTCGTCCACCGGCTCCAGCAGCAGCGTCGGCACCTTCGACGCGGCCTCCTTGAGCGCCAGCTGCCCGGCTATCTGGAAGGCCATGTCGGAGGAGTCGACGGGGTGGGCCTTGCCGTCGTACAGGGTGACGCGCAGGTCGACCATCGGGTAGCCGGCGACGACGCCGCGCTCCATCTGGGCCCGCACACCCTTCTCCACCGACGGGATGAACTGCCGCGGCACCACGCCGCCGACGATCTTGTCGACGAACTCGAAGCCCGAGCCGGACGGCAGCGGCTCGACCTCGATGTGGCAGATCGCGTACTGGCCGTGGCCGCCGGTCTGCTTGACGTTGCGGCCCATCGCCTGGCACTTGCCGCCGAACGTCTCGCGCAGCGGCACCCGCAGCTCGATCCGCTCGACCTCGACGCCGTGGCGCTTGGCCAGGCGGTCGAGCACCACGTCGGTGTGCGCCTCGCCCATGCACCACAGGACCAGCTGCCGGGTCTCGGCGTTGTTCTCCAGCCGCAGGGTCGGGTCCTCGGCCACCAGCCGGGCCAGGGCCTGTGACAGCTTGTCCTCGTCGGCCTTCGACCTGGCCCTGATGGCCACCGGCAGCAGCGGCTCGGGCATGCTCCAGGCCGTCATGCACAGCGGCCGCTCCACGTCGGACAGCGTGTCGCCGGTCTCGGCGCGCGACAGCTTGGCCACGGCCACGATGTCGCCCGCGATGGCCTTGGGCGTGGTGCGCTGCTGCTTGCCCAGCGGGCACGACAGCGTGCCGATGCGCTCGTCCACGTCGTGGTCCTCGTGGCCGCGCTCGGCCAGGCCGTGGCCGGAGACGTGCACGGTCATGTCGGGCCGCAGCGTGCCGGAGAAGACACGTACGAGGCTGATGCGGCCCACGTACGGGTCGCTGGTGGTCTTGACGACCTCGGCCAGGAGCGGGCCCTCCGGGTCGCACGCGATGTCCTGGACCGGCTTGCCGGACAGGTCGCTGACCTCGTGCTGGCAGTGTTCGAGCGGAGATGGGAAGCCCTGCGTGATGAGCTCCAGCACCTCCGTCGCGCCCACGCCGGACCCGGTGCAGAGCACGGGGTAGAAGCTGCCGCGAGCGACGGCCTTCTCCAGGTCCTCGATGAGCATGATGCCGTCGATCGGCTCGCCGGCGAGGTAGCGCTCCATGAGCGACTCGTCCTCGCTCTCCTGGATGATGCCCTCGATGAGGTCGCCCCGGTACGTCTCGATCTGCGCGGCGTACTCGGCGCCGGGGTCCTTCTCCGCCCGGTCGCCCGAGGCGTAGTTGTAGAACTTCTGCGACAGCAGCCCGATCAGCCCGTTGACGTGACCGTTGGTGATCACCGGGAGATACAGCGGGGCCACGCCGTCGCCGAAGACGTCCTGGCAGGTGACGAGCACCTCCTCGAAGTTGGCCCGCTGGTGGTCGAGCTTGGTGATGACGACCGCGCGCGGCATGCCGACCTGGGCGCACTCCTCCCAGAGCATCTGGGTGAGCCCGTCGACGCCCTCGCAGGCCGACACCACGAACAGCGCGGCGTCGGCGGCGCGCAGCCCGGCGCGCAGGTCTCCGACGAAATCGGCGTAGCCGGGGGTGTCGAGGAGGTTTATCTTGACGCCGCCGTACGTCAGCGGGGCCACCGCGAGGTTGACCGACCGCTGCTGCCTGACCTCGACCTCGTCGAAGTCGCTGACCGTGTTGCCGTCCTCGACCCGTCCGGGTCGCTGGACGGTTCCCGTCGCGGCCAGCAGGTGCTCGACGAGAGTCGTCTTTCCCGCTCCTGAGTGGCCGACCAGCACGACATTGCGAATCGCATCAGCCCGGTCGGCCGCGAGTGCCCTGCCCGCGGCTCCCACGGTGCCGCCCGCGTTCTTCTCCGCCACATCAGCCTCCCGCGTACGTCGGTTGGGTCCAACGCCGCGCCCGCGCGGAGCGAGTAGAAACCGCATGGACGCGGTGTGTTCACCAAATACCCGTGTGGCGGATATCACAAGGGGGCCGGAGCAAAGAAAGTTGTCAGGTTCCGATGGCCTACGATCGGACGGCGATGCTCAAACTCCTGCGCCCGGCCGTGACCCGGATACTCACCCCGCTGGGCAGGGCACTCGTCGGCCGCGGGATCGGCCCGGACGCCGTCACGGCGGCCGGCACCCTCGGCACGGTCGTGTCGGCTCTGCTCTTCTTCCCCCTTGGCCACCTGACCGTGGGGGCCCTCGTCATCACCGTCTTCGTGCTGTTCGACCTGCTCGACGGTGTGGTGGCCCGGCTCGGCGGGAAGGGGGGCACCACCTGGGGGGCGTTTCTCGACTCGACGCTCGACCGGGTGGCCGACTCCGCCATCTTCGCGGGCCTGATCTTGTATTTCATGTCCAGAGACGACACGCTGATGGCGGCGGTGACATTGCTGTGCCTGATCGCGGGCGCTCTGGTCTCCTACGCCAAGGCCAGGGCCGAAGGGCTCGGGCTGACGGCGGACGTCGGGCTGGCCGAGCGGCCGGAGCGGCTCGTCGTGGCGCTGGTCGCGACCTTCCTGTCGGGGCTCGGCGTCCCGTACGTCCTGGCCGCGGGCATGTGGCTGCTCGCGGCGGCCAGCGTCATCACCGTGGGGCAGCGCGTCATGGCGGTCTACCAGCAGACGAGGCAGACATGAGCGAGAAGGTGTCTTTCGGGGACCGGGTGGTGGCCGCCGGCTTCGCGGCCGGATGGAAGCTCGTGCCGCTGCTGCCTGAGCGCCCGACGGCCGCGGTCTTCCGGTTCCTCGCCGACCGGGTCTGGAGCCGGCGCGGCAAGTCGGTGCGCAGGCTGGAGTCCAACCTGGCCAGGGTGACCGGGCTGGAGCCGGGCAACCGTGAGCTGAGCGAGCTCACCAGGGCCGGCATGCGCTCGTACTTCCGCTACTTCCACGAGGTGTTCCGGCTGCCGTCCATGAGCTCCGAGGAGATCGTGCGCCGCACCCACGTCATCGGGGCCGAGCACATCCACGACAACCTGGCGGCGGGCCGGGGCGTCGTGCTGGCCCTGCCCCACATGGGCAACTGGGACGCCGCCGGCGCGTGGCTGGTGGGCGTGGGCCATCCGTTCACCACCGTGGCCGAGCGGCTGAGACCCGAGTCGTTGTTCCGGCGCTACGTCGCCTTCCGCGAAGGTCTCGGCATGGAGGTGCTGCCGCTGACCGGCGGCGACGGCCACAACTTCGGCACCCTCGCCTCGCGGCTGCGCAAGGGCCGTGCCGTCTGCCTGCCCGCCGAGCGCGACCTGACCAAGAGCGGCATCGAGGTGCGCTTCTTCGGCGCGACCACCAAGGTGCCCGCCGGACCGCCGCTGCTGGCCGTGCAGACGGGCGCGGCGCTGCTGCCCGCCGTCGTCTACTTCGTCGGCGACGAGTGGGGCATCCACATCCACGAGGAGGTGCCCGTCCCCGAGGAGGGCACCCGGCAGGAGAAGGTCGCCTTCCTCGCCCAGCGCATGACCGAGGTGTTCGAGAAGGGCATCTCCGAGCACCCCGAAGACTGGCACATGCTCCAGCGGCTCTGGCTGGAGGACCTGCCGCGATGAAGGTCGGCATCGTCTGCCCCTACTCCTGGGACATGCCGGGCGGCGTCAAACAGCACATCGACGACCTGGCCCAGGCGCTCATGACCCAGGGACACGAGGTGTCGGTGATCGCCCCGGCGGCCGACGACGACGAGCTGCCCCCGTACGTGACGGGGGCGGGCCGGGCGGTGCCGGTGCCGTACAACGGGTCGGTCGCGCGGATGTCGTTCGGGTTCCTGTCGGCCGCGCGGGTGCGGCGCTGGGTGCGTACGGGCGGGTTCGACGTGCTGCACATCCACGAGCCGCTGATCCCGAGTCTCGGCGTGCTGGCCTGCTGGGCGGCCAGGGGGCCGATCGTGGCGACGTTCCACGCGTCGTTCCAGCGCTCGCGCGCCATCGCGGTGGCCGAGCCGGTGCTGCAGAGCGCGCTGGAGAAGCTGAGCGGGCGCATCGCCGTCTCCGACGCCGCGCGCAAGAGCCTGGTGGAGCAGTTCGGCGGCGACGCGGTGCTGATCCCCAACGGCGTCACCGTCTCCCGCTACACCGAGGCCGAGCCGCTCGACGGCTGGGGCCCCGACGGCGCCACCATCGGCTTCCTCGGCCGCATGGACGAGGAGCGCAAGGGCCTGCCGATCCTGCTCGACGCCTTCCGCGCGCTCGCGGCCGAGCGCCGCGACCTCAAGCTGCTCATCGCCGGCCCCGGCGACGCGAAGGACGTCTACGAACGGGTGCCGAAGGAGTTCCACGACCGGGTGACCGTGCTCGGCATGGTGAGCGAGGCCGACAAGATCCGCGCCTACCACTCGGTCGACGTGTTCTGCGCGCCCAACACGCGCGGCGAGAGCTTCGGCATCGTGCTCGCCGAGGCGATGGCATCCGGCGCGACGGTGCTGGCCAGCGACATCCCGGCGTTCCGCAGGGTGCTGGGGGAGGGGGAGGCGGGCGCGCTGTTCGCCAACGGCGACCCCGCCTCGCTGGCGCGCGAGGCCGCCGCGCTGCTCGACGACCCCGAGCGCCGCGCCAAGCTGGCGGCCGAGGCGCTCGTGGCGGTCAGGAAGTACGACTGGTCCACGGTGGCCCGCGACGTCGTGCGCGTCTACGAGACGGTCACCACGAGCGGCGCCGGCCGGGTGGAGGAAGACCTGTGATCACGACCATCCTGATCGTGGGGATCGTCGTCGTGCTCACGGCGGTCTACATCTCCTGGCGCGCGGGCCGGCTCGACCGCCTGCACATCCGGCTGGAGCTGGCCCAGGAGTCACTGGACGCCGCGCTGATGCGGCGCCGCGCCGTGGTGCTGGAGCTGGCCGGCTCGCGGCTGCTCGACCCGGCCACGTCGCTCGTGCTGGCCGCGGCGGCCCACGAGGCCAGGACGGCCGGGCCCGAGGAGCGCGAACACGCCGAGAGCGACCTGTCGCGCGCCCTGCGGGCGGTGGTCGACCAGGAGCGCTTCCGCGAGAAGCTGGCGGAGTCGGCCGCGGGCCGCGAGCTGCTGGAGGAGCTCGACACCGCCGTGGCCAAGGTCGTCTACTCGCGCCGCTTCTACAACAACGCGGTCGCGGTCACCCGTACGGCGCAGCGGCGCTGGCTGGCCAGGACCCTGCGCCTGGCCGGACACACCGCCTACCCGCGATTCTTCGAGATTGATGACAATCCGCCGGCGACTATGGCAACCGAATGACCTGATTTGGTGAAGCCAGTAAGCTTCATCCCGTTTAAGGGTCGAAGCAAGGAGTGTTGTCACGTGCGGCTACCCCGGATGATCATGATCTGGCTGACGGGCGCCGCCGTGGTGGTGCCCGTCGCGGCCTGCTCCTCCAGCGAACCGGCGCCGGGCAAGGCGCCGCAGGCCGCCACGCTGGCGCCCGAGGCGCAGGAGCAGGAGCCGGTCAAGACCCATCCGTTCACCGGCATGCCGTACGAGTCGCTCAAGCCCGTGGTCGCGGTGAAGATCGAGAACACCGCGGCGGGCAAGCCGCAGCTCGGCCTGAAGAGCGCCGACATCGTCTACGTCGAGCAGGTCGAGGCCGGCCTGACCCGGCTCATGGCGATCTTCTCCTCCAAGATCCCGCCCAAGGTGGGCCCGGTGCGCAGCGCCCGGATCTCCGACCTGCACATCGCGCCGCAGTTCGGCAAGCCGGCCTTCGCCTACTCGGGGGCGCAGAGCAAGCTGCTGCCGTACATCGCCGAGGCGTCGTTGTTCGACGTGGGCGACACCAGGAACCCCGGCGCGTACTACCGCGAGCCGGGCCGCAGCGCGCCCTACAACCTGTTCGCCCGGACCAAGAAGCTGCTGTCCGCGGCGCCGAAGGCGAGCAAGGCCAAGGACATCGGCTTCACCTTCGGTGACCCGCCCGCGGAGGGCGGCGTGGAGCGCAAGTCGTACACCGTCAGGTGGCCCGCCGCGCGCTTCACCTTCACCTGGTCGCAGGCGAAGGAGCAGTGGATGATCGCGCAGGACGGCAAGAAGGACATGGCCGCGGAGGGCGGCCAGCTCAGCGCGCCGACCGTCGTCATCCAGTACACCAAGACCGAGCGCTCGGAGTTCCACGACTCCAACGACAGCTACACGCCGCTCGTGCACACCACCGGCAAGGGCTCGGCGATCGTGCTGCGCGACGGCAAGGCGTACAAGGCGAAGTGGGAGCGGGAATCGGAGGACGGCGGCACGACGTTCACCACTGAGAGCGGTGAGCCGATGAACTTCGCGCCCGGGCAGGTCTGGGTGGCGCTGGCCAGCCGCAAGCCCGTCATCCCCTGAGCCAGACTGTCCGGACGTCTGGATAAATCCTGACATAGTGGCATGTCGGGGGACGGGTCCGTCAGGACCTACGATAGTCCTGACAAACGTACCGATCCGCCGTGAGAGCCGTGAGGATGACCGTGTCCAGCAGCACGCCAGAAAGCACCCCCGTCACCGGAACCGCGCGCGTCAAGCGCGGCATGGCCGAGATGCTCAAGGGCGGCGTCATCATGGACGTCGTCACCCCCGAGCAGGCCAAGATCGCCGAAGACGCCGGCGCCGTCGCCGTCATGGCCCTTGAGCGCGTGCCCGCCGACATCCGCGCCCAGGGCGGCGTCTCCCGGATGAGCGACCCCGACATGATCGACGGCATCGTCAACGCCGTGTCGATCCCCGTGATGGCCAAGGCCCGCATCGGCCACTTCGTCGAGGCCCAGGTGCTGCAGTCGCTCGGCGTCGACTACATCGACGAGTCCGAGGTGCTGACGCCCGCCGACTACGCCAACCACATCGACAAGTGGCAGTTCACCGTGCCGTTCGTGTGCGGGGCCACCAACCTCGGCGAGGCCCTGCGCCGCATCACCGAGGGCGCGGCCATGATCCGTTCCAAGGGCGAGGCCGGCACCGGCGACGTCTCCAACGCCGTCACCCACATGCGCACCATCCGCGGCGAGATCAAGCGCCTCACCTCGCTGCCCGAGGACGAGCTGTACGTCGCCGCCAAGGAGCTGCAGGCGCCGTACGAGCTGGTCGCCGAGGTCGCCAAGACCGGCAAGCTGCCGGTGGTGCTGTTCACCGCGGGCGGCATCGCCACCCCGGCCGACGCCGCGATGATGATGCAGCTCGGCGCCGAGGGCGTGTTCGTCGGCTCCGGCATCTTCAAGTCGGGCGACCCGGCCAAGCGCGCCGCGGCCATCGTCAAGGCCACGACCTTCCACGACGACCCCGACGTCATCGCCAAGGTCTCGCGCGGCCTGGGCGAGGCCATGGTCGGCATCAACGTCGACGAGATCCCGCAGCCGCACCGGCTGGCCGAGCGCGGCTGGTAGGCGTCCAGGCGTCAGGGCCCCTCCAGAGGGCGTTCGGCGCGTCTGCGCAGGCCACAGATCCTCCTGTGACATGATCCCTCGCGGCGGGGCGGGCCGCACGGCCCGGCCCGGCGGGGGCGCCACAGCCTGACGGCGGAAATTTCAGGAAAAGGCGGCATCCGCGAAGGATGTCGTCTTTTTTGTCGGTTGGAGTTCACCGACTCGTCATGATTCCCAGTCAAGCTCGGGGCGTCCGGCACCCTTGATCGTCGAGCAGGAGCCACACGTGTCCCGACTGAACCGAAGGCACTTCCTCGTCACCGGCTTAGCGGCGGGCGCCGCCGCAGCGATCCCCGCCGCCACCGCGCACGCCGACCCCGACCCCGCCGCCGAGACCGCCAGGACGCTCGCCTCGCGCGGCCTGCGCACCGACCCGTTCACTCTCGGCGTCGCCAGCGGCGACCCCGACCACGAGGGCTTCGTGCTGTGGACCCGCCTCGCCCAGGAACCGCTGGCCGAGGACGGGCTCGGCGGCATGCCGCAGCGGCCCTTCACCGTGCAGTGGCAGGTGTACGCCGACGAACGCGCCCGCCGCGTCGTCCGCTCCGGCGTGGCCGTGGCCGCGCCCGAGTGGGGCCACAGCGTGCACGTCGAGGTGGACGGGCTGCGCCCCGACGGCGAGTACTGGTACCGCTTCCGCGTCGGCCCGTACGTCTCGCCGCTCGGCCGCACCCGCACCGCCCCGGCACCGGGGTCGTACGGCGGCGCCCTGTCGATGGCGTTCGTCTCGTGCGCGCAGTACGAGCACGGCTACTTCACGTCGTACCGCCGCCTGGCCGAGGACCACCCGGACCTCGTCCTGCACCTGGGCGACTACCAGTACGAGTACACCAGGAACAGCTACACGATCCCCGGCGGCAACGTCCGCCACCACGAGGGCCCCGAGACCGAGACCCTGGCCAACTACCGCCAGCGTCACGCCCAGTACAAGGCCGACCCCGACCTGCAGGCCGCGCACGCCGCCGCGCCCTGGCTGGTCGTCTGGGACGACCACGAACTGGACAACAACTGGGCCGACGAGGTGCCCGAACGGCCGGAGAACCCGCAGCCGAACTTCCTCGCCCGCCGCGAGGCCGCCTTCCGGGCCTACTACGAGAACATGCCGCTGCGCCGCACCTCGATCCCGCGCGGCATCGACATGCAGCTCTACCGGCGCATCCGGTGGGGCCGGATGGCCACGTTCCACATGCTCGACACCCGCCAGTACCGCGACGACCAGGGCTGCGGCGACGGCTACCGCGACTGCCCGGCCGCGGTCGATCCGGCCCGCTCGATCACCGGCGCCGAGCAGGAGTCGTGGCTGCTGGACGGCTTCCGCAAGTCGCGGGCCCAGTGGGACATCCTCGGCCAGCAGGTCTTCTTCGCCCAGCGTGACAACAACGCCGGTCCCGCGAAGATCACCTCGCAGGACGCCTGGGACGGCTACGTCGCCTCCCGTCAGCGGATCACGCAGGGCTGGATCGACGCGGAGGTGCGCAACCCGGTGGTGCTCACCGGCGACGTGCACGCCCACTGGGCCAGCGACCTCAAGCTCGACTACGACGACCCGACCGGGCCCACGGTCGGCTCGGAGCTGGTCGCCACGTCGATCTCGACCGGCGGGGACGGGGCCGACTCCGACCCGGCGCAACACCCGTTCCTGGGGATCAACCCGCACCTGAAGTTCTACAACAACCAGCGCGGCTACGTGCTCACCACGATCGAGCGCGACCGGATGACGGCCGACTTCAAGGTCGTGCCGCGGGTCCAGACGCCCGGCGCCGAGGCGTACACCCGGGCCACCTTCGTCATCGAGGACCGCGTGCCCGGCGTGCAGCAGGCGTACGTGCGCCCGCTCGACCCGGCGCTGCGCATCAGGCAGGAGATGACGGTGGAGGAGACCGTCCGCCTGGAGACCGAACGCCCGTAAGGTGGGCGCTCGCCCGGCTCCGGAGTCCGGGGCCGGGCCTTTTCATGTCATGTCACGGAATATTAGAAAACTAAGTTAGTTGGGCTAAGCATGAGGGACGATCCCACCCACCTGGCCGAGCAGGTCGCCGTGGAGCTGCGGCACCTGGTCTACCTGCTCAGGCGCTACTCCGCCGGCCAGCCCCTGACCAGCCAGCAGTACGGGGTGCTCGGCTCGCTCGAACACGGCCCCCGGCGCATGACGGCGCTCGCCGAGGAGCACGCCGTGCAGCTCCCCACGATGACGGTCCAGATCAACCGGCTGGAGGACGCGGGCCTCGTGGCGCGCGGCACGGACCCGTCCGACGCCCGCGTCAGGACGGTCGAGCTCACCGCCGAGGGCCGCGAACGGCTGCAGAACGTCCGCAGGACGCGGATCGCGAACCTCACCCGCGAACTCGCCGCGCTCACCGAGGAGGAGCGCGCCACCCTCGCCGCCGCCCTGCCCGTCCTGGCCAAGCTCGGCCGCTCGTAGGCAGTCGTAGGCAGTCGTCGGCAGTCGTCGGCAGCGCCCGTCTGCGAGGCCACGCCGAGCCAGGTCTCGCTGCTGTTCACCGGCTACTTCCTGGTGACGGCCGTGGCCATGCTCGTCACCGGCTGGGTCTCCAGCCGCATCGGCGGCAGGCGCACGCTGCCGGCCGGCCTGGCGCTGGTCGTCCACTTCGCCGCGCTGGCCGGGACCTCCACCGGCGTCGCCGAGCTGGTCGGCTTCCGTGCGGGCCGGGGCCTCGGCAACGCCCTGTTCGTGGCCACCGCGCTCGCCGTCATCGTCGACGCCGCCGGCGGCGGCGCGGAATCGGCCATCATCCTGTACGAGGCCGCGCTCGGCCTGGGCCTGTCCACCGGCCCCCTCGTCGGCGCCCTGCTCGGCGACTGGAGCTGGCGGGCGCCGTTCTTCGGCACCGCCACGCTCATGGCCGCCGGCTTCTCGCCGTGCTGCTCGAGCCGGGCGCCAGGCCGACGGTGAGGACCGGGCTCGGCGCGCCGGCGCTGGCGCTGCTGGCCGTCCTCCAGATCGGCATCGCGCTGTCCGGCCACGCGGGCGTCGTCGTCTTCACCGTCCTGGCGGGCATCCCCATCGGCCTGAACAACACCGTCTTCACCGAGTCGGCCATGGCGGTCTCCGACGCCCCGCGGCCCGTCGCCTCGACGGGCTACAACCTCGTGCGCTGGACCGGTGGCGCGCCGGCGCCGTTCATCGCGACCAAGCTGGGCGAGGAGATCGACCCGGGGCTGCCGTACTGGGCCGGCGCCGCCCGCTGCGCGATCGGCATGGCCGTCCTGGTGCTGCGCCGCCGCCACCTGCGAGCCCTGGTCCGCGTGGACGCCGACCACGCCGTCCTCGGCGTCCGCCCGGCTCCCGCGCCCTGACCTCCGCCTGGTCCCCATGCCGTGGGGGACCGGTCCTGACGCTCGCCGCAGAGGCGGCTCCCGCCCCGAGCCGCCGCCTCCGCACGGGCGCACCGGCTCGTGGAGCTGACCTTCCACGGCGGCCACACCGTACGCCTGCCGTCCCGACCCGCCTCGACCACCCGCGAGGCGCGCAGAGCACCGCGGCCGCGGTGGACGGGCGCGCGGGTCGCCGTCGAACCCCACGCGCTGCCCGCCCCGCGCCGGTCCGTCGCGCGTGCCCTCCGCGCCACCCTTCCCTCCTCCGGATCTGCGGTATCGACCTGTTCGTCAGCTCCTCCTACGACGCCCATCAGGCCTGCGCCCCCAACCGCACCCGGCAGATCCGGTGCCTGCTCCAACTCCGACGTGGGGATACCGGACCGTCGGCGGCGGCGACCTCGACGTCGGTGGTCGGCTTCCTGCCCTCGCGGGTCTCCCGCCCAGTGCGCCACGTCGACCCGCCGCCGCGCAGGGATGTTCGCCCCGAGAGGGACCGTGCGCCGGGGTCTCCGACCACGAGGACGTCTTCATGGAGGTGGCTCCGCGGGCGGCCCTAAAGGAAGATGGCAGGGCGTTTTGGTGTTGAATTGTGGAAACCCGTACCCGGACGGAAGGATCGGCTGTGCCCACGATCGGTGTACTCGCTCTCCAGGGCGACGTGCGCGAGCACGCGCGCATGCTCGGAGAGGTCGGCGCCGCGGCCGTCGCCGTGCGGCGTCCCGCCGAACTGGACGCGGTCGACGGCCTCGTCATCCCCGGCGGGGAGTCGACCACGATGTGGAAGCTCGCCGAGACCTTCGACATGCTGCAGCCCCTGCGGATGCGGATCAAGGAAGGCATGCCCGCCTACGGCTCCTGCGCCGGCATGATCATGCTGGCCGACCGCATCGAGGACGGCATCGCCGGTCAGCAGACCATCGGCGGCATCGACATGGTGGTCAGGCGCAACGCCTTCGGCCGCCAGGTCGACTCGTTCGAGTCCGACCTCGACTTCGCCGGCGAGCGGGTGCGCGCGGTCTTCATCCGCGCCCCGTGGGTCGAATCCGTCGGCGCCGACGTCGAAGTGCTGGGCAGGTGCGAGCCTGGGGATAGGATCGTCGCGGTCCGTCAAGGGCCTTTGCTCGCGACGTCGTTCCACCCCGAGCTCACCGGGGACGTCAGCGTGCACCGTTACTTCGTAGACATGGTGAGGGAGCTCTAGGTAATGTCCGGCCACTCCAAATGGGCGACGACGAAGCACAAGAAGGCCGCGCTCGACGCCAAGCGCGGCAAGCTGTTCGCCAAGCTCATCAAGAACATCGAAGTGGCGGCCCGGACCGGTGGCCCTGACCCGGACGCCAACCCCACCCTCTTCGACGCCATCTTCAAGGCGAAGAAGAACTCCGTGCCCAACGACAACATCGAGCGCGCCCGCAAACGCGGCGGCGGCCTCGAGGCCGGCGGCGCCGACTGGCAGACGATCATGTACGAGGGCTACGCGCCCGGCGGCGTCGCGGTGCTCATCGAGTGCCTCACCGACAACCGCAACCGCGCCGCCTCCGAGGTGCGCGTGGCGCTGACCCGCAACGGCGGCTCGCTGGCCGACCCCGGGTCGGTCTCGTACATGTTCAACCGCAAGGGCGTCGTGATCGTCCCCAAGAACGGCCTCGACGAGGACACCGTGCTGATGGCCGTCCTCGACGCGGGCGCCGAGGAGGTCAACGACATCGGCGACTCCTTCGAGGTCATCTGCGAGGCGGGCGACCTCGTGCCGGTGCGCAAGGCGCTGCAGGACGCCGGCATCGACTACGACTCCGCCGAGTCCAGCTTCGTGCCCACCATGAGCGTGCCGCTCGACGAGGAGGGCGCCAAGAAGGTGTTCCGCCTCATCGAGGCACTGGAGGACAGCGACGACGTGCAGAACGTCTTCGCCAACTTCGACGTCTCCGACGAGGTCCTGGCCGCCCTCGACTGACGGCCCCGCGCCGCACACGCCACGGGCCCGGTTCTCCGCCGGGCCCCTTCGTGTGCCGGGGGCTTGTTCGCCCCTCGCGAGCCGACGGCTTTTCGGCGTGCGCGAGGTGGCCGGGTCGGCGTAGGGTCGGGCGACGTGACTTCCCCCAACCCCCCACACTCCGCGTCTCCCGCGCTCGGCTGGCTGCTGGCCGTGCCCGCGCTGCTGGGCACCCTCATCACGCTCGTCCTGCCCACGGGTCAGACGATCTGGCTCAGTTTCCAGCGCGGCGGCGTCCTGCGGGAGAGCACCTACGCGGGGACGGCCAACTACGCCGAGCTGCTCGGCGGCGGCGAGTTCTGGCGGGCGCTGGGGTTCACGCTGTCCCTGACCCTCATCCCGCTGCTGGTGACCGTGGTGGTCGGCCCGCTGCTGGCGCTGGCGCTCGATCGCGCCGGCACGTGGCCGAGGCGGGCCGCACGCATCGCGCTGTCGTTCGCGGTCGTCACGTTCGCGCCGGTCGGGGTCGCGGCCGCCTGGACGCGCGGCCTGATGCCCAACGCGTCCGGCGTCGTCACCCTGGCCGAGGGGCTGCGCGAGGCCGCCACCGCCCCCGGCTCGCTGCGGCTGGTCGTCGCCGCGGCCACGTTCGGCGTCGTGTGCGCGCTGGCCCTCATCGCGTACCTGCCGGTCCTGCGCGGCGGCACCCCTGGGCCCGCGCTGCTCGCCGTCGGGGCGCTGCTCGCGCTCGCCGTCGTCGCCGTCGGGCTGCAGGCGTTCTCGTTCGGCATGGTGCTCACCCGGGGAGGCCCTCAGCGGGCCACAGAGACGCTCGCGGGCCTGTCCTACGACTACGCCTTCCGGATGGCCGAGTTCGGCCCCGGTGCGGCCGTGGCGGCGCTCACGTGGGCGCTCCTAGCCGTGCTCGGCGTCGCCGCCGCGGTCGTCGCGGTCGCCTTCCGGCTGCGCATCACCCTGACGCCGCGCGAGGCGGCCCCCGGCGCCGACGCCTCCTCGTGGGCGTCGCACGACGAGGCCCCGAGCCCGTACGGCGTGCCCTCCGGCGCCGCCGCCACCCAACTCCCCGCGCCTCCTTACGGCGGATCCCCCGGGCAGGGCGCGGCCGGCCCGTACGGCGTGTTCTCCGCGACGGGCCAGGACGCCGCGGCGTCCCCGTACGGAGCCGCGGGGGCGGAGATCCTGCCCGCCGAGCCCGCCAAGGCGGTCGCCGGCACAGGGCACGCCGCGCCCGTGCGGCGGGCGGCCGGGCCGGCCGCCGTGGCCGCCGGGGTGACGGCGCTCGTCGTCGTGGTCGCCGTCGCGCTGCTGTGCGCCTGGCCGTGGATCGACGGCGTGCTGGCCTCGCCCGCCGGCCCGGCGGGCAGCCTGCGCGCCCAGGTCAACACCTGGGTGCCCGCCCTCGCCGGAGCGATCGTCTCGGTGGGCGTGGCCTACCTGGCCGCGCTCGGCATCGGCGGCCTGCGCCCGCTGGGGCGGGGCAGCGAGTGGCTGCTGCTGCTGTTCGCGCCGTGGTTGTTCGCCGGCACGGGCGTCCTCGGCGTCGCCAACTGGCAGAACGCCCGCAACCTCGGCCTCGTCGACACCTTCCCCGCCCTCATCCCGCCCGTGCTGGTGAGCGTGCCGGCCCTGCTGGTGCTCACGCTGCTGTGCAAGGGGCTGGCCGAGCGCACCGACCGCGACTTCTTCGGCGGCGTGTTCCTGCCGTCGCTGCCCATGGCGGGCATCCTCACCGGCGCCGTCACGCTCGTGAACGCCCACGACCTGCTGTGGCCGCTGCTGGTCGCCCAGCATCCCGAGCTGTTCACCGCCCCGGTCGGCCAGATGCACCAGCTCAGCTCGTACGCCGCCCGCACACCCGACGTCGGCGCCGGCACGCCGCTGCTCGTGGTCGCCGTCGCGCTGGCCGCCCTCGTCGCCGCCCAGCTCCTCTACCTCGATCGCCTCGCGATCACGGCCAGGGACGGGGGTCAGGGTTCGCCCTCGTCCGCCCCCGCTGCGTAGGGTTGGCTGCTCGTGGAGATACGTGACCTGACCGAAGCAGACCTCGACGACGTCATCGACGCGCGCAGACGCGCCTTCGGCCCGATACCCGCGGCCGGCCGGGAGAAGTGGCGCCGCATGGTGCTGCCCGCGCTCGGCGAGGGCCGCTACCTCGGGGTGTTCGACGGCACCCGGCTGGCCGCCGCGGCGCGGCTGCGCCGGTTCACGCAGTGGTGGCACGGCAAGCCGCAGCCCATGGCCGGGGTCGCCGGGGTCACGGTCAATCCGGAGGACCGAGGCCGCGGCGTCGGCACCTTCATCATGAAGGCCGTGGTGGACCGCGCGGCGGCGCTCGGCGACGCGGTCTCCGCGCTCTACCCGGCCACCACCGCCATCTACCGGCGGATCGGCTACGAGCACGCCGGAGCCCTGCACACCGTGCGCCTGCCCGCCGAGGACCTGCGCCGGATCACTCCTGCGGGGCAGGTCAAGCTGCGCAGGATGGGCCCCGGCGACGCCGCCGAGGTCGTGTCGGTGCTCCACCGCGTGCACGCCCTCGCCCGCTCCAGCGGCCCGATCTCCTGGGACGAGCACACCTGGGGCGTCCGGCTCGGCGACGCGGACGACTTCCTCTACCTCGCCGACGACGGCTACGTCGTCTACCGCTGGAAGGGCGACGACATCGAGGTCGAGAACCTCGTCGCCGCCTCCGGCGAGACCCTGCGCGCCCTGTGGTCCCTGGTCGGCAGCGCGTCCTCCGTCGCCCGCCACGTCGTGGCCGCCGTGACGCCCGACGATCCGGTGCTGTGGCTGCTGCGCGAGCGCACGAAGGAGGAGGTCGCCCAGATCCGGTGGATGTTCCGGGTGCTCGACGTGCCCGCCGCCGTGGAGCGCAGGGGCTACCCGGCCCACGCCTCCTGCGAGGCCGTCGTCACCGTGGACGACCCGGTCAGGGGCGGGGGCACGTGGCGGCTGGAGCTCGCGGGCGGCTCTGGCGCGGCCACGCCGGTCGACGGGCCCGGCCCCCGGCTGACCGTCAACGGCTTCTCCGCCCTGTACGCCGGCGTCCCGACGGCCACGCTGCGGCTCAGCGGGCTCATGTCCGGCGACGACCGCCATGACGAGGCCCTCGACGCGGCCTTCGCCGCCAAGCCGTACATGCTGGACTATTTCTGAGGCGCCACACCCGGCAGGCCCGCGCTGGACGGGCGATTCGCGGTGCGCGGGCCTTCCGGCAGCGGTAGAGTCTCGTGCGAACAGGTGTTCGGCGGGCGGGAGGGCATGCCGGTGCGGGTGATGGGCGTCGATCCGGGGCTGACCCGATGCGGCCTCGGCGCGGTCGAGGGCCGGCCGGGGGCGCCGCTGTCGATGGTGGCCGTCGGGGTGGTGCGCACCGGCGCCGACGAGGAGCTCGGCGCCCGGCTCGTCGGCATCGAGGCCGGGATCGAGCGCTGGCTCGACGAGGTGCGGCCCGACGCGGTGGCCGTGGAGCGCGTCTTCAGCCAGCACAACGTCCGCACGGTGATGGGCACCGCCCAGGCGGCCGGCATCGCGGTGCTCTGTGCCGCCCGGCGCGGGCTGCCCGTGGCGCTGCACACGCCGTCCGAGGTCAAGGCCGCCATCACCGGCAGCGGCACGGCCGACAAGAAGCAGATCGGCGCCATGGTCACCCGCCTGCTGCGGCTGAGCGAGATGCCGAAGCCCGCCGACGCCGCCGACGCGCTCGCGCTGGCCATCTGCCACGTCTGGCGCGGCGGCGCCCAGCACCGCCTGGCCGAAGCCGTGGCCAGAGCCACCCGAAAGAGCCCCCAGCCGTGAGGCCCGCGTCGTGTCCGGCAGTGGGGCCCGCACCGGGTCCGGCGCGCCGACCGCGGCCGGAGTCAACGGGCGGGCCGATCGAGCGGGATACTCGCATGACCATGACCATGACCATGACCAGCGGGCCGGGAGAGGCAGTGACGGGAGGCGGGCTGCTGTGATCGCGTCGGTGGCGGGCAAGGTGACGGCGATCGCGCCCGACGGGGCCGTGATCGAGGTCGGCGGTGTCGGCATCCTCGTCCACTGCACTCCGGGCACGCTCGCGACGTTGCGGATGGGGGAGGAGGCCAGGCTGGCCACGTCCCTGGTCGTCCGCGAGGAGTCGCTCACCCTGTACGGCTTCGCCACCGACGACGAGCGGGTCGTGTTCGAGCTGCTGCAGACGGCCAGCGGGGTCGGCCCCAAGCTGGCGCTGGCCATGCTCGCCGTCCACACGCCCAACGCGCTGCGCACCGCCGTGGCCGCCGCCGACCTCAAGGCGCTCACCATGGTGCCGGGCATCGGCCAGAAGGGGGCGCAGCGCATCGTGCTGGAGCTGAAAGACCGGCTCGGCACCCCCGAGGCGGCCGTCAACGCGGCCCTCAACGGTGAGCGGCACTCGGCGGCGTGGCGCGAGCAGGTCCACTCGGGGCTCGTGGGCCTCGGCTACTCCAGCAAGGACGCCGACCAGGCGATCGCCGCCGTGGAGCCCGACGCCGACGCCGACCTCGCCGCCGGCCGCCAGCCCCAGGTCGCCGCCCTCCTCAAGGCCGCCCTGCGATCCCTGAGCATCCGATGACCCCTCACCCTGCCTTGGACGCACCTCCCCATCCGTCCGGGCACACCGCCCGATGGGCTCGTCGCCTTCGCCCCGGGTACGGCGGCTTGAGGGCTTCTCGCCTTCGGCCCAAGGACGACGCTTCGGCTGCCCCGGAGCTTCCGTCCGAGCACGCCATCTCGGGCGTCTGCCACCTTCCGTTGAAGCACGGCGCCTCGGGTGGCTTTCGCCTTCTGCTGGGGCACGGTGCCTCGGGTGTCTCTCGCCTTTTGCCGGGGCGCGGCATCTCGGGTGGCTTTCGCCTCCTGCCGGAGCACCCCGCTCTGGGGGCCCCGCGCCTTCTGCCTGAGCGCGGCGCTTCGGGTGGCCCTTGCCTTTCGTCCGAGCGCGGCGTCTCGGGTAGCCCGTATCGGCTCGTCGGGTACGCCGGCCTGCCGGGCCGCAGGGATGAGACGGGAGGCGGGGGTTGTGGTAGGGAGTGGGCCGGTGGTGTGCGTGAAGGGAGGAGGTGCCGGCGTGGGGTTTGAGCGGGAGATCCTGTCGCCCGACGCCGGAGGCGACGAGCTGCAGATCGAGGCGGCGCTGCGGCCCAAGCGCCTCAGTGAGTTCATCGGCCAGGGGCGCGTCCGTGAGCAGCTGTCCCTGGTGCTCGAGAGCGCGCTGCGCCGGCAGCGGCCGCCCGACCACGTGCTGATGAGCGGCTCTCCCGGCCTGGGCAAGACCACCCTGGCGATGATCATCGCAGCCGAGCTGAACGCCCCGCTCCGCATCACCTCCGGCCCGGCGCTGGAGCGCGCCGGCGATCTCGCGGCCATCCTGTCGACCCTCACCGAGGGCGAGGTGCTGTTCATCGACGAGATCCACCGGATGGCCAGGCCCGCCGAGGAGATGCTCTACCTCGCCATGGAGGACTTCCGGGTCGACATCGTGGTCGGCAAGGGCCCGGGCGCCACCGCCATCCCGCTCGAGATCGCGCCCTTCACCCTGGTCGGCGCCACGACCCGCGCCGGGCTGCTGCCCGCACCGCTGCGCGACAGGTTCGGCTTCACCGCCCACATGGACTTCTACGACGTCGCCGAGCTCGAACAGGTGCTCTACCGTTCGGCCCGGCTGCTCGGCGTCACGCTTCCCGTGGAAGGCGCCCATGAGATCGCACGCCGCTCCCGCGGCACACCGCGCATCGCAAACCGGCTGCTGAGGCGCGTACGCGACTTTGCGGACGTTCGCGCTGATGGAGTGATAAATCGGGAAATTGCAGCGGCGGCGCTGAATCTTTACGAAGTTGACGCCGAAGGGTTGGACCGGCTCGACCGGGCGGTCCTCGGCGTGTTGCTGAAAAACTTCGGCGGCGGCCCCGTGGGCCTGTCCACCCTGGCCGTGGCCGTGGGGGAGGAGCCGGAAACGGTGGAAGTGGTGGCCGAGCCGTTCCTCGTACGCCAGGGCCTGCTGGCCAGGACCCCGCGCGGCCGGGTGGCCACCGCGGCGGCCTGGATCCACCTCGGGCTGACCCCGCCGCCTGATGCGTTCGGAGCGACCGATTTGGCCTGATCACAGATCGGTTGCAACCGTTTCAAAATGGGAACTTCCCCGCGTGCCGAAACGCTGCCTCGTTGCCGCGTTT
This sequence comes from Nonomuraea aridisoli, assembly GCF_003236395.1. GTDB lineage: Bacteria > Actinomycetota > Actinomycetes > Streptosporangiales > Streptosporangiaceae > Nonomuraea > Nonomuraea aridisoli. Next base: position 22,179 of record NZ_POUD01000022.1, on the reverse strand, counting down.
CGCAACAAGCGCCTACACTCCGTGGCTTGGCTGGCTGTGTAGGCTGACGGGCTGATGCGGCGCGGCCCGACGCTGCGCACGGAATTTCCGGCGCCAGGCCGGTGTCAACTCCTTGTACGACAATTGGAAGGTCGCCCCTTATGGACCAACTCACTAGCATCCTGCCGCTGATTCTGCTGGTGGTGGTGTTTTACTTCTTGCTGATCCGGCCTCAGCGCAAGCGTCAGCAAGAGGCGATCAAGATGCAGAACTCCCTGACGCCCGGCACCCGCGTCATGACGACCACCGGTCTGTTCGCTACCGTCGTCGCGGTGGACAATGAGGATGTCATCCTCGAGGTCGCGCCAGGGATCGAGACCCGCTGGGTCAAGGCGGCCATCGGTCGGGTCGTGACGCCAGGCGACGCTCCGGCGGACGAGCCGGTCGCCGACGGGTCCGGCGAGGAGGACAAGACGGAGTCCGAGGCCGCCGTGGAGCGTAACGGGGACCAGGACTCCAACACCAAGCGGTCCTGACTAAGCTCTGCGACAAACCTCTATCTGAAAGAACTGACGACCAGTGGCCCGATCGACCAGCAGCCACAGCCGACCGGGGCGTACGCTCCTCGTGCTTCTGGCGCTCATCCTCGCCCTGGGCGGGACGATGTTCCTGCAGAAGGCGTACACGCCCAAGCTGGGGCTCGACCTCGCCGGCGGCACGACGGTGACTCTGTCACCGGTGACCCAGAACAACGCGGCTCCGCCGGACGAGATCCTCGACCGCGCGGTGAGCATCATCCGCGACCGGGTCAACGGCACCGGGATCTCCGACGCGGAGGTCGCCAAGTCTGGCGACAACATCATCATCTCCATCCCGGGAGTCGGGCAGAGCGAGGCCATCAAGCTGGTCGCCACCACCGCGGAGCTGCGTTTCCGCCAGGTGCTGGCCATGGCGGCAACGCAGCTCCCGCAGGAACTCGCCACCAACGCCCCGACCCCCTCGGCCTCGCCGTCGGGGTCCGCGAGCCCGTCCGCCTCGCAGTCGGCCGGGGCGCCGCAGACCAGCGCCCAGCCGAGCGCCTCCCCGACGGGCAAGGCGCTGTCGTCCGCGCTGACGGCCCCGACGCCGGCCCCGTCCGGCTCCGCCGAGCCCTCCGAGCAGCCCTCGCGCGGTCAGGGCGGCAGCCAGAAGGACGCCCCCAAGAACCAGGACGCCAAGAACCAGGACGCCAAGAACCAGGACGCCAAGGCCACGCCGTCGCCGAGCCCCACCGGCCAGAGCGGCACGCCGTCGCCTGAGGAGCTCGGCATCGACACCACCGGCATCGACCCGGCGGTGCTCGAGCAGTTCAACAAGCTCGACTGCTCCGACCCGGCCAACCGCGGCCAGGGTGTCCAGGACGACCCCAACAAGCAGTACGCCGCGTGCGAGACCGACGGCAGCTTCAAGTACGTCCTCGACGTCGCCAAGGTCGTCGGCACCGACATCGACACCGCCTCCGCGGGCGTCCGCCAGGGCACCGTCGAGTGGGTCGTCCAGCTCGACTTCAAGAGCAAGGGCGCCAGCGAGTGGAGCAAGCTCACCACCGAGGCGTTCAACTCGCCCGAGCCGCGTAACAAGGTCGCGGTCGTGCTCGACGGCGTCGTCATCACAGCCCCCAACATCATCAGCCCGATCCCCGGCGGGCGGGCCGAGATCACCGGCGGCTTCGACCAGGCCAGCGCCACCACCCTGGCCGACCAGCTCAAGTACGGCGCGCTGCCGCTGAAGTTCAACCGCAGCTCGGTCGACACGGTCTCCTCGACCCTCGGCCAGGACCAGCTGCTCGGCGGCCTGATCGCGGGCCTCATCGGTCTCGTCCTCGTGGTCGTCTACTGTCTGCTCTACTACCGCGGTCTCGGCATCGTGGCGGTGCTGAGCCTCGTGGTCGCCACGATCATCACCTACACCTCGGTCGTCGTGCTCGGCCACAACGCCGGCTTCCGGCTGTCGTTGCCGCACATCATCGGCCTGGTGGTCTCGATCGGCATCACCGCCGACTCCTTCATCGTCTACTTCGAACGCATCCGCGACGAGATGAAGGAAGGCAGACGCACGCTCCGCGCGGCCGTCGAGGTGGCCTGGGTCCGTGCCCGGCGCACGATCCTGATCGCCGACGCCGTCATGTTCATCGCGGCCATCGTGCTGTACTTCCTCGCGGTGGGCGGTGTGGCCGGGTTCGCGTTCGCGATGGGCCTGACGACGCTGATCGACATCGTGGTGGTGTTCCTGTTCACCAAGCCGTTCATCGCCCTGCTGGCGAGGGTGAAGTTCTTCGCCAAGGGCCACCCGCTGTCGGGTCTCGACGCCGAGCGCATGAGCGAGACGCACACCGGCCGCACGACCACCCCGCAGGAGGCCTGAGATGGGACTGGGGCGCCGCCTCTACCGAGGCGAGATCGACGTCGACTTCGTCGGCAAGTGGAGGCTCTGGTACAGCCTGTCGGCCATCCTGCTGCTCATCTCGATCGCGGGTCTGGTGTTCAACGGGCTCAACCTGGGCGTGGAGTTCAGGGGCGGCACGGTCTTCTCGTTCAAGGCCCCGCAGGCCACCGTCGAGCAGGTCCGCGCCACGGTCCTCGACGAGGGCGTGCACCAGGCGATCGTCCAGGAAGCCGGCGACGGCTGGCGGGTGACCACCGAGAGCCTGCCGGAGAACACCACGGCGCAGGTGCAGTCCGCGATCGCGCAGGATCTCGACACCCCGGCGGGTGAGATCAGCATCCAGTCGATCGGCCCGTCCTGGGGCGGTGAGGTCTCCCAGAAGGCCTGGATCGGCCTGGGCGTGTTCATGCTGGCGATCATCTTGTACCTGTCGATGGCGTTCGAGCCGAAGATGGCGCTCGCCGCCATCGTCGCGCTCTTCCACGACCTGGTCATCACGGCCGGCATCTACGCCTGGTCGGGCTTCGAGGTCACGCCCGCGACGCTGCTGGGCTTCCTGACCATCCTCGGTTACTCGCTCTACGACGCGGTCGTGGTGTTCGACATGATCAAGGAGGTCACGGCCAAGCTGGGCCACACGTCGAAGCAGACCTACTCGATGGCGGCCAACGACGCGCTCAACCACACGCTCATCCGGTCGCTGAACACCTCGCTGGTCGCGATCCTGCCGGTGGCGGCGATCCTGTTCATCGGCACCACCCTGCTCGGCGCCGGCACGCTGAAGGACCTGTCGCTGGCCCTGTTCGTCGGCATGATCGTCGGCACGTACTCCTCGATCTGCGTGGCCACGCCGCTGCTGGTCACGCTGAAGGAGCGCGAGCCGAAGTACCAGGCCATCGCCAGGAGGATCGCCTCCACCAGCGGTGGCAAGGGGACGAAAAGTTCCAAAAGCGCAGCGGTAGCCAAGGGTTAGCAGCCCCGTACGACGCCCTCGCCCGTTGTCCGGGCGGGGGCGTCTTCGTGTCCCGGGACGGCGGCGCGAGGGCGTCAGCGGGCCTCTCAGGCGTCCTGAGAGTGTTCTCACGCCCGCGGGCGGTTCTGGCGGGGGCCGGAATGCACCATCATGGAGCCCGGCACACGACGAGCGAGGAGCGCCATGACCGAGCTGAGCACGATGATCCTGGAGCGCATCAGGGACGTCCCCGACTATCCCAGGCCGGGAGTCGTGTTCAAGGACATCACCCCGCTCCTGGCCGACCCCGTCGCGATGGCGGCCGTGGTGGAGGAGCTGGCCGGCACGCTCCAGGCCGACAAGATCGTGGGGATCGAGGCGCGCGGGTTCATCCTGGCCGCGCCGGTGGCGTACCGGGCGGGAGCGGGGTTCGTGCCCGTGCGCAAGAAGGGGAAACTGCCCGCCGCGACGCTGGAGGAGTCCTACGATCTGGAGTACGGCTCCGCCACCATCGAGGTCCACCGCGACGCCTTCGCGCCCGGCGACCGGGTGCTCATCGTCGACGACGTGCTGGCCACCGGCGGCACCGCCAAGGCGGCGGTGGAGCTGGTGGAGCGGGCCGGGGGCGAGGTCGCCGGCTTCGCCGTGCTGATGGAGCTGGCCTTCCTCAAGGGACGGGAACGGCTGGCGGGAGTGGACGTGCGCTCTCTCGTGACCGTCTGATCGGCCCGCGAAAGTCCAGGTGCGGCGCCTGGATACACTGGGGGGATCTGGACTCGAACGTGAGGAGTCACTGCGTGAGGAGTCTGTGTGCCCCGTGATGCGGTCGTGCCCGACGTAACCGACAACGCCGAGGCGCCCGGCGCACCGGCGGTGCGTCGGCGGCGGTTTGGGGGTGGGGCGATGAACCCGGTGCTGGAGCCGCTGTTCCGCACGGTCCGCGCCACCCACCCCAAGGCCGACCTGCGCCTGATCGAGCGCGCCTACGACGTCGCGGCCTACCACCACCGCGACCAGAAGCGGAAGTCGGGCGACCCCTACATCACCCACCCGCTGGCCGTGGCCACCATCCTGGCCGAGCTCGGCACCGACGACGAGACGCTGTGCGCGGCGCTGCTGCACGACACGGTCGAGGACACCGCCTACAGCCTCGACGAGCTGCGCGGCGACTTCGGCGACACGATCGCGTCACTGGTCGACGGGGTCACCAAGCTCGACAAGGTCAAGTTCGGCGACGCCGCGCAGGCCGAGACCGTGCGCAAGATGGTCGTCGCCATGTCGCGCGACATCCGCGTCCTGATCATCAAGCTGGCCGACCGGCTGCACAACATGCGCACGATGCGCTACCTGCCGGAGCACAAACGCCACCAGAAGTCCCGCGAGACGCTGGAGATCTTCGCCCCGCTGGCCCACCGCCTGGGCATGAACACGATCAAGTGGGAGCTGGAGGACCTCGCCTTCGCGATGCTCTACCCCAAGCGCTACGACGAGATCGCGCGCATGGTGTCGGAGCGGGCGCCGCGCCGCGATCTCTTCCTGCAGGAGGTCATCGAGAAGGTCTCGGGCGACCTGCGCGAGGCGAAGATCCGCGCCGTGGTCAAGGGCCGGCCGAAGCACTACTACTCGGTCTACCAGAAGATGATCGCGCGCGACGTGGCGTTCGACGACATCTACGACCTGGTGGGCATCCGCGTGCTGGTCGACACCGTACGCGACTGCTACGCGGCGCTCGGCACGATCCACGCGCGGTGGAACCCGGTGCCGGGGCGGTTCAAAGACTACATAGCGATGCCCAAGTTCAACATGTACCAGTCGCTGCACACCACGGTGATCGGTCCCGAGGGCAAGCCGGTCGAGCTGCAGATCCGCACCCACGCGATGCACCACAGGGCCGAGTACGGCGTGGCCGCGCACTGGAAGTACAAAGAGGAGGTCGGTGTCCCCGGCCCCACCGGCAAGGTCAAGCCGGGCAGCGACATGGCCTGGCTGCGCCAGCTCCTCGACTGGCAGAAGGAGACCTCCGACCCGGGCGAGTTCCTCGAGTCGCTGCGCTTCGACCTGTCGGTCTCCGAGGTCTATGTGTTCACCCCGAAGGGCCAGGTCATCGCCCTGCCCGAGGGCGCCACGCCGGTCGACTTCGCCTACGCCGTGCACACCGAGGTCGGTCACCGCTGCATCGGCGCGCGGGTCAACGGGCGGCTGGTGCCGCTGGAGTCGCGGCTCGGCAACGGCGACACGGTCGAGATCTTCACCTCCAAGTCGCCCGACGCCGGGCCGTCGCGCGACTGGCTGAAGTTCGTCAAGTCGGGCCGGGCCCGCAACAAGATCCGGCAGTGGTTCTCCAAGGAGCGCCGCGAGACCGCGATCGAGGCGGGCAAGGAGGCCATCGGGCGGGCCATGCGCAAGCAGGGCCTGCCGCTGCAGCGGCTCATGTCCGGCGAGGCGCTCCTGGCGCTCGCCCGCGACCTGCACTATCCCGACGTGTCCGCGCTCTACGCGGCCGTGGGGGAGGGGCACATCGCGGCGCAGTCGGTCGTGCAGAAGCTGGTGGCCTCGATCGGCGGCGTCGACAGCGCCGAGGAGGACATCGCCGAGACCTCGCTGCCGACCCGGCTGCGCGGCCGTCCCCGCGGCGGCGGCGCGGGCGTGGTCGTGGCGGGCGACGCCGACGTGTGGGTACGCCTGTCGAAGTGCTGCACCCCGGTGCCCGGCGACGAGATCGTCGGCTTCGTCACCCGGGGCCACGGCGTCTCGGTGCACCGCGCCGACTGCAGCAACATCCAGCAGCTCAAGGCGCAGCCCGACCGGCTGGTGGAGGTCAGCTGGTCGCCGAGCGACGACAGCGTGTTCCTGGTGGCCATCCAGGTGGAGGCGCTCGACCGGCCGCGGCTGCTGTCGGACGTCACGCGTACGCTGTCCGACCAGCATGTCAACATCCTCAGCGCCTCCGTCACGACCTCGCGCGACCGGGTGGCGATCAGCAAGTTCACCTTCGAGATGGGCGACCCCAAGCACCTCGGTCACGTGCTCAAGGCCGTCCGCAACATCCAGGGCGTCTTCGACGTCTACCGCGTGAGCGGCGCCGGCGGCTGAGCTAGCCCTTCAGGCTCGGCAGGTTGACCACGACGGCCTCCTGCGTGCTGCGCGCGATCACGACGACGGCCTCGCGCGCCGGGTCGGGGTTCTCCTCGCGATGCGGCACGTACGGCGGCACGAACACGTAGTCGCCCGGCTCGGCGTCGACGCGCGTCTCCTTGCCGTCCTCCAGGAAGACGAACGACGGTGTGCCGCTCACCACGTAGATGGCCGTCTCGGAGGCGCCGTGGTGGTGGTCGGAGGAGCGCGTGGCGGGGGCGACGTGGGTCTGGCCCATCCACAGCCGCGCCGATCCGGTGGTCGCGCCGCTGATCGCGGCCAGCCGGCGCATGCCGGAGCTCTGAGCCGTCTCTTCCGAGAGCTCTCCTGCGGGCACGTGACGCAGCGTCTGGTGGAAGGGGTCGCCTTCGGCCCGGTAACCCTCCCACAGACGTCCTCCGGCCCGTTCGAGCACTCTCGTGGCGACGGCCGTCAGGCGTACGGGGTCGTCATGGGCGGCGAGCAGCTCCTCGGCGAGGGCGGGGTCGTGCGCGCGCAGCTCGCGCAGCAGCCACTTCCCGCTGCCCTGCCACCTGCGGCCCAGGCCGAGCGCCGTGCGGGCGGCGGCCTGCACGACCTCCCAGCGGATGAACGCCTCCTCACCGGGATCGCTCGCCCCCGCCAGGTCGTCGAGCACGTCGGACAGCTCGTAACGGGCGCGTTCGGCCTGGCCCGGCGTCAGCCCGCCGGGGCCCGCCGACAGGCGCTCGCCGAGCACGCCCTGCAGGTCGCTGGCCCGGCCGCCCGTCCGGTCGGTGAGCACCGCGCCCTCGGCGCAGATGCGCGCCAGCGTCGGGCGGCGGCGGTCGAAGTCCTTGTCGAGGTAGGCCTCGAGGCTCGTCTCGCTGTGCACGAGCAGCTCGACCGGCCAGTCGTGCCACCGCAGCGATTCGCGGTAGGGGACGGCCAGGCCGTCGAGCACCACGACGACGTCGAGATCGGAGGTGGACGTGCGGTGCTCGGTGAGCACGCTGCCGCCGACGAAGGCGTACAGGGCGCCCGGGAACATCTCCTCGACGAGGGCGCGCGCTGCGGTGACGGGATCCATGCCCTCAGCCTAGGTCTCCGCCCCCGCCCGCCGCCGCCCGATTCCCCGACAGGGGGCGGGCGCCGGCGGGCGGATCGGCGAGGGAGGAGTGCGGGAGAAGGACCTCAGCTGAACTCGGCGAGGGTGCGCTCCGCCTCCGCCAGCCACGAACGGCGGGCGGTCAGAGCCTCCTCTGCCTCCTTGACGTCCTTGGCGCGCCCGGCGGCCTGGGCCTTGGACAGCCGCTTCTCCAGCTGGTCGATGGACGTGCGGAGCTGGTCGACCGTGCTCTGGGCGCGCGCCCTGGCCTCGGGGTTGGAGCGCTTCCACTCGGCGTCCTCGGCCTTGCGCACGGCCTCGTCGATCTTGCGCAGCCCGCCCTCGAGCCGGTCGCGCTGGTCGCGCGGCACCGGCCCGGCGGCCTCCCAGCGCTCGAGGATGCCGCGCAGCGCCGCCCTGGCCGTGCGCGCGTCGGTCACCGGCAGGATCTTCTCGGCCTCGGCCAGCAGCTCCTCCTTGACCTGCGCGTTGGCGGCCAGCGAGGCGTCGCGCTCGGCGAAGACGGCGGAACGGGCCTGGAAGAACAGGTCCTGGGCGGCCTTGAAACGGGCCCACAGCTCGTCCTCGGCCTCGCGCGAGGCGCGACCGGCGCTCTTCCACTGCTGCATCAGGTCGCGGTAGGCCGCCGCGGTCGCGCCCCAGTCGGTCGAGCCGGAGATCGCCTCCGCCTCGGCCACGATGCGCTCCTTGGCCGCCCGCACGCCCTCGCGCTGCTCGTCCAGGCCCGCGAAGTAGACCTTGCGCCGCTTGGCGAACGCCGTGCGCGCGGCCGACAGCCGCTTCCACAGCTGGGCCTCGGTGACCCGGTCGATGCGGTCGGCGGCCTTCCACTCCTCGACGAGCTGGCGCAGCCGCTCGCCGCCGGACTTCCAGTGGGTGGTCTCCTCCGCGATGCGCTCGGCCTCGGCGACGATGCGCTCCTTGACCGCCCTGGCCTCGGCGCGCGCCCGCTCGCGGGCCGCCTTGACCTCCTCGCGCCGCTGCGCGACCAGCTCCGTCAGGCCGTCGAGCCGGGCCGTCAGCGCGGCCAGGTCGCCCACCGCGTGGGCGTCGGCCACGGCCTCGCGCAGCTTGGCGATGCTCGCCTCGGCCTGGGCCGGGGCGAGGTCGGTGCCCTTCACGCGCTGCTCCAGCAGCTGCACCTGGCCGGCCAGCTCGTCGTACTTGCGATGGAAGTAGGCCAGCGCCTCTTCAGGTTCACCGGCCTGCCAGGAGCCGACGGCCCGTTCTCCCTCAGCCGTACGCACGTAGACGGTGCCGTCGTCGTCTACCCGGCCCCACGGGTCGGTGCTCACCGTGTCCTCCCGCACTCTCCATCAGACCCTTCGGGACTACTTCGTCCCTAGTTTGTATTACGTCAGCTCTTGCCGGCGAATGTCACGTCTTTGATTTCGACGGTTTGCTTAGGTGCGCCAGTCCCGTCTCCCATGTCGGTGATGATGCCCGCTTTGTTCACCTTGTCCAAGATGTCGAGCCCCTTGGTGATCGTACCCACCGGTGTGTAATCGGGGGTGAGCCCGATGTCGCCGTAAACGAGGAAGAACTGGCTTCCCGTGGAGCCCGGGGCGGAGGTTTTGGCCATGGCCATCACACCGCGCTTGTACTGGGCGCCCTGCAGGTTCTCCTCGGCCATCACGTAGCCGGGGCCGCCCGAGCCGTCCTGGCTCTTGCCGTCGGCCTTCGCGGTCGGGTCGCCGCACTGCAGCATCGGGAAGTTGTCGCTGCCGAGCCGGTGGCACTTGCTGCCGTCGTAGTAATTCTTCTTCGCCAGGAACTCCAGAGAGTTGGTCGTGCACGGAGCCTTGGCGTTGTTCAGTTCGACCACGATGTCGCCGAGATTCGTCTTGAACGTCATCGTCTTCTCGGCGGGCTTGGTGTCGGCCTTCGCCGGCGGCATGCCGACGTCCTTCACCTGACCGCCGGAGGTGTCGGCGACGTAGTCGCACGTGCCCGTCGTCGCGTCGTACGGCTTCGGGCCCGCCGCCGCCGTCGCCTGCGCGGTGGCGGCCGGCGACGAGGACGACGAGGACGCCGCCTCCGTGCCCGTGTCGTTGCCGCCCAGCATCGCGACCGCGGTCACGATGCCGCCGACCACGACCACGACGCCCGCGGTGGAGCCGATGATCGCCGCGCGCTTGGCCTTCTGCTCACGCTCCTTGCGGCGCTGCATCTGCCGCTCGTAGTGCTCGCGTGCCAGCTGCTTCTGCCGGTCCTTCCCCGTGGCCACCGCTTTGCCTCCCATAGTCAATCAACTGAGGTGGGCGAATCGTATCGGCCAACGGGTAATGATTCGCAGCCCGGCGACCCGCACCGGTACCCTTCGGTTACATTCCCATTGGCTTTTCGACGAGATCACCTGAGGCAGATGCTCATCGCCGGCTTCCCCGCAGGGGCCTTCCAGACCAACTGTTACGTCGTCGCGCCCGCCGCCGGTGAGGAGTGCGTCATCGTCGACCCAGGTCAGGACGCCACTCAGGGCGTGGAGGAGCTGCTGCGCGAGCACCGGCTCAAGCCCGTCGCCGTCCTGCTCACCCACGGCCACCTCGACCACGTCTGGTCGGTGGCCCCCGTCTGCGGCGCGCGCGACATCCCCGCGTGGATACACCCCGACGACCGCCACCTGCTGTCCGATCCGGCCGCCGGCTGGTCCGGCACGAGCGCGTCGCTCTTCGGCGACCTGCGGCTGAGCGAACCCGACGACGTGCGCGAGCTGTCCGACGGCGCCGTGCTGACGCTGGCCGGGCTGGAGCTCGTGGTCGACCACACGCCCGGCCATACCAGGGGGTCGGTGAGCTTCCGCCTGCCGGACGACGCGATCATGTTCGCGGGCGACCTGCTGTTCGCCGGCTCCATCGGCCGCACCGACCTGCCCGGTGGCGACTACGCGACCATTCTTCGCAGCCTGGCTGCCAAGTGTCTGACGCTGCCTGACGATACGGTCGTTCTGCCGGGCCACGGACCACAGACCACGATCGGCCGCGAGCGCGCCGCCAACCCGTACCTGAAAGAGGCGGCGCCGCACGCCGGTCCCACACGAGGGATCTAATGACTTTCCAAGCACCCAAAGGCGTCAAGGAGTACGTCCCACCGCAGGCTTCGACGTTCTACGCGATTCGCGGGGCGTTCGCGGAGACGGCCAGGCGCGCCGGGTACTCCTACCTGGAGACCGCGGTCTTCGAGGACACCCAGCTGTTCGCGCGCGGGGTGGGCGAGTCCACCGACGTCGTCAGCAAAGAGATGTACACCTTCACCGACCGCGGCGGCAGGTCGCTGACACTGCGCCCGGAGTTCACCGCGGGCGTGCTGCGCGCGGTCCTGGAATACGGCTTGCACCGCGGCCAGCTCCCGGTGAAGGTCTGGACCGACGGGCCGGTGTTCCGCGCCGAGGCGCCCCAGGAGGGCCGCTACCGGCAGTTCTACCAGCTCGACCTGGAGGCGATCGGCAGCGAGGATCCGGCGGTCGACGCCGAGACCGTCGCGCTGGCCTGGCAGTGGTACACCGCGCTCGGCCTCACCCAGGTCCGGCTGATGCTCAACTCACTGGGCTGCGCGGAGTGCCGCCCGATCTACCGGGCCCGGCTGCAGGAGTTCCTGCGTGCTCTCGACCTCGACGAGGCCACCAGGGCGCGGATCGAGATCAATCCGTTGCGCGTGCTGGACGACAAGCGTCCAGAGGTGCGCGCGCAGCTGGAGGACGCGCCGCTCATCGGCGACCACCTCTGTGCCGCCTGCAAGACCTACCACGGCCAGGTCAAGCAGCTGCTGGGCGACCTCGGCATCCCGTGGGAGGACGCGCCCAGGCTGGTGCGCGGCCTCGACTACTACACCCGCACCACCTTCGAGTTCGACCACCCGCTGCTCGGCGCGCAGTCCGGCATCGGCGGCGGCGGCCGCTACGACGGGCTGTCGGAGGCCATCGGCGGGCCGCGCCTGCCAGGCATCGGTTTCGGCCTCGGCCTCGACCGCACGGTCATCGCGCTGGAGCGCGAAGGCGTCGCCCTCGACCTGCCGCCGCGCTGCGAGGTGTACGGTGTGGCGCTGGGCGACGAGGCGGCGCGGGCGATGTTCAAGCTCGTGAGCGAGCTGCGCGCGGCCGGCGTCGCCGCCGACATGGCATTCGGCGGCAAGGGGCTCAAGGGCGCGATGAAGGGCGCCGACCGCTCCGGTGCCGCGTTCGCGCTGATCCTGGGCGAGCGCGACCTCGCCGCCGAGGTCGTGCAAGTGAAAGACCTGGCCACCGCCGAGCAGGCAGAGGTGCCGCTGGCCAAGGTCGTCGACGTACTGAAGGGAAAGGTGAAGTGACTCGCAGGTCGGCGCGGGCCGGGTCGCCGCCTCCCTTCCCCTCCTCTCCGCATGAAGGGAAAGTGCAGTGATCCGCACGCATATGGCCGGGTCGCTCCGTGAGGAGCACGCCGGGCAGCAGGTGACGCTCGCGGGATGGGTGGCGCGCCGCCGTGACCACGGCGGCGTCGTCTTCATCGACCTGCGCGACGCCTCCGGCTCGGCGCAGGTGGTCTTCCGCGAGGAGGACCACGCCCACGACCTGCGCGCCGAGTACTGCGTGCAGGTCGTCGGCCAGGTCCGGGTGCGGCCCGAGGGCAACGAGAACCCGGACCTGCCGACCGGCGCGATCGAGGTGGTGGCCGACAAGGTCGAGGTGCTCAGCGAGTCGGCGCCGCTGCCGTTCCCGATCGAGGGCAACGTGGGGGTGTCGGAGGAGGCGCGGCTGAAGTACCGCTACCTCGACATCCGCCGCCAGCAGGTGGCGCAGGCGATGCGCGTGCGCTCCAAGGCCACCTACCTGGCCAACGAGGTGATGCACGAGCTCGGCTTCGTCTACGTCGAGACGCCCACGCTGACCCGCTCCACGCCCGAGGGCGCGCGCGACTTCCTGGTGCCGGTGCGCCTGCAGCCGGGCAACTGGTACGCGCTGCCGCAGTCGCCCCAGCTGTTCAAGCAGCTGCTGCAGGTGGCCGGCCTGGAGCGCTACTACCAGCTCGCCAAGTGCTACCGCGACGAGGACCTGCGGGCCGACCGGCAGCCGGAGTTCACCCAGATCGACGTCGAGATGTCCTTCGTCGACCAGGAGGACGTCATCGCGGTCGGCGAGACGCTGATCAGCCGGCTGTGGAAGGAGATCGTCGGCTACGAGCTGCCGACTCCGCTGCCCCGCATGACGTACGCCGACGCCATGGCCCGCTACGGCTCCGACAAGCCCGACCTGCGCTTCGGCCAGGAGCTCGTCGAGATGACCGACTACTTCGCCAACACGTCGTTCCGCGTCTTCCAGGCCGACTACGTGGGCGCCGTGGTCATGCCCGGCGGCGCCTCGCAGACCCGCAAGGAGCTCGACGGCTGGCAGGAGTGGGCCCGCTCGCGCGGCGCCAAGGGCCTGGCGTACGTGCTCGTGCAGGAGGACGGCACGCTCGGCGGCCCGGTCGCGAAGAACCTGTCGGAGCAGGAGCTGTCGGGCCTGGCCGCCAAGGTCGGGGCCGAGCCCGGCGACGCGATCTTCTTCGCCGCCGGCGCCAGGAACGCCTCCCGCGACCTGCTCGGCGCGGCCCGCCTGGAGATCGGGCGGCGCTGCGGGCTGATCGACGAGTCGCAGTGGTCGTTCCTGTGGGTCGTCGACGCGCCCATGTTCGAGGAGGACGGCGAGGGCGGCTGGACGGCCGTGCACCACCCGTTCACCGGCCCGAAGCCGGAGTGGGCCGACAACTTCCAGGACCACCCGGGCGAGGCCCTGGCCTACGCCTACGACATGGTCTGCAACGGCATGGAGATAGGCGGCGGCTCCATCCGTATCCACCGGGCCGAGATGCAGCAGCGCGTGTTCGACGTGCTCGGCATCTCCAAGGAGGAGGCGGAGAGCAAGTTCGGCTTCCTGCTGGAGGCGTTCAAGTACGGCCCGCCCCCGCACGGCGGCATCGCCTACGGCTGGGACCGGATCTGCATGCTGCTGTCCGGCGGTGAGTCCATCCGCGACGTGATCGCGTTCCCGAAGACGGCCTCCGGCTTCGACCCGCTCACGGGCGCGCCCACGGCGATCACGGCCGACCAGCGCAAGGAGGCCGGCGTCGACGCCGCGCCCAAGCAGCAGTAGCAACGCGGAGGGCGGGCGTCAGGTGTGACGCCCGCCCTCCGCGTTTGCGGTCCGCGCCTGTCAGGCTCAGGAGAAGGTGATCTTCTTGATGATCACCGGGTTCTTCGGGGCCGTGGTGCCGCCGTCGCCGGTGATGTCGGCCTCGTTGACGATCAGGTCCTCGCCGCTCCTGGCCAGCCCGAGCAGGGTGTCCATGCCCTCGCTGACCATGCCGATGACCGAGTAGCCCGAGCCGATCTGGTAGTTCTCGTCCGACAGGGAGAACGCGAACTGGCTGTTGTTCTGGCCGGCCGCCTCACCCGGCTGCGTCATGAAGACGACGCCCTTGCCGAGCGGGATGTCGATGTTCTCGTCGGCGTAGACGTAGCCGGCCGTGCCCTGACCGTCGGTCGGGTTCTTGCCGTCGGCCTTGGCCTGCGGGTCGCCGCACTGCAGCATGTGCACGCCGGCCACGTCAGGGGTGACCAGGCGGTGGCACTTCATGTCGTCGTAGAACTTCTTCTTCGTCAGGAAGTTCATCGAGTTGATCGCGCACGGCGCGGCGTCCGTCATGAGGTCGACGACGACGGTGCCCTGGTTCAGGGTGATCGTCATCTTCTTCCACTTCATGTTCGGCTTCTTGGGCGGCAACCCGACGAACTTGTTGGGCACCGAGTCGTCCCGCTTGTACGTGCACGTCACCGGGCCCGTCCTCGTCGGGCTCGGAGACGGATCGGGCAGGACTCCCGTGGAGGCGCTCGCCGAGGGCGAGGCGCTGCTCTCGGCCGCGACCGGCTGCTCCGTGTCCCTGTTGACCAGGGTGGTCGCGGCGAAGATACCGCCCGCCACCAGCACCACGGCCACGCCCGCGCCGATGAAGGTGTTCCGCCTGGCCTTGCCGGTCTGCTCGGCTGCCCGCTTGGCCTGCCGTTCCTTGTGCGCCCGCGCCAGCTCGCTCTGGCGGTCTTCTTCGTTCTGGCGGTCGTCGCCGCTCACCGCTATGTCCCTTCACTTTTGCCAAGGCTTGACGTAAACAACTCCGCGAATGCTACCGGCCCCCGATATGTGACGGACGTAAGTGACGAAACCCACGCGGACTGACTGCTGAGGTCGCGAACCTTATCGTGCTCCCATGCGTAGTTGAAATGAGCACTAAGGAGAGAGCATGTTCGACGAGATCCTCGGCCTGCCGGCCCACCCCTTGATCATCCACTTCGCCGTGGTGCTGACCCCGCTGCTGGTCGGTGTGGCGGTCGTCTACGCGCTGGCGCCCCGCTGGCGGGCGAACACGGCCTGGGCGCTCGTGCTGCTCTCCCTGGCCGCCCCCGTGGCGGTCTTCGCGGCCAGGCAGAGCGGCGAGAGCCTCAAGCAGGCCCGCTTCGGCTCGGCCGAGGGCGAGCTGGCCGCCCGCATCTCCTCCCACGAGAGCTTCGCCACCCCGCTGCTGCTGTCGGTGCTCGGCCTCACCGTGGCCTCACTTGTGCTCGTGTACGCCACCAGCCCGGCCCGCGCCTCCGTCGGCAGCGACCGTTTCGGCCGTCCTGTCACGCTCGTCCTGACGGCGCTGACGGTGGTGCTGGCGGTCGTCGCCGGCTACTTCGTCTTCCAGGCCGGCGACAGCGGAGCCAGGGCCGTGTGGGGGATGTGACCGGGACCGCCGGGCCCGGCGCAGCGTGTAATCTCGCGTTGTGGACAGCCTGTTCGATACCGCGGCCGAGGAGGCCACGCCGCAGCCGCTCGCGGTGCGGATGCGCCCCCGCACACTCGACGAGGTGATCGGCCAGCGTCACCTGCTCGGCTCCGGCACCCCGCTGCGGCGCCTGGTCGAGAGCGAGGCTCCCATGTCGCTGTTCCTGTGGGGGCCGCCCGGCACCGGCAAGACCACGCTGGCCTACGTCGTCTCCAACGTCACCAAGCGCCGCTTCGTCGAGATCTCCGCCGTGTCCGCCGGCGTCAAGGACGTGCGGGCCGCGATCGACAACGCGCGCCGCGAGCTCGGCATGACCGGCCGCCAGACGGTGCTGTTCGTCGACGAGGTGCACCGCTTCAACAAGGCCCAGCAGGACGCCCTGCTGCCGGCCGTGGAGAACCGCTGGGTCACGTTCATCGGCGCCACCACGGAAAACCCGTTCTTCTCGGTCATCTCGCCGCTGCTCTCCCGCTCGCTGCTGCTCACGCTGGAGTCGCTGTCCGACGACGACGTGCGCGCGGTGCTGGAGCGGGCCGTGTCCGACCCGCGCGGCCTCGGCGGGCGCGCCACCCTCGCGCCTGAGGCCCTCGACCATCTCGTACGCCTGGCGGGCGGCGACGCGCGGCGGTCGCTGACGTACCTCGAGGCGGCGGCGCTGCTGGCCGACGACATCACCGTCGAAGTGGTGGAGAAGGCCGTCGACAAGGCCGCCGTGCGCTACGACCGGCAGGGCGACCAGCACTACGACGTGATCAGCGCGTTCATCAAGTCGATGCGCGGCTCCGACGCCGACGCCGCGCTCCACTACCTGGCGCGCATGATCGAAGCCGGGGAGGACCCGCGCTTCATCGCCCGCCGCATCGTCATCTTCGCCTCCGAGGACGTCGGCATGGCCGACCCGGCGTGCCTGCAGACGGCGGTGGCCGCGGCGCAGGCCGTGCAGCTCATCGGGCTGCCCGAGGGGCAGATCAACCTGGCGCACGCGGTCATCCACTGCGCGCTGGCGCCCAAGTCCAACGCGGTGGTCAAGGCCATCGGGGCGGCGATCGGCGACGTGCGCAAGGGGCTCATCGGCCAGGTGCCCCAGCACCTGCGCGACGCCCACTACCAGGGCGCCGCCAAGCTCGGTCACGGCGACGGCTACAAATACCCCCACGACTTCGACCACGGCCTGGTCCGGCAGGAGTACGCACCCGAGCAGGTGCGCGACCGCCGCTACTACGAGCCGACCCGCCACGGCGCCGAGGCCCCGGTGGCGGAGCGCTGGTCCCGGATCCGCGACTTCCTGCGCGGCTCCTGACCCCCGGCACCCGAGCGGTCCCGGGCCCGTTCGGCGGTAGGTTTGCGCGTCATGCCCGACTATCGTGCCTCCTTCGACGCGGCGATCACCTTCGGCAACGGCGGCGATCTGACCGTTCACGGGTTCCGGGTCGACCTGCCCGGGCCCGACGCCACGGAGAGCGAGATCGCCGCGCTGTTCGTGGCCTCGCTCGGCCTGCTGATGGCGGACACCGTGGAGCTCGCCGACGTGCGGATCTTTCCCGAGCCGCACAAGGGCACCAGGGGCGGACCGTCCGACCGCGGCCGAGCACAGGGTGCGCCGGGAACGACCGCGCCGGTCGAGCTCGACCGTGCCGTCCCGGAAAGCGGGCCCTTCATCGAGGCGCCCGGTGGTGACCTCGCCGCCGTTCCGCTCTCCCGGAGTGTGGATCTGCCCGCCGTCGTGGTGCGGGTGGCCGGCGCGACCGCCCGTGCCGTCGACGTCGGCGCGGTGGCGGCCTTCGACGTACGCGGCCACGCCGTGCTGCTGCACACCGGAGCGCACGACGGCTTCGTCCTCACCGACGCCGCCGCGGCGTGGCTGGTGGAGCACGGCGCCGCGCTGGTCGGCACCGACAGCGACGAGCTCAGGGGCGCGGAGGGGCGCACGACCGCGAGGGAACGGCTGCTGGGCGCGGGTGTCCCCGTGGTCGAGGGACTGGGCGGGCTGGAGGGGCTGCCGCCGACCGGGGCGCTGTTCGCCGCCCCGCCTCCCCGCCTCATGGGCGTGCCGCGCGCCCCGGTACGCGCCTACGCCCGCGTGCCGCAGTGAACGGCCTGCCGCGCGCGTCCGGCCCCGCTCGCGAGCTTCCGAACCGGCCGCCGACGTGCCCGGCGACACCCGGGCCGGCCGAGGTCAGGGCCGCACGCGTCCTCGCGCGCGCGGCCGCCGACGCGGCCGAGGCCGACGTGGCTGCCTGATCCGGGTGGGTTTCCGCACTAACGTTGTCACCCGAACGCGATAGGGTCTTGCCGTTCCGGCCCAGCGTACGAGGGAGATGCGCGGATGCTTACCGCTGGAGAGGTCGCCGGGCTGATCGCGGCCACGGGCTGGATAGTCCTGGTCTGCGTGATGGCCATGGTGCTCGTCAAGCTCGCCAGGCTGCTCACCGAGACCACCAAGGCGGTCTCCGACCTCAACGAGCGCCTGCGGCCGTTGCTCGACGACGTGAGCGTCACGGTCAACGAGACCAACCGGCAGCTGGTCGCCGTCGAGGCCATCGCCAAGGACGTCAAGCAGGTCACCGGCCACGCGGCCAAGCTCAGCGGTGTGACGCAGACCATCTTCACCGGCCCGCTGATCAAGGTGTCGGCGCTGGGTCACGGCGTGCGCCGGGCCATCGAGGCCCGCCGCACGACCAGGCCGCGCCCGGTCCGGACGGGGAGGCCGCGGTGATCAGGCGGCTGTTCTACCTGTCGCTCGGCGCGTTCCTTACCCTGTGGGTGGTGCGCAGACTGCAGGCGCTGCAGCCCGACCACGTCGCCCGCCGGGCGGCCCACCGCGCGACGGGCATGCTCCAGCAGGTGAGAGACTTTACCCACGACGTGCTCGGCGAGGCCGCGGAGCGCGAAACCGAGTTGCGAGCGCGTTTCGAGCTCGGCAACCCTGAAAACCACAACTGACTAAACGTAAAGGATGGCCACCATGGAGTCGGCAGAGATCGCCCGCCGCTTCCTGCGCTTCTTCGAGGAGCGTGGGCACAAGGTCGTGCCCTCGGCCAGCCTGATCGCTGAGGACCCCACGCTTCTCCTGGTTCCTGCCGGTATGGTGCCGTTCAAGCCGTACTTCCTGGGGCAGCGCAAGCCTCCGGCGTCACGGCTGACCACGGCGCAGAAGTGCGTTCGCACGCCCGACATCGACGAGGTCGGCAAGACGACGCGGCACGCGACGTTCTTCCAGATGCTCGGCAACTTCTCCTTCGGCGACTACTTCAAGTCCGAGGCCATCCCGTTCGCGTGGGAGCTGCTCACCCGCTCCGAGTCCGACGGCGGCTTCGGCTTCCCCGAGGACAAGCTGTGGGCCACGGTCTACCTCGACGACGACGAGGCCTACGACATCTGGCGCAACAAGGTCGGCCTGCCCGCCGAGCGCATCCAGCGCCGCGGCCTGGAGGACAACTACTGGCACATGGGCGTGGCCGGCCCCGGCGGCCCCTGCTCCGAGATCTACTACGACCGCGGCCCCGAATACGGCAAGGAGGGCGGCCCCGTCGCCGACGAGGACCGCTACCTCGAGGTGTGGAACCTCGTCTTCATGCAGTACCAGCTGAGCACGGTCCGCACCAAGGTCGACTTCGACGTGGCGGGCGAGCTGCCGGCGAAGAACATCGACACCGGCATGGGCCTGGAGCGCATGGCGGCGATCCTGCAGGGCGTCGACAACATCTACGAGATCGACACGACCTACAAGATCCTCGACAAGGCGGCCGAGCTCACCAAGACCCGCTACGGCCGTGACAGCCGCGCCGACGTGAGCCTGCGGGTGGTCGCCGACCACGTCCGCACCGGCACGATGCTGGTCGCCGACGGCGTCCTGCCCAGCAACGAGGGGCGCGGCTACGTCCTGCGCCGCATCCTGCGCAGGAGCGTGCGCAACCTGCGCCTGCTCGGCTCCGGCGACGACCGCTACATGCACGAGCTCACCGACGTCGCGATCAACGTCATGGGCGAGCAGTACGCCCAGCTCAAGGCCGACGCGCCGCAGATCCACGCGGTCATCGACGCCGAGGAGGCGTCGTTCCTCGGCACCCTGCGCACCGGCACCGCGATCTTCGACGTGGCCGTCGAGGAGACCAAGCGCAAGTCCGGCTCGACGCTCTCGGGCGAGCAGGCGTTCCAGCTCCACGACACCTACGGCTTCCCGATCGACCTGACCCTGGAGATGGCGGCCGAGCAGGGCCTCAAGGTCGACGAAGAGGGCTTCCGCCGGCTCATGAAGGAGCAGCGGCAGCGGGCCAAGGCCGACGCCGCGGCGAAGAAGACCGGCAACGCCGACATCTCCGTCTTCGGCCACCTGCTGGAGAGCGCGGGCAAGGTCGAGTTCCTCGGCTACGACCAGACCGAGGCCGACACCAGCGTGGTCGGCATCCTCGTCGACGGCGCGTCGGTGCCGGTGGCGGGCGAGGGCTCCACCGTCGAGGTGGTGCTGCAGCGCACGCCGTTCTACGCCGAGGGCGGTGGCCAGCTCGCCGACCAGGGCGTGATCCGCACCAGCGGCGCCGAGGTCGACATCCTCGACGTGCAGCAGCCGCTGCCCGGGCTCATCGTCCACCGCGGCAAGATCCGCATCGGCGAGCTCAGGGTCGGCGACGAGGCGCAGGCCGAGATCGACATCGAGCGCCGCCGCGCGATCTCGCGCAGCCACAGCGCCACCCACCTCGTCCACCGCGGCTTCAAGAACGCGCTCGGCGAGACGGCGGCGCAGGCCGGCTCGGAGAACTCCCCTGGCCGCTTCCGCTTCGACTTCACCGCGGCGGGCGCGGTGCCGGCGAGCGTGCTGCGCGACGTCGAGGACGAGGTCAACGCCGTGCTCATCAACGACCTCCAGGTCAACGCCTTCTACACCTCGCAGGCGGAGGCCCGCGCGATGGGCGCCCTGGCGATGTTCGGCGAGAAGTACGGCGACGAGGTCCGCGTCGTCGAGATCGGCGACTACTCCCGCGAGCTGTGCGGCGGCACCCACGTCCACAGCTCCGGCCAGCTCGGTCTGGTCAAGGTGCTGGGCGAGCAGTCGGTCGGCGCGGGCGTGCGCCGCGTCGAGGCGCTCGTCGGCATCGACGCCTTCCGTTTCCTGGCGCGGGAGAGCGTGCTCGTCGCCCAGCTCACCGAGCAGCTGAAGGCCCGCCGCGAGGAGCTGCCCGAGCGCATTGAGGGCATCGTCACCCGGCTGCGCACGGCCGAGAAGGAGCTGGAGAAGGTCCGCTCGGCCCAGGTGCTCCAGGTGGCCGGCGATCTCGTCTCCCAGGCCCGTGACCTGCGGGGCGTCTCCGTGGTGACACACCGCGCGCCTGATGGAACCGGTGCCGACGACCTGCGTAAGCTCGCGCTTGACGTGCGTGGCAGGTTCCCGGCCGACCGGCCGGCGGTCGTCGTGATCGCCGGTGCCCCCTCCGACCGGCCCGTGGTGGTTGCCGCGGTCAACGAGGCGGGGCGCGAGCGGGGGCTCAAGGCCGGGCAGCTGGTCGGCGTCGCCGCCAAGGCTCTTGGGGGTGGCGGTGGCGGCAAGGACGACGTCGCGCAAGGTGGCGGCTCACGACCGGAGGCGATCGGCGACGCGCTGCGCCTGGTTGAGGAGGCCGTCGCGGGGCAGCTCGGCTGACATGAGGTTCGGTTCGCGGATCGGCGTCGACGTCGGTTCCGTACGCATCGGGGTGGCCCGCAGTGACCCTTCGGGGCTGCTGGCCACGCCGGTGGAGACAGTCAGGCGGGGCAAGGGCGACCTCGACCGCATCGCCGCGATCGTCGCCGAGCACGAGGCGATCGAGGTCGTGGTGGGGTTGCCCACCTCGCTGTCGGGGCGTGAGGGCCAGGCGGCCGGGCTGGCGCGCGAGTTCGCCGCCAGGCTCGCGGCCCGGCTGGCGCCGACGCCCGTGCGGCTGTTCGACGAGCGGCTCACCACGGTCGCGGCGCAGCACGGCCTGCGGGCCAGCGGCGTGCGCGCCAAGAAGCAGAAGGGCGTCGTCGACCAGGCGGCCGCGGTCGTGCTGCTGCAGGACGCCCTCGACTCCGAACGTGCCACAGACAGACCACCAGGCAGGCCCGTCGAACCGCCCACCGCGGCCGACGGACCTGCCTCATGAGGGCGCGGCACAGGACCCGGGCGCAGGCCCGGCTCGCCGGCGGGGTGGTCGCGTGACCAGGATCCCGGAGGACGGCGATCTCGGCGACATGATCCCGTTCCAGCGGGACGACTCCGAGCCCGACGCGGAGTCCCCGCCCAGCGGCACCACCGACGGGGGAGAGCTCCCCGACGCCCCGGCTGCCACTGCGGCACCGGTCGACGGCACGACCGACCCCACGCAGCGCCCCTCCGGTACCGGCGATCGGCAGCCGGAGGGAGACACCCGTCCCGAGGCCGTGGACGGTCCAACGCGCGGCGAGCGAGAGCCGGGCGCTCAGCATCCGGCCATGCCGCCCGATTCTGCGGTGAGCTGCGAACAACCGAGCGGCGCCTTCGGCGGCGCCGGCCGCGACGCCACACCCGAGCGATTGACGGGTGGCTCTGGTCAGACGGACGCCCCCGAGCAGCCGGCGGACGGCTCCGGTCAGAGGGGTGGTGCTGGGCAGGAGGGTGCCTCTGAGCGGCCGGTGGATGGTCTTGGGCAGGCGGAGGCTGGCCGGAGCGTCGTGGCGGGAGGCGGTGAGCGAGCTCACGAGGGCGGCAGGCGGTCTGCGGGGGCGCAGGCCGGCAAGTCCTTCGACGGCGCGGCTCAAGGTGGCGAGTCCTTCGATGGCGCGGTGCAGGCCGGTGGGGCTTTCGATGGTGCGGCGGAGCCTGGCCGTTCCGGGGG
>NZ_POUD01000229.1 GCF_003236395.1 Nonomuraea aridisoli | reverse complement strand
GGCGTAGTCGTACATGAGGGTCGGGTGCCGCTGCTGCTCCAGGGCCAGCGCGCCGGAGAGCTCCTCGTCCAGCCTGTTCAGGCTGAGCGGCATCGCCACGAGCCGGTGGTGCCCGCGGGCCACCAGGGAGGCGACCGAGTCGCTGAGCCGGGGTGTGGCCCGCTCCAGGTAGCCGCCCGATACGTCGGCGCCCGTCTGGTCGAGGCGGCAACGCAGGCGGTGGACGAACCTGCCGAACTCCGCGGCGTAGGCGTCGTCCTGGGAGCCCTGCCCGATCAGCAGGAGCGGCGGCTTCATGGTGAGGGATTCTCCGGTGCGGTGAGACTGCGACGACTTCGATGAGACAAAGTCACGCGAGGATAACCGATGGGCACCGGTACGGGACAGGTCACGCTGAGTGCGCAGGTGTGGCATACACCACGAAAAAGGGGTCGGCGGCGGTCAGCCGGTGGGAGCCGCCGGGGTCGAGCGTCAGCCGCGAGGCCAGGATCTGGGTGCCCTCGCCGCGGTAGCCGTGCTCGCGCAGCCGTTCCAGCACGGCCGTCACCTGCTCGACCTTGCGCAGCGCGCACACCAGCGCCCGCGGGCCGCGGACGGCGCAGGCGGCGACCACGTCGGGGCCGCCGCCGCCCACGTAGACGGTGTCGGGGTCGGGCAGCGGCTCCAGCGCGGGCGGGGCCTGGCCCCTGGTCAGCGCCACCTTGACGCCGTGTTCCAGCACGTTGGCGCGCAGCCGGGCGCACATCTCCTCGTCGCGTTCGACGGCCATGACGGCGGCGCCGAGCCGGGCGCACTCGACGGCGATCTCGCCGGCGCCCGCGCCGACGTCCCAGACCAGGTCGCCGAGCCGGGGGCCGAGCTTGGCCAGGACGTACGCCCGGACCTCGGCCGGCACGCGGCTCTCGAACGGCAGCGCCCATTCCGCCGGCCCCGGCTGCGCCCCGGCCACCCAGCCGGGCTCCTTCGGCCGGTGCAGCGGGTCGATGACGAGGACGACGTCGGGGTCCTTCCACGGCCGGGTGGTGGCCTCGCCCATGCGGCTGTGCGTGACGCGTTCGTCGGGGCCGCCGAGGTCCTCGCAGACGATCAGGGCGCGGGGCGTGGTGGGGGCGAGCTCCCTGGCGATCTCGCCGGGGCCGACGCCGGGCGCGACGAGCAGCGCGACCTTGGGGTGGGCGCGGCAGGCGTTGACGACGCGGCCGAGCTCGCGGGGGCCGGACGGGGCGACGACCAGCGCGTCCTCCCAGTTGAGCCCGGCGCGGGCGAAGGCGCGGGTGACCGGCGACATGGCGGGCAGGACGTCCGGTTTGAGGCCGTGGGCGCGCAGCCCGCGGACGACGCCGAAGAAGCCGGGATCGCCCTCGGCGATGACGACCGCGGGGCCCTCGCCGTGTTCGAGGTGGTCGTCGAGGGTCTGCAGCAGCGAGTCGTCGGGCACCGTCAGCGCGGTGAGGGCGAGCCGGCCGAGCAGGGCGTCGGGCCCCACGACGAGCGCGGCCTCCTGCAGTCTGGCCACCGCCGTGGCCGAGAGCTCGGATCCGTCCCACCCGACAACCGTGATCATCACTGCCTCACCGTCCTTGTCTCAAGGGTGACGGTTGCCGAGGGGTTTCACAAAGGGTGCGGAGGTCAGTCCGCTGTGCCCTCAGTGCAGGTCCGAGGGAAGGAGGCTGTAGACGATCAGGTCGTCGCCGCCGAGCGAGGCGCGGGCGACGCCCTCACGGACGAAGCCCGCCTTCTCCGCGACCCGCTGGGAGGCGGTGTTGGCCACGGAGGCGCGCAGCTGGAGCCGGCGGAAGCCGTGCCGCTCGAACAACCAGCGCGCGATGGCCAGCACGGCCTCCCCCGCGTACCCCCTGCCGCGGGCCCACGGCGCGGTCATGTAGCCGACCTCGGCGGTCCTGTTGTTCCAGTCGAGGTCGCGCAGGTCCACGTTGGCGGCGAAGCGGCCGCTCGCCAGCTCCTCGGCGGTCCAGGCGGCGCCCTGGCCGCGCAGGCGCATGCGTTCGGTGTGCTCGATGAACGCCCGCGCGTGCGGCTCGGTGTAGCCGCGCGGGATGCCGGTCATGGCCTGGGTGAACGGGTCGGAGCCGGTGGCGGCCAGGTCGGGGACGTCCTGCTCGGTCGGCGGCCGCAGCAGCAGGCGCGGGGTGCGCAGGCGTTTCCTGGGCAGCAGCGGGGCGGGCGGGCCGTCCTCACGCAGCAGGCCGAGGACGACCAGGTCGTGCGGCCCGTCCTCCTCCAGCACGGCGTCGCGCAGCACACCCTCCCAGGTGAAGCCCGCTTTCCTGGCGACGCTGAGCGAGGCGAGGTTGTCGAGACTCGCGGTCAGGTCGATCCTGCGCAGCGGGGTGGTCGCGAACACCCAGGCCGTCAGCGCGCGTACGGCCTCGGTGGCCAGACCGCGGTTGCGGTGGAGGGGGTGGACGGCGTAGCCGACCTCGGTCGTTCCGGCCGTCCAGGAGGTCTTGAACAGGCTGACGGCGCCCACGATGAGGCCGTCGGCGTCGGTCATCGCGAGGTGGACGCCCTGGCCGGCGCGGTGCGGCTCATGCACGCCGTTCCTGAGCCACTGCCGGACGCCGGACGGCTCGGAGGGGGCGCCCGGCGGGAGGAACCGCACGCCGGACTGCATGATCGTGCGGACCCGGGCCTCGTCCTGGGGGCCGAACGGCCGGAGCGTGAGCCGGTCGGTGGCGATGCTCACGTCGGGATCGAACACGCTCGGCAGGCTACACAAAGGCGATGTTTGCCCACGAAAGCGGGGGTAGGGGCGCATTGAGAGGAGTGAGGGAACTATGCAACGTGGGAGCGACAAGCACGGACCCCGCATGGACGACCAGCAGAAGCACGAGACCGAGGGCATGGTGCGCGGCGGTGGTTCGACCCACGCCGAGGAATGGAAGGAGCCCGAGGCCATGCGGTCGGCCGACGAGGAGTCCACGCAGTCGTACCCGCCCGGTCACGAGCCCGGTGTGCCCCAGGGCATGACGCAGCAGGACGTGGACGTCCGCAGCGAACTGGCCAGATGGCTCAGCGACACCCACTGGCCGACCTCCAAGGAGGAGCTGCTGCGGCGCGCCCAGCGCCAGGGCGCCCCCGATCGTGTGCTCGACATGGTCGAGGCCCTCCCCGATCGCAGCTTCGAGAACATGGCCGACATCGCCCAGTCGCTCGGCATCGGCGTCGAGCAGGGGAGGTGGTGACCCGTGCGGCTCGACTTCATCCGCCCCCTGTACGAACGCCGCGGCCCCTACGCGTCGGTCTACGTGGGCGCCTTGACCGGGCCGGAGCGGGAGAGCCACTGGCGCGGCGTACGCGACCTGCTCGAACAGGACGGCCACGCCGACAAGGCGACCGTGGACGCCCTGCGGGAGGAGGCGATGCGGGCCGCCGCCGGGCGGGCGCTGTTCGCCACGCACGGTGACGTGGTGCTGGCCGAGTCGCTCGACCGGGCCCCGCGCGAGCTGGCGATGTGGTCGCCGCTGCCGCACGTGACACCGCTGCTCATGCAGCGCGGCGAGAACGTGCCGCATCTGCGGGTCATCGTGGACCACGCGGGCGCCGAGCTGACTGCCTTCGGCGGCGGCTCGCCGCGCAAGGCGACCGTGGAGGCCGCCGCGTGGCCGCTGCAGAAGACCGCGCAGGGCGGCTGGTCGCAGAAGCGCTACGAACGCGCCGTGGACGAGGCGTGGGAGAAGAACGCGGTCGCCGTCGCCCAGGAGATCGACGAGCAGGTACGCCGGCTCGGCACCGAGGTCGTGCTGGTGGCGGGCGAGCCGAAGTCGCGGTCGTACCTGCTGAACCACCTCGGCGCCAAGTCCTCCGAGCGGGTGAGGATGGTCGAGCACGGCAGCCGCGACGACCACGGGCAGTTCGAGCAGGACGTGGAGCGCTCACTCGACGAGTGGCTCGACCGCAGGCGCGCCGAGCTGCTGGAGCGGCACCAGGAGGCCGACGGCCCCACCGGGATGGCGCGGGTCTGCCACGCGCTGCGCGAGGGGCGGGTGCACGCGCTGCTGCTGCCCGGCGAGCTGCCGAAGCCGGTCTGGATCGGCGAGGGCGGCACGCAGGTGGCCACCGACCCCGCCGAGCTGCGCCGCTGGGGCGTCGACGAGCCGATCCAGGAACGCTCCGACTCCGCGCTGGCCAGGGCCGCCGCGATGACGGACGCCGAGCTGTGGTTCACCGACGCCGTCTCGGACGTGGCGGCCGTCCTCAGGTACTGATCACCACTTCCAGCGTGCGGGGGCCGTGCACGCCCTCGACGCGGTTCAGCTCGATGTCGCTGGTGGCCGAGGGGCCGCTGATCCAGGTGAGCGGGCGGGACGGGTCGAGGCGCGCCACGGCCTCCGGCACGCCGGGCACGATCTGGTCGGCCCGCACCACGCACAGGTGGTAGTCGGGGACCAGCGTCTGCGCCCGCGTGCCCTGGCCGGGGCCGTGGTCGAGGACGATGGTGCCGGTCTCGGCGATGGCCACGGCGCAGTTCGTCAGCACGCCGTCGGCCGTCCTGAGGTCGTCCCAGCCGCCGTCGCGGCCGAACCCCTCGGGGATGACCATGCGCCTGCCCCGGACGCATTCGTCGATCTTGGCCGGGACCCCGGCCGACGGGACGACGTGCACGATCGCCCGGTAGTCGTCCACCCGCTCGGCGAACAGGCCCACGAGGTCGTCCACCTGCCGCTCGGTGCGGTAGCCGCGCGGGATCTCGACGTCCTGCGCGCCCGCGACGGCCGTGCGGATCCGGGCCAGGATCTCCTCACGCGCGCTCATTCCGCTCCCTGCCCATGGGACGCTTCCCGCTCCCACCAGTCTCTGAAGGATTCCTCCGGGATTTCCGGCACGTCCCGGGTGTCGGTCCAGGCCGACAGAGGGCCGGGCAACCGGCGCTTCGGGACGAGCTTGCGCAGCTTCGTGGCCGCGCGCTGGGCCTTGGCCAGGCGTTCGTGGTCGTTCAGGATCCAGCCGGCGGCCTTCATGCCGGCCCGCTCCGCCGCCGCGTGCGGGGCCTTGGCCCGCAGGTCCACCAGCACCTCGGGGATGTCGATGGCCACCGGGCAGACGTCGTAGCAGGCGCCGCAGAGGCTGGAGGCGAACGGCAGCGAGGCGTCCAGCTCCGAGCCCATGCCGCGCAGCTGCGGGGTCAGGATCGCGCCGATCGGGCCGGGATAGACCGAGCCGTAGGCGTGGCCGCCCGCCCGCTCGTACACGGGGCAGACGTTCAGGCAGGCCGAGCAGCGGATGCAGCGCAGCGCCTGGCGGCCCACCTCGTCGGCGAGCACGTCGGTGCGGCCGTTGTCGAGCAGCACGAGGTGGAACTCCTGGCCCTCGACCGCGCCGGTCCACATGCTCGTGTACGGGTTCATCCGCTCACCCGTGGAGCTTCGCGGAAGAAGCTGGAGGAACACCTCCAGATCCCGCCAGGAGGGCAGCAGCTTCTCGATCCCGACGACGCTGATGAGCGTCTCGGGCAACGACAGGCACATGCGGCCGTTGCCCTCCGACTCCAGCACCACCAGCGTGCCGGTCTCGGCGACCATGAAGTTCGCGCCGGAGATGGCGACCTTGCTGCGCAGGAAACGTTCGCGCAGGTGGAGCCGGGCCGCCTCGGTGAGGGCGGGCGGGTCGTCGGTCAGGTCGCGCGACACCTCGGGCATCCGGTCGAGGAAGATCTCGCGGATCTCCGACCGGTTGCGATGGATCGCGGGCACCAGGATGTGGCTGGGGAAGTCGTCGCCGAGCTGCACGATCAGCTCGGCGAGGTCGGTCTCGTACGCCGCGATGCCGTGCTCGGCGAGCGCCTCGTTCAGGCCGATCTCCTGGGTGGCCATCGACTTGACCTTGACCACCTCGGTCTCGCCGGTGGCCTTGACCAGGTCCGTCACGATGCGGTTGGCCTCGGCGGCGTCGCGTGCCCAGTGGACGGTGCCGCCCGCCCGGGTGACGGCCTCCTCCATCCGCAGCAGGTAGCGGTCGAGGTTGCGCAGGGTGTGGTCCTTGATCGCCTTGCCGGCGGCGCGCAGCTCCTGCCAGTCGGGCAGCTCGCCGACCACACTGGCCCGCCGGTCGCGAATGGTGTGCGTGGCCTTACGAAGGTTGAACCGGAGTTGCGAGTCCTGTACGGCTATTGCGGCATTTTCCGGAAAATTTCCTGGCATGCCGAGGAAGGTGGCGCTCATCAGTCGTCCTCCGTCGAGGCGAGGATCTCGGCGAGGTGCATGGTCCTGACACCGGTCTTCTGGCGGCGCAGGGTGCCGCCGATGTGCATCAGGCACGAGTTGTCGGCCGCGCAGACCACCTCCGCGCCGGTGTCCTGGATGTTGCGGGTCTTGTCGGCGCCCATCGCGGCCGACACGGCCGGGTTCTTCACCGCGAACGTGCCGCCGAAGCCGCAGCACTCCTCGGCGCCGGGCAGCGGCACGAGCTCGAGCCCGCGGACGTTCTGGAGCAGGCGGGTGGGCCGGTCGCCCAGGCGGAGCCCCCGGAGCGAGTGACACGTCGGGTGATATGTCACCCGGTGCGGGAAATATGCTCCAACATCTTCTTTTTTCAGTACGTCGATCAGGAACTCGGACAGCTCGTACACCTTCGGCGTGACCTCCGCGATCGCCGCCGCTCCCCTGCTGCCCGGCTCGACCAGTTTCGGGTACTGCTCGCGCACCATGGCCGCGCACGACCCCGACGGCGCGACGACCGCGTCGTACCCGGCGAACACCTCGGTGAAGTGCCGCGCGAGGCGCGTGCCCTCGGCCCGGTAGCCGGTGTTGACGTGCATCTGCCCGCAGCACGTCTGCGCGGCGGGGAAGTCGACGTCGCAGCCCAGCCTGCGCAGGAGCGACACGACGGCCTTGCCGGTGCCGGGGAAGAGCGTGTCGTTCACGCACGTGATGAACAGCGCGACTCGCACGGGTCTCCTTCCGGGGAGTAGTCAGACCACAGTATGGTCAGACCATACCCAATCAGGTGATTTCCGGCCAGCATCAGGGAGGCTTCGTTGGACGGCACCGGCTGGCGTCCCATCAAGCGAACGCGGACGTTCGAGGACGTTCTCGCCCAGATCGAGCGGCGTATCGCCGAGGACGGCCTCACCGTGGGCGACCGGTTGCCCGCCGAGCGCCAGCTCGCCGAGCAGCTCGGCGTCAGCCGTTCCTCGGTGCGCGAGGCGATGCGCGTGCTGGAGACCCTCGGCGTGGTCTCCTCGCAGGTGGGCCGCGGCCCCGACGCGGGGGCGGTGCTCACCTCGCGGCCCGACTCGGCGCTGTCCGACCTGCTCCGGCTCCACCTCGGCCTGGCCAGCCTGGAGATGCGCGAGGTCATCGACACCCGGCACATGATCGAGCAGTGGGCCGCCGCTGGCGCCGCCGCCGCCCGCGCCGACACCTCCGCGCTCGCCGCGGCCCTGGCCGGGATGGACGCGGCCGGCTCGGCGGAGGAGTTCGTCGAGCACGACACGGCCTTCCACTGCGCGCTCGCCGACGCCTCCGGCAACCGGCTGGTCGCCGCGATCATGCGCTCACTGCGCGACTCGATGCGCCGCTACTCGGTCGAGGCCGTCCAGCGCCTCGGGGACACCTCGATCCTGCGCTCCGACCACGTCCGCATCCTGGAGGCCGTCGGCGCCGGCGACCCGGACGAGGCCGCGCGGGCGGTCTCGGAGCACCTGGCGCACGCCTACCCGTCGTTGTTCACGGCCTGACGAACCACGGGCTGACGGGTTCACTGGCGCATGTCCGCCTGCCGGCAGTTCGCGCCCGAGCAGGCGACCATGCCGGCCAGGCGGGCGTCCAGGTTGGCGATCAGCGCCGGATCGGCGTAGGCGGCGAGGTTGCGCAGCTGGTACGGATCGGTGTGCAGGTCGTAGAGCTGCTTCTCGCCCGTCTCGTACCGCACGTACGTGTACCGCTCGGTGCGCAGCGCCTGATAGGCCGGGACCGGTGTCTGGGCGGCGGAGGCGCGGTTGGCCGGGCGGACGAACTCGATCAGCGCGTTCCTGCGCCACCGCTCCGGCTCCCTGCCGCGCAACAGCGGCACCAGCGAGCGGCCCTCCGCGAACGCCGGCGCCGTCGCCCCGCCCAGCGCCGCGAACGTGGCCGGCAGGTCGATGGTGACGCCCATCTGCGAGACCGTGGAGTTGGCCTTGACACCGGGGCCGCGCACGACGAGCGGCACCCGGATCGCCTCCTCGAACGGCGTGGTCTTGCCCTGCTTGAGCCGGTGCGTGCCGAGATGGAAGCCGTTGTCGGAGGTGAAGAAGATGTAGGTGTTGTCCAGCTGCCCGGCCTCGCGCAGCGCCCGCACGACCGTCCCGACCAGGTCGTCCACCCCGAGCATCGAGCGCAGCCTGCGCCGGTGGCGCTCGTCCACCTCGACGACCTGCTCCGGAGTCAGCCGGGGCCGCGTGCGCAGCCACAGCGGCTCGTCGCTGACGTCGTCCTGGTTGAACGACGGCGTGCGCGGCGCGTGGGCCAGCGGGAAGGCGCCCGCGTGGCGGTAGGCCGGGTTGGCCGGGTTGTGCGGGCCGACCGGCGCCAGGAAGAGGAAGAACGGCTGCTTGGAACGGCCGATGAAGTCGCGCGCCTTGCCGGCCAGCACGTCGGACAGGTAGTCCTGCTCGGCCCAGCCGTAGTCGCGCAGGGCGCCGTTCTCGTTGAGCCGGTAGCCGTACTCCTCGTAGAGGGCGCGCACGGGCACGGCCCACTCGTTCCAGCCGGGCGGCACGTGCGTCTCGGCGGCCGTGTCGCCCGGGTAGTGGTTGAGGTACTTGCCCATCAGCGCCGTGCGGTAGCCGGCCTGCTGCATCCAGGTGCCGATCGTGGAGCGTTCCAGGCCCAGGGTGTGGAAGCGGTCGAAGCCGCCCTCGGGCGCGGTGTTGGTCAGCACGCCGTGGCTGTGCACGTGCTGGGAGCGCAGGATCGACGCCCGCGACGGGCAGCACCAGGAGTTGGTCACGAAGAACCGGTCGAACGAGACGCCCTGGTAGACGAGGTGCCGGGTGATGTTCGGGAAGTACGGCAGCGTCCCGAACTCGAGGTCGTCGGCCATCACCACGACGATGTTGGGCCGGGAGTCACCCTCGGCCATCGTCGGCTCGGCCGCCGGCAGCAGGAGCAGCAGCAGGCAGGCGAGACGGCAGAGACCCTTGAGCACAAGCTGTGACTTCCCCGGAAGATCCCATTGACACGTCGAGCGCTACGCACCGTAATGGAATTTAGTTCCGGAGGTGTCTTGTGAAGCTCGGGCTGAACCTGGGTTACTGGCAGCGCCACGCCGACGACGCGACCGAATCCGTGCTGGCCGCGGAGCGGCTCGGCTACGACTCCGTGTGGACCGCGGAGGCGTACGGCAGCGACGCGTTCACCCCGCTGGCCTGGTACGGCGCGCGCACCACCCGCATCAAGCTGGGCACCTCGATCGCCCAGATCTCGGCCAGGCCGCCGGTCACCACGGCCATGACCGCGATGACCCTCGACCACCTCACGGGCGGCCGGCTGCTGCTCGGCGTGGGCGCCTCGGGGCCGCAGGTCGTGGAGGGCTGGTACGGGCAGCCGTTCGCCCGGCCGCTGGCCCGTACGCGCGAGTACGTCGAGATCATGCGCCAGGTGTGGCGGCGCGAGGAGCCGGTCGCCCATGACGGCCCGCACTACCCGCTGCCGCTGCCCGGCGGCCTCGGCAAACCCCTCAAGCTCATCACGCATCCGCTCAGGGCCGACATCCCCGTCTATCTCGGGGCCGAGGGGCCGAAGAACGTCGCCCTGGCCGCCGAGATCGCCCAGGGCTGGCTGCCGCTGTTCGCGTTCCCCTCCAAGATCGAGGAGATGTACGGCGCGTCGCTCGCGGACGCCCCCGGCGGCTTCGACGTGGCGGCCATGGTGATGGTGGTGATCTCCGACGACGTGCGGGCCGCCCTCGACGGCGTGAAGATGATGCTCACGCTGTACATCGGCGGCATGGGCGCCCGCCACCGCAACTTCCACGCCGACATCATCGGCCGGATGGGCTACGCCGAGGCCGCCGAGCACATCCAGGCCCTCTATCTCGCGGGCCGCCGCGACGAGGCGTTCCGGGCGATCCCCGACGAGCTGGCCGACGGGATCTCCCTCGTCGGCCCGCCCGGGCGGATCAGGGAACGCCTGGAGCCGTGGCGGCGCAGCCCTGTCACCAGCCTGCTCGTCATGGGTCCCCGTGACGAGCCGTCCCTGAAGATCGTCCGCGACCTCGTCCTCGGCTGAACCCCTTCAACCGGGCCCCTTCAACCGGGCCCCTTCAACCGGGCCCCTTCAGCCGAGTCACTTCAGTCGGGCCCCTTCAGTCCGGGCGGGGGGCCGGGTCGGCGGTGACCGCCCTCAGCAGGGGGCGGCTCAGCGCCCCCGCCCCGATCACGCCCGCGAACCCGGCGACGACGCACACGCCGAGCGTGATCGCCCCCGCCGAGCTCATCCCCACGCTGATGAACGGCAGCGCGCAGAACACGCCCACCAGGATCGCCCCGCCGCCCATCACCGTCAGCGGGATCAGCGTCTCCGCCCGGCGGGCCCGGTCCAGCACCGCGAGCGGCGTGCCCGCCAGGCGCAGCAGCCCGTACGTCTGCCGCCGGTCCAGCACCGACGACATGGCGGTGATCCCCGAGCTCGCGACGGCCACCAGGAACGACACCGCCAGCACGACCACCGTCCCCACACGGATGTCGGCGAAGAGCTGGTCGCTGAGCCGGAGGTCGTCGTCCTGCGTCGTGGGCGTGTGCCCGGGGACGATCCCGGCCAGCGCGGTGCGGGCCCGGTCGACCGTGGCGACGTCGGCGGAGCTGCCGAGCGCCGCGACCACGACGCTCTTGTCCGCCTCGACGGTCGCGGTCACGCCGGCCTCCCGCAGGCGTTCGCGGGCCTGCCCGGCCACCTGCTCGACCTGCCCGGCGGGCGTGACGACGCGCAGCTCCGGCGGCCCGGCGGGCCCCTCGTCGAACGCCGCCGGGCTGAGCAGTCCGACGAACCCGGCCACGAACCCGGTCAGCGCCACGCCGCTCACCGTCCGCCAGGCCGAGCGAGGGTCGTCCACGAGCCTGCGGCCGGCCAGCAGCCGGACCGGCCCGCGGGCGAGCCGGGCCGTGATCCGCCCGATCAGGCCGACCACCCAGGGGCCGACCAGGTTCACGCCCAGGAACGCCAGCGCCAGCGCGGCCGCGATGATCCCGGCGCCGACGCCCTCCCCCCGTGTCACCACCGGGTACGCCGCCAGCACGGCCAGCAGGACGAGCACCCGGACGAACCGCATGCCGGGCGGCGTCTCACGCTTGGCCACCCCGAGCGGGCTGACGACCACCCGCCGCAGGCCCGCCACCGCCGACAGGCCCACCACCAGCGGCACCCCGGCCAGCACCGCCAGCATGACCAGCGGGTGCGGGAAGACGTCGGAGGTGAACCAGGGGCCGCCCTGCATCTCGATCCCGGCCAGCAGCGGCGCGGCCAGGGTGTAGGCGACGGTGCCGGCCAGGGCGCCGGCCAGCGCCACGAGCATCGCCTCCGCCACGGTCATCGTCACCACCTGGCCGGGCGTCGCGCCGACCAGCCGCAGCGCGGCCAGCCGCTGGTCGCGCCTGGCCACCGTGAGCCGGGCCGCCGCGCCCCCGAAGACGAGCAGCGGCACGACCATGAGCACGCCGGCGATGACGGCGAGCGCCCCGTACACCTCGGCGTCGTCGCTCGCCTGCCCCTCCAGGTCGGCGACCTTGACCGGCGTCCGGCCCACGATCGGGTCGCCGGGCGGAGCCTGCAGCTCGGGGGCGTCCGGCGCGTGGCCGACGACCGCGACCAGCTCGCCCGGGTACACCAGCGCCTCATCGCCGAGCACGCCCGCCTGCCGGGGATAGCGCGCGGCCAGCTGGTCGGCGGGCAGTTCCCTGGCCAGCTCCGCCAGGGCGGGCGACAGCCACGCCTCGCCGGGACGCGGGAACCGGGGCAGGCCGGGCGGCGGGGCCGGCGTCTCCTCCCCCAGCGCGGCCAGGTCGACGACGGTGATCACCTGGTCGCGGACGAAGTCGTACCGGGACTTCTCCACCGCCGCCGCGCCCGAGGAGGCCGGGACGGGGTTGCGCCAGGCGCCGCGGTCGGCCCTGGCCTCGAAGGCGAAGTTGGCGGCCACCGCGAACAGCAGCAGCGCCGTCGACACGGCGACCGCCCCGAACGTGAGCCAGGTGCCGAGCATCCCGCGGCGGCCGCCGCCCTTGAGCAGCCGCCAGGTCAGTGCGAGATTCACGCGCGCACCCCGCCGGCGAGCAGCCCGTCGCGGACCTCGACGGTGCGGTCGCACCAGCCGGCCACGTTCGGGTCGTGGGTGACGACGATCAGGCCGGCGCCGTTGTGCTTGGTCGCCTCCACCAGCAGCCGCATCGTGTCGTGCCCGGTGCGCTGGTCGAGGGCGCCGGTGGGCTCGTCGGCGAACACCACGGCCGGCTTGCTCACCAGCGCCCTGGCGATGGCCACCCGCTGCGCCTGGCCGCCGGACAACTCCCCGGGCCGCCGCGTCTCCATGGTCTGCAGGCCGAGAGGGCCGAACCACTCGCGGGCCTGCCGTACCGCCTGGCTCCTCGGCACGCCGCCCAGCATCAGCGGCAGGGCCACGTTCTCCTCGGCGGGCAGCTCGGGCAGCAGCTGGCCGAACTGGAAGACGAAGCCGAACCGGGTACGCCGCAGCTCGCTGCGCTTGCGCTCCCCCATCGTGTCGATGCGCTGCCCCAGCAGGTGCACCTCGCCGGCGTCCGGCTTCATGATCCCGGCCAGGCAGTGCAGCAGGGTCGACTTGCCGGACCCGCTCGGCCCCATGATCGCCACGGCCTCCCCGGCTCGTACCGCGATGTCCACGCCCCCGAGGGCGACCGTCTGCCCGAACCGCTTCACCAGCGCCCGTCCAACAAGCACGTCATTCATGCCGACCAGACTCGCGCGCGGCCCTCATCCGCCGGATCGGCCGTGCGTCCACACTCCCTCGGCCGAACGGCCGATCCTCTCCTTAGAGTTGGGGCCGTGACTATTCGGGTTCTCATCGCCGACGACCAGCACCTGGTGCGGACCGGCTTCCAGATGATCTTGGACGCGCAACCGGACATGGAGGTCGTGGCCGCGGTGTCCGACGGCGCCGAGGCGGTGGCGGAGGCCAGGCGGCTGCGGCCCGACGTGTGCCTGCTCGACATCCGGATGCCCAAGCTCGACGGCCTTGAGGTGACCCGCGCCCTGGCCGGGCCGGGCGTGGAGAACCCGCTGCGGGTGGTCATCGTCACCACGTTCGACCTCGACGAGTACGTCTACGGGGCCCTGCGCTCCGGCGCGACCGGGTTCCTGCTCAAGGACAGCGGGCCGACGCTGCTGATCGAGGCCGTCAGGGCCGCCGCGGCGGGTGACGCGCTGGTGTCGCCGTCGGTGACCGTACGGCTGCTGCAGCACCTGTCCAAGCCCCGGCGGACGGCGCTTCCCGCGCGTGACCCGCTGACCGAGCGCGAGCTCGACGTCGTGCGCCTGGTCGCCAGGGGGCGGACGAACCAGGAGGTGGCCGCGGAGCTGTTCGTGTCACTGTCGACGGTGAAGACCCATCTGGGCAGCATCCAGACCAAACTCGGCGTCCGCAACCGCGTGGAGATCGCCGCCTGGGCCTGGGGATCCGGCGTGGTGAGCTGATCGCGCCGGGTTCCCAGGGCGTCTGGCTGCCTAGCCGCGGCTGTAGGCGGCCTGGCGCAGGGCGTTGTCCAAGGCGTTGCGGGCCGCGTCCGTGACGTTCTCGTCGTAGGTGGCGACCACCGAGATGCCGTTGTTCCACATGGCGAAGAAGGCGCCGAACCGCTGCGGGGTCGTCGCCGTCGAGCGCCAGCTCCCGTGGTGGAAGAGGTTGCGGCCCTGGGGTGTCGCGACCACGAACACGCCCAGTGCCGCGGTGGGCGTACGCGGGTTGGCCTTCGCGTCGATGAAGCGGTGGGCCGCCGGGCTCAGCAGCCGGCTGCGGGGGTCGAAGGCGCGGGCGAACCTCGCGTAGTCGACGGCCGAGATCTCCCAGCCGCCGAACGCGCCCATCGCGCGCGTGCCGGCGCCGATCCTGGCCTGGCCCGCGCCGCGCGGCGCCAGGGCCGTGCGGCGGCAGTAGCTCTCGTACGGCTCGCCGGTGACCGTCCTGATCACGTAGCCGAGGATGGCGTAGTTGATGTTGTTGTAGATGTCTGCGGACGGCATCGTGAGCAGCGGCTGTGCCAGCGCGCGGCGGATGAGGACCAGGTCGGCGGAAGCGGAGTTCGGCACGTCGCCCAGGCCCTTCTGCGAGGGGTCGTGGGTGATCCGGCTTCGGTGCCGGAGCAGTTGCTCGATGGTGATGTCGCCGACCGCGGCGCTCGACCACGGACCGGTCGCCCTGCGGAAACGCGGGCCGAGCGCGCTGAGGCGGGTGTCGAAGCGGAGCCGTCCGTTGTCGATGAGGGACATGACGCACACGGCCGTGACGGCTTTCGAGAGGGAGGCCACGGGTGCGGGGGTCTCCGCGGACATCGCGTTGGAGCCGTACGAGCCGACGAGCTCGTTGTCGCGCATCACGGCCAGGCCGGCGTTGCTCACCTTGTTGTCGGAGAGCCACTTGCGGAAGGCGGCGTTGATGCGGTCCTGGACGGGGGCCTGGGCACTGGCGGGCACGGCCGCCGTAGCGAGCGCCAGCGCCGCCACCAGGGCGAGCAGCACGAGCCGGCGGGCGTGCGCGATCGGACGGGACATCGGGACTCCCTGCGGCGGAACGGGGGGTTTGTCGCCTTACAGATAACCCGCGCCACCTTCACCGCACTTGCAGCCCACATGCCCACATCCGGCCCACTCGGCCACGCCGCCGTCGGGCGGCTGCGATGAGGGGGTGGCGGGTCCTCAACAGCGACCGTCCCAATGGGACCGGAGTCGAGGTCGGGGCAAGGGTCCAGGCCCTGGGTCGCGGGGGCC
>NZ_POUD01000228.1 GCF_003236395.1 Nonomuraea aridisoli | reverse complement strand
GTGGGGGTAACGCTCGTGCGGGGTGCCCGGGGTGCGGCCGGCGTGCGGCGTGCGGGGAGGCGGTGTTGGTGTCCGTTGGGGGCTGGGTTGGCGGCGGCGTTTGTGGGTGGTGGTGGGGTTAGCGGATGCCTTCGCGGCGGAGGGTTGCGGCTAGTTTGCGGGTGTGGCGGATGATGGCTTCGGTGATGGGCTCTACCTCGGCCGGGGTGAGGGTGGCGGGCATCGAGCAGCTGATCGCGTCCGTGGCGGGGATGCGGTAGTCGACCGCCACGGCCACGCAGGCCACTCCCGGGGTGCCTTGCTCACATTCGTACGACCAGCCGCGGGTGCGGACCTGGTCGAGTTCGCCGGTGAGTTTGGCCAGGTCAGTGATGGTGTGGTCGGTCAGGCCTGTCAGGGGTTCGGGCAGCAGGGCCACGACCTCGTCGTCGGTGAGCTGGGCGAGCAGCACCTGCCCGAGCGCCGTCAGGTGGGCCGGCAGCCGCCGCCCCACCCGGGGGATCACGTGGGCGGCGTCGCGTGCCTCCCGGGTCGCCAGGTAGAGGACGTGCGCGCCGTCGCGGCGGGCGAAGTGCACCGTCTGGCCGATCTCGTCGCGCAGGTCCTCCAGGGTCTCCTGGGCGAACGGCAGCGCCGGGTCCTTGTCGAGGTACGCCGTGCCGGTCAGCAACGCGTGGGGCCCGATGCCGAACGCCGACCGTGACGCGTCGGTCTCGACCCAGTTGAGCTCGACCAGCGTCCGCATGAGGGCGTGCAGGCTGCTGCGCGGGAACCCGGTGCGCTGCTGGAGCTCCGACAGCGTCAGATGGTCGTGCGACTCGGCGAGCGTTTCCAGGATGCGTACGGTCCGTTCCGCTGACTTGACCAGCTGGGGCTGCATGCTCATCCCATCTCGTATCCTCTGCCGCATGATCCAGGATATTGGATGGCGTCCAGATACGTGGACGCCTAGCTGGTGACGTCTAACCCTTGACGGCTCCACTCGTCAGCCCGCGCATGAACTGCCGCTGGAATGCCAGGAACGCGATGATCGACGGCAGCAGCGCCAGCAGCGAGGCCGCCAGCAGCACGCCGATGCCGACCTCCTCGTCCGAGCGGAGCGAGCGCAGGGCGATGGGCAGGGTCCACATGTCCGACGCGGGCGCGACGATCAGAGGCAGCAGGTACTGGTCCCAGATCATCGTGAAGCCGAAGACGCCGATCACGCCGAGCGCGGGCCGGCACAGCGGCACGATGATCGTGGCGAAGATCCGCAGCTCGCCGGCCCCGTCGATGCGGGCGGCCTCCTCCAGCTCGACCGGCACCTCCCTCATGAACTCCGTCATGACCAGGATGGAGAAGCCCCAGGCGCCTACCGGCAGGATCATGCCGGCGTACGTGCCGATGAGGTTGATGTTCAGGCCGGGCATGTCGGACAGGACGAGTGACAGCGGGATCGCGATGATCTCCTCGGGCAGCATCATCGTGGTGAGCATGAGCAGCATCACGAACGTCATGCCGCGAAACTTCTTGCGGGCCAGCGAATAGGCGGCGAAGACGCTCACCAGCATCTGCAGCAGCAGCCCGAAGCCCACCACCACGAACGAATTGAACAGGTACAGGTAGACGTTCTTCTCGCCGGCCTGGATGAAGTTCTCCAAGGTGAAGCCGTCCGGCCAGAGGGAGAAGGAGGTGGGGTCGAGGGTCTCGCTGAACGCGCTCATCAGCAGCCCCACCAGCGGCCCGGTGAAAATGACCACCATAAGGCCATAAATCAGGATCTTGCCGAAGATTGCCAGCGGCCCCCGCCGCGACTCCAGCCCCAGCGCGCTGTCGAACCTCATGCCGCCTGCCTCCTGCGCAACATCTGCACGACCACGGTGAGCACCAGCGTGGCCAGGAACAGCACGATCCCGCCCGCCGAGGCGACCCCCAGCTCGTTCGACTGGAACCCGAGCTTGTAGATCAAGGTCATCAGCACCTCGGACGACCCGTTCGGCCCGCCGTTCGTCAGGACGTACACCTCGACGAAGACGCGCAGCCCGCGGATGGCCGCCAGCGTGAACAGGATCCAGAACACCGGCCGCAGCGCCGGCAGCGTGATGTGCACCAGCCGCCGCCAGGTGGAGGCGCCGTCCACGGCCGCCGCCTCGTACAGAGTGCGATCGACGCCGACCAGCCCGGCCAGGAAGATCATCATGTCGTACGGCGTCCCGCGCCAGATGCTCATCAGCATGATCGACCACAGCGAGGTGTCCTCGCTGGCCAGCCACGGCTGCGGGTCGATGCCGCCCCAGCCCAGGATGACGTTGAGCATGCCGCTGTCGGCCGGGTGGAACATGATCCGCCACACCTCGGCCACCGCCGCCATCGTCGTGACGACGGGGAGGAAGGCCGCGGTCCTGACGAACCACAGGTAACGCGCGGGGCCCTCGATGAGCAGCGCGAACCCGAGGCCGAGCACGATGGAGCCGATCGTGGTGCCGAGCGCCAGCACGACGCTGTGCCAGATGGCCGCGGCGAACTCGTCGTCGGTGAGGATCGTCCGATAGTTCTCCAGGCCGACCCACTCGTCGCCGAGAAAGGTCTGCACCTTGAAGAAGCTCTTCCACAACCCGACGAACATCGGGATGAACTTGAAGTACAGGAAGAGCAGCAGCGCGGGCGCGAGGAAGAGCCAGGCGATCAGCGTGCCCCGCCACCGCACCCCAGGGGGGCGGCGGGCGGGGCGCGCCGGGGTGGGGATGGACGTCATGACGCGTTCTGGCTCTGCAGTTCCTGGGTGAGCTTGGTGTTGAGCTCGTCCATCGCGGTCTTGACGTCGGCGGTGCAGTCGGCCCAGACGGCGTTGATGGTGTCGGCGGAGTCCTGGCGGATCGGCGCCCAGTTGGGCACGGGCGGAGCGTAGACCGCGTTCGCGTACGACTCCTGGAACACCTTCCAGCGCGGGTCCTGGCGTTCGGCGGCCATGTCGACCTGCGTGTTGACGGGCAGGCGGACGATCGCGCCGTTGGCGTCCTTGTTCATGCCGATCCGCTGGCCCTCGGGGGAGACCGCGAACTCGGCGAACCTCTTCTGCGCGTCCTGCATCCGCGAGCCGGCCATCAGGTAGACGTTCTCGCCCTCGCCGAGGGTGCCGGGGCCGCCGGAGGGGCCCTTGGGCACGGGCAGCACCTCGATCTTGTCGGTGCCGATGCTCTCCACGAACCGGGCCAGCACGTACGGGCCGACCAGATAGATGCCGCCCTGGCCCTTCTCGAAGACCTCGTGCGTGACGGTCGTGTCGTTGCTGACCGCGCCGGGATTGACCGTCTTGTTGTCGCAGAACTGGTCCTGCAGGTACTGGACGGCTTCGACGGTCTTGGGGTCGTTGGCCGTGGCGACGTACTTGCCGGGGCCGTTGGCCTTGAGGAAGTCGCCGCCGTTGGCGTAGATGAGGGAGGAGGCGTACCAGGAGGCGTAGCCGCGCTTGGTGCCGGCGGGGATGACGAAGCCCGCGGTGTCGGCGGTGCCGTTGCCGTCGGGGTCCTGCTCGGTGAAGGCCTTGGCCAGCGCGGTCAGCTCCTCCCAGGTGTCCGGCGGCTCCATGTCGACCTTCTCCCGCCAGTCCTTGCGCACGATCAGCGCGAACGCCTGGGCCGAGAACGGGGCGCCGTAGGTCTTGCCGTCGCTGCCGGTCGCGGCCTTCCACGCCAGCTCGGAGAGCTGGTCGCCGCCGGCCAGCGCCGCCTTGTCGACTTCCTGCAGCCAGCCCTGCGACTGCATGGCGCCGAGCTGGGCGGTGTCGTTGATGACGATGTCGGGGAGTTGGCGCTGCGCGGCCTGCTGGTTCAGTTTGGTTTCGAAATCGTCGAAAATGGCGACGACATTCGTCTGAACCCCACTGGCCTTGGTAAATGCGTCGGCGAGTCTCTTCGCCGTCTTCGCGGATTCTGAATCGGGCGCCTGTCTGATCCAGATCTCCAATGTGTTGTCCGACGCTGTCGATCCGTCGGAACCGCAGCCTGTCAGCCCTGCGGCTAAGGCCGCTGCTAGAGCGACTCCCAGCAGACGACGTGACATAAGACCGCCTCCTGTTCACATATGTGGACATGAGTCGCGCACTTGGATGTGTGCCTGTGAACGTAACTAGTGACATGGCGCACGGTCAATATTCAAGGATGTGAATTCGGGTCAGAATCGTGTACACCATGGATGCATGCGCATTCTCATGACAGGGGCCGCGGGGAAAGTCGCGACGCTGCTTCGGCCGCGGCTCGCACGTGCGGGCCGTACGCTGCGGCTTTCCGACATCCAGCCGGTCGAGCCGGGGCCGGGGGAGGAGTGGGTGACGGCCGACCTGGCCGATCCAGCCGACATGGCGGAGGCCATGAAGGGTGTCGACGCCGTGCTGCACCTCGGGGGGCAGAGCCGTGAGCGTCCCTGGGCCGACATCGTGCGCGCCAACATCGACGGCACGCAGGTGCTGATGGAGGCGGCGTACAACGAGGGGGTGCGGCACGTCGTTCTCATGGGCAGCCACCACGCGGCGGGTTTCCACACGCGGCCGGAGTCCGGTGAGGACCTGCCCGACTACGCCTTCCCGCGCCCCGACACGTACTACGGGGTGAGCAAGGTCGTCATGGAGGCCCTCGGCAGCCTCTTCCACGACCGGTTCGGCATGAACGTCACCGTCATCAGGCTCGGCACCTGCAACGACCGTTCGCCCGACACCCGCGGCCTGGCCACCTGGATCTCGCCCGACGACCTCACCCGCCTCGTCGAGGCCGCGCTGACGGCGCCCGGCTACCACGTGGTCTGGGGCGTCTCCGACAACGCCCGCCGCTGGTGGTCGCTGGAGGAGGCGAAATCCATCGGGTACGTCTCCCGCGACTCCTCCGAACCCCAGGCGGCCGCGCTCATCGCCGAGCACGGCGAGCCCGACCTCGCCGACCCCGTCCACCACCGCGCCGGCGGCGTGTTCACGCTGAAGGAGCTGGGCGGCTCCTGGTGATGGCAATCGGTTGCACCAGCCTTGACGCCGGGGAGCACGAAGGTCAAGGCTTGGACGCGCAACCGTTTGCAAGGGAGGACGGCGATGGCGGCGACGATCAAGGACGTGGCCCGCGTCAGCGGCGTGCACGTGTCCACGGTGTCGCGCGCCTTCTCCGCGCCCCACCTGGTCAACCCCGCCACCAGGAGCCGCGTGCTCGCGGCCGCCGACGACCTCGGCTACCGGCCCAACCGGGCGGCCCGCGCGCTGACCACGGGGCGCACGTTCAACCTGGGCCTGATCGTCGCCGACATCTCCAACCCGTTCTTCCCGCCGCTCATCAAGGCCGCGCAGGCGCAGGCCCGCGGCCGTGACCACCACGTGTTCGTGGCCGACACCGACGAGGACCCGCGAGTGGAGGAGGAACTGATCAGGACGCTCGCCAAGCAGGTGGACGGCGTCCTGCTGTGCAGCCCCCGCCTGTCGAACAAGGTGATCGAGCGCCTGGCCGAGGACGTGCCGTTCGTCGTGGTCAACCGCCGGATCGGCGGCATGCCGTCGGTGCTCATGAACGTCGCCCAGGGCGCCGGTCTCGCCCTCGACCACCTGGCCGGCCTCGGCCACCGCAGGATCGCGCTCGTCTGCGGCCCCGCCGGCTCGTGGACCAGCAACGAGATGCAGGCCGTGGCCACCCGTTCCCAAGGGCTCGACCTGATCTCCATCGGCCCCAACCCGCCCACGGAGGGCGGCGGCCTGGCCGTGGCGGCGGAGGTGGCGGCCTGCGGCGCGACCGCGGTGCTGGCCTACAACGACCTGCTCGCCCTCGGCCTCATCGAAGGGCTGGCCGCGATGGGGATCGAGGTTCCGGAGCAGATTAGTGTGATCGGGTTCGACGACATCCTGCCTGGACGCCTCAACCGGCCCAAGCTGACCACCGTGGCCATGCCGGCGGCCGCCGCGGGCAGGATGGCCGTCGACCTGCTGCTGCAGTCGGGGGGCGAGGGCACCACGGTGACCCTCGACACCGCCCTCATCGTCCGCGAGTCCACGGGAAGGGCCAGAACATGATCTTCGGAACGCTGCCGTCCGGCCGGCAGGTCGAGTGCGTGGAGCTGTCGTCGGGACGGCTGCGCGCCGAGGTGCTCACCTACGGCGCCGTCGTCCGCAGGCTGGAGGTGTCCGGGGTCAACGTCGTGCTCGGGCTCGACACGCTGGAGGACTACCTCACCCGCAGCCGCTACTTCGGCGCCGTGGTCGGCCGCTACGGCAACCGCATCGCCGGCGCCCGCTTCACCCTCGACGGCGCCGAACACCGCCTGCCCGTCAACAACGGCCCCAACAGCCTGCACGGCGGCACCGAAGGCTTCGACAGCAAGGTGTGGACCATCACCGCCAA
This sequence comes from Nonomuraea aridisoli, assembly GCF_003236395.1. GTDB lineage: Bacteria > Actinomycetota > Actinomycetes > Streptosporangiales > Streptosporangiaceae > Nonomuraea > Nonomuraea aridisoli. The sequence goes on along the minus strand of NZ_POUD01000228.1, from coordinate 8,703 downwards.
GACCGGCGACTCGGTGACGCTCACGCTCACCAGCCCCGACGGCGACCAGGGCTACCCGGGCACGCTGACCGCCTCGGTCACGTACACGCTGGCGGACGACGCGCTGCGCATCGACTACGTCACCGAGACCGACGCGCCGACCGTGGTCAACCTGACCAACCACTCCTACTTCAACCTCAAGGGCGGCGGCGACGTGCTCGACCACGTCGTCCGCATGGAGGCGGCCCACTACCTGCCGGTGGACGACGACAAGATCCCTACGGGCGAGCTCGCGCCGGTCAAGGGCACGCCGTTCGACTTCACCGAGCCGCACGCGGTGGGCGAGCGGAACGACGGCGCCTACGACCACTGCTTCGTGCTCGACGGCGGCATCACGGTGACGGGCGGCGGCCTGACCATGGAGGTCACCACCACCGAGCCGGGCGTGCAGTTCTACACCGGCGCCATGCTCGACGCCGCCGCCACGCCGTACGGGCCGTTCGCCGGGCTGTGCCTGGAGACCCAGCACTTCCCCGACTCGCCCAACCAGCCGCGGTTCCCCTCTACCGTGCTGCGGCCGGGGGAGCGGCGCACCTCCACGACGTCGTACCGGTTCATCTGACCTGCTGGCGCAGGACGGCGGAGGCCTTGATCACCAGCAGGGCCACGTCGTCCTGCGACGGCTCGGGGGCGAACGTCTCGACCGCGAGGCGCACCCGTTCGGCCACCGCGTGGGCGCTGAGCCCCCCGCAGCCGGACAGCAGCCGCGCGAGGCCGTCGCCGTCGTCGAGCAGCTTGTCGCCGTCGCGCCGCTCGGTCACCCCGTCGGTGACGCACAGCAGCACGTCCTCCGGCGCCATCTCGAACCGCTCGACGTAGAAACGGGCGCCGGACTCGATGCCGAGCAGCAGCTGCGGCGTCGCCACGCTCTCGACCCGGCCGTCGGCCCGCAGCAGCAAGGGCGGCGGATGACCGGCCGAGGCGACCGTGCACAGCGCCCCGCCCTGGGGCAGCGGCGTCAGCTCCCCGCACAGCAGGCTGAGGAACCGGTCGTCGTCGCCCTCCTCCAGCAGCGCCTGGTTGAGCCGGTCGAGGATGTCGGCGACCGTGTAGTTCTCCTTGGCCAGCAGGCGCACGGCGTGGCGGGCCAGACCCGTCACGCCGGCCGCCTCGGGGCCGCTGCCGCACACGTCGCCCAGCGCGAAGCACCAGTGGTCGCCGACGGTGAACAGGTCGTAGAAGTCGCCGCCGACGTCGGCGCCCTCCTCGGCCGGCTCGTACACGACCGCCGACTCCAGGCCCGGCATGGGCGCCACGCGCATCGGCAGCAGGCTGCGCTGCAACACGCGCGAGCGGGTGGCCTGGCGCGCGTACAGCATGGCCGTGTGCAGGTTGAGCGCCACCAGACGGCACAGATCGGCCAGCAGGTCGGCGACCTCCAGCGGCAGCGTCGGCTCGGCGCGGCCGATCACCAGCGCGCCGTGCGACCTGCCCTGAGTGAGCAGCGGGAAGGCCAGCACGGTCTCGGGGCCGACCGGCCAGCTCACCTCGCTGAGCGCGCTGCGCGGGATGGCGGGCAGGGACTTGCGCAGCTCGGCGTTGTGGCCCTCCTCGCTGTGCCAGACGTGGGCAAGCCTGGTCATCCCGGTCAGGTCGGTCAGGTAGATCGCCGCCCACCTGGCGATCTTGGGCACCACGAGCTGCGCGGTGAGCGCCGCGATCAGCTCCTCGTCGTGCACCCCCGCCAGCAGCTCGCCCGCCTCGGCCAGGAACGACAGCCGCCCCCGGTGCGCGCGGTCCTGCTCGGCCAGTCGTTCGCGCTGCAGCGGCACGGCCACCTGGTCGGCGATGTGCTGCAGGCTCACCGTGAGCTCGTCGTCGAAGCGGCCCGGCTGGGCGGCGGTCACCACGAGGAATCCGATCACCTCGCCGGTCACCAGCAGCGGCGCGCACGCCAGGGACCGCGCGCGCAGCTGCTCGGCCAGCTCGACGTCGCCCGCCAGCAGGTCGTCCACCAGCGCGGGCGTCCTGCGGTCGGCGCCGAGCACGCCCGTGGCCAGCACGCCCACCAGCCCCGCCGTCGCGCCCGCGCCCGCGGCCACGCCGAACCGGCTGCCGTCCTCGGCGGCCAGCAGCACGTACGCCGCGTCGCCGCCGCTGGAGACCTGCACCACCTGGGCGATGGTGTCCAGCAGCTCGGCGAACGGCATGTCGCGGTCGAGCAGCTCCTTGATACGCCGGCCCGCCTCCCTGCGCATCGGCGCGGGCGGCGGCGTCAGGACGTAGCGGTGGTCGCGGGCCACCACCATCCAGATGGCCCGGCGCTCGCCGGCGTGGCCCTGGCTGAGCAGGTGGGAGACGTAGACGGGGATCAACCGGCCGTCGAGGTGGCGCATGCGCACCTCGCCCCGCCAGCGGCCCAGCCCGAGCGTGTCGGCCAGCGACAGCGCGTACGGGCCGTGGCCGCGCCAGGCCACCAGCTCCTTCAGCGACCGGCCGACGGCCTGCTCCGCCGGTCGGCCGAGCAGCCGTTCCGCCTCGGAGTTCCACGACTCCACCACGCCGTCGCGGTCGGCGATCACCACCCCGACGTGCAGCGCCTCCAGCGGTCCGGCCGGCACGGCGGCGAGCGCGGCCTCGCGGGGGTCGCCGCCCTCGCCGAGCTCCATGCGCACCCAGACCCGTTTGGCCGTCCTGGTGTAGGTGACGCCCCAGGCGTCCGCCAGCAGCGCGGCGAGCGCGAGCCCACGCCCGGAGGTGGGCAGCCCACCGGGGGACTCGCCTGGGGTCTGCGGGATCGTACGCGCGGGGTGGTGGTCGTCGACCTCGATCTCGAGCCTGGCCGGGACGGCGTCCAGGTCGAGCCGGCAGGTCAGCTCCACGCCGGTGCCGGCGTGCACGACGGCGTTCGTGACGAGCTCGCTGGTCAGCAGCACGGCGTCCTCGGCCAGGTGGCTCAGGCGCCATTCGCCGAGCACCTGGCGGACGAACTTGCGCGCGTGCGCCGGGGCATGGGGAGTGCCCTCGAAGGCCGTGCTCGACACCCGGGTCGTGTCCACTCTGCGTCCTAGAACATCACTCGATGTGGCGGTTCCGTCACTCCAGGGTGGCAGACCGAGGGCCACCGGCATGTCGAGTTGTCAAGAAGGCCGCCGGCTGATCGGCTTTCGGGCGCTCACATGCCGGGACACCGGCGAGCCTACGCGCGTACGACGGTGTCTCCGACGTACCTTTGGCATCATGGCCACCCGTACGCCGAAAAGCGCATCGAAGGGGCCGGCGAAGCGGTCGACCTCGTCTCGCTCGACCCCCGCCAAGCGCGGGTCCACGTCGGCGGGACGCCCCCGGGCGAAGGGAGCCGCCTCCGGCCGCAAGCCCTCGATGACCCACCAGGACCCGATCAGCTGGGTCTTCACCATGATCGGCAAGCTGATCGTCGGGCTGTGGATGCTGCTCGCCAACGGCATCGGCAGCGCCGCGCGGGCGCTAGGCAAGAACGCCCGCGAGCTCGATCCGGCGCACCGGCGCGACGGGGTGGGGCTGACGGTGCTCGCCGCGGCGATCGTGCTCGCGGCCATGACCTGGCGAAACTCCGACGGCGCGGTGGCCGGGGTGGTCAACGCGACCGTGCGGGGCGTGTTCGGGTCGCTCGCGTGGGCTCTTCCGCTCCTGCTCGGGCTGCTGGCCTGGCGTTACCTGCGCCACCCCGACCAGAACGCCGACACCGGCCGCATGGTGATCGGCTGGGCGGCGCTCGTGGTCGGCGTGCTCGGCGTCATCCACGTGGCCAACGGCACCCCCTACCCGGCGGGCGCCGGCCAGGGCATGGACAAGGTGTCGGCGGCCGGCGGCATGATCGGCTTCCTCGTGTCGGCGCCGCCGATGAGCATCCTGCCGTCGTGGGTGACGATCCCGCTGCTGCTGCTCCTGTCCGGATTCGGCGTGCTGGTCATCACGGCGACGCCGGTCCACCGCATCCCCGAGCGGCTGGCCGAGTTGCGGCACATGTTGTTCGAACGGCAGTCGGAGACCGACCAGCAGAAGACGCCGGCCAAGAGGCGGGTCAAGCCCAAGAAGCCCGTCGACGGCGACGGCGTCGAGATCGTCAAGCCGTACGACACCCCGGTGTTGTCCGAGAAGGAGCGGCGCGACCACTCGCCCGAGATCGTGCCCGGGCTCACCGAGGACGACGAGACGCCTGCGCCCGAGGCCGAGCGCAGGCCGGAGCCGCCGCTGCCGACGCCCGCGCCGCGCAAGGTGGAGCAGCTGGTGCTGTCGCCGCAGGCGGGGCCGTACGCGCTGCCCGACCTGCAGTTCCTCAAGCCCGGCACGGCGCCCAAGCCGCAGACCAAGGCCAACACGACCGTGGTCAACGCGCTGACCAGCGTGCTGGAGCAGTTCGGCATCGACGCGCAGGTGATCGGGTTCACCCGGGGCCCGACGGTGACCCGCTACGAGATCGAGCTGGGGCCCGCGGTCAAGGTGGAGAAGGTCACCGCGCTCACCAAGAACATCGCGTACGCCGTCAAGTCAGCCGATGTCCGGATTTTGTCGCCTATTCCTGGTAAGTCGGCCATCGGGGTGGAGATCCCGAACGCCGACAAGGACCTCGTGGCGCTCGGCGACGTGCTGCGTTCGCAGGTGGCGCAGGCCGACCACCACCCGATGATCGTCGGCCTGGGCAAGGACGTCGAGGGCCGGACCATCGTGGCGAACCTCGCCAAGATGCCCCACCTGCTCATCGCGGGCGCGACCGGCGCCGGCAAGTCGGTCTGCGTCAACGGCCTGATCACCAGCATCCTCATGCGGGCCACGCCCGACGAGGTGCGCATGGTGCTGGTCGACCCCAAGCGCGTCGAGCTCAGCGTGTACGAGGGCATCCCCCACCTCATCACCCCCATCATCACCAACCCGAAGAAGGCCGCCGAAGCCCTCGAATGGGTCGTGGGGGAGATGGACCGGCGCTACGACGACCTGGCGGCCTCCGGGTTCCGGCACGTCGACGAGTTCAACAAGGCCGTGCGCGCGGGCAAGCTGCAGCCGCCTCCCGGCAGCGAGCGCGTCTACCAGCCGTACCCGTACCTGCTGGTGATCGTGGACGAGCTGGCCGACCTCATGATGGTGGCGCCGCGCGACGTCGAGGACTCGATCGTGCGCATCACGCAGCTGGCCCGCGCGGCCGGCATCCACCTGGTGATCGCCACCCAGCGGCCGTCGGTCGACGTGGTCACCGGCCTGATCAAGGCGAACGTGCCCTCCCGGCTGGCGTTCGCGGTGTCGTCGCTCACCGACTCGCGGGTCATCCTCGACCAGCCCGGCGCCGACAAGCTGGTCGGCCAGGGTGACGCGCTGTTCCTGCCGATGGGCGCGAGCAAGCCGATCCGCATCCAGAACGCGTTCGTCTCGGAGAAGGAGATCGCCGAGATCGTCACGCACTGCAAGACGCAGATGCAGGTCGAATACCGCGACGACGTGGCCGCGGCGCCGGTCAAGCGGGAGATCGACGAGGACATCGGCGACGACCTCGACCTGCTCCTGCAGGCGGCCGAGCTGATCGTCACCACGCAGTTCGGCTCGACGTCGATGTTGCAGCGCAAGCTCCGGGTCGGCTTCGCCAAGGCCGGGCGCCTGATGGACCTGCTCGAGAGCCGTAACGTGGTCGGCCCGAGCGAGGGCTCCAAGGCGCGTGAGGTGCTCGTGAAGCCCGACGACCTGCCGGGTTTGCTGGCCGATCTGCGTGGCGAATGACCCCAATGCGTGCTTGCACGGCGATAACTGATTGAATATGTCTCACCACGAAGAGTAGTGGCCTGTGGTGGGGGGCGGTTCGCTGTGCAGGAGCAGAGCATCGGGGCCATGCTGGCGGCGGCCAGGCAGGCGGCAGGATTGACGGTCGCGCAGGTCAGCGCGGCCACGATGGTTCGTGAGTCGATCATTCAGGCTCTGGAACAGGACGACGTCGAGCAGGGCGGTGGCGCCTTCTACGCGAGGGGCCACGTCAGAGCGGTGGCCAAGGCGGTGGGGCTCGACCCCGAGGCCACCGTCCACCTGTTCGACCAGCAGCACGGCGGGGCGCCCAGGCCGATGCCGGCCTCGGCCGTGTTCCAGGCCGACCGCAAGATCCACCTGCCGGAGCGGCGGGGGCCCAACTGGACGATGGCGCTCGGGGTGGCGCTGGCCGTCGCGGTGGTCTTCGGGATGTTGCGGGTGCTGGGCGGCGCCAGCGACCACGTGCGTACGGGGGACATGCATGCGGCCTCGGCGCGGCCGAGCGTCCCGCCGAACACCCCGATCACCGAGACGCCGCGGCCCAAGCCGTCGAAGACGGCCGGCAAGAACATGGTGACCGTGCGGATGAAGGCCAAGCGGTCGTCGTACGTGAATGTGCACGACGCCAAGGGACGCAAGTTGTTCGCCGGGACGCTCAAGGCCGGCAAGACGTCCACCTGGCGCGCGGCCGACCGGGTCGACGTGCTGATCGCCGACGCCGGGGCCGTGACGGTGCACGTCAACGGCAAGCGGGTCAGGGGCCTGGGCGGCAGCGGAGAGGTCGTGCGGAGATCGTTCCTGCCGCCGAAACCGCAGTCGAGGTAGATCAGCTGGGGAACCCGTGCATCGGGTGGTGGCCAACTCCCGATACCGTAGTGTTCACCATGTCATCCCGCCGAACCGCTTCGCTGATCACTCTGGGCTGCGCACGTAACGAGGTCGACTCCGAAGAGCTGGCCGCGCGACTGGAGGCTGCCGGCTGGCAGCTGGGCGACGACGACCCCGATGTCGTCGTCGTCAACACGTGTGGCTTCATCGACTCGGCCAAGAAAGACTCCATCGACACGCTGCTGGCCGCCGCCGACTCGGGCGCGAAGGTCGTGGCCGCGGGCTGCATGGCCGAGCGCTACGGCAAGGAGCTCGCCGAGGCCCTGCCCGAGGCGAGCGCGGTCATCTCGTTCGACGACTACGCCGACATCGGCGGGCGCCTCGACGACGTGCTCGCCGGCCGGCCGCTGACCCCGCACACGCCGCGCGACCGGCGCACCCTGCTGCCCATCTCCCCGGTCGACCGGGCGAACGCCGCCACGGCCCACATCCCGGGCCACGGCGACCTGCCGGAGGGCGTCGCGCCCGCCAGTGGGCCGCGCGTGCTGCGCAGGCGGCTCGACGAGAGCCCGGTGGCCTCGCTCAAGCTGGCCTCCGGCTGCGACCGGCGCTGCACGTTCTGCGCCATCCCGGCCTTCCGCGGCTCCTACGTCTCCCGCAAACCCGACGAACTGCTCGCCGAGGCCGACTGGCTGGCCCACCGGGGCGTGCGCGAGCTCGTCCTGGTGAGCGAGAACTCCACCTCCTACGGCAAGGACCTCGGCGACCTGCGGGCGCTGGAGAAGCTGCTGCCCCAGCTCGCCGCCGTCGAGGGCATCGAGCGGGTGCGGGTCAGCTACCTGCAGCCGGCCGAGCTGCGCCCGGGGCTGATCGACGTGATCACCGGCACCGAGGGCGTGGCGCCCTATTTCGACCTGTCGTTCCAGCACGCCAGCAACAGCGTGCTGCGGCGGATGCGCCGCTTCGGCGATCCCGAGCGTTTCCTCGGGCTGCTCGACACCATTCGTGAGCGCGCCCCCGAGGCGGGCGTGCGCTCCAACTTCATCGTGGGCTTCCCCGGCGAGACCGAGGAGGAGTTCGGCGAGCTGGTCGGGTTCCTGGAGCGGGCGAGGCTCGACGTGATCGGCGTGTTCGGCTACTCCGACGAGGACGGCACGGAGGCCGCGAAGCTGCCGGGCAAGCTGGAGCAGGACGTCGTCGGCGAGCGCGTCCGCGTGCTCACCGAGCTGGCCGAGGAGCTGACCGCCCAGCGCGCGGAGGAGCGCATCGGGACGGAGGTCGACGTGCTCATCGACGACGACCTCGGCGACGGCGGCTACGAGGGCAGGGCGGCCCACCAGGGGCCCGAGGTCGACGGTTCGGTGACGGTCCAGGGCATCGGCCTGGTCCAGGGGCAGATCGTGCGCGCGGTGGTGGTCGACGCCGAGGGGGTCGACCTGATCGCGCGCATCAAGGCCGGTCCATGACGAGGGACGAGCGCCGCGTGGTAAGCCCGTGGAACATCGCCAACGTCCTCACGGTCCTCCGGTTGGCGCTCGTCCCCTTCTTCGTCGTCTGTCTTTTCCTGCCGGGCACCGGGTGGCGGATGGCCGCGCTGGCGGTGTTCGCGGTGGCCTCCATCACCGACCACCTCGATGGGGAGCTGGCCAGGCGTTACGGCCTGATCACCGACTTCGGCAAGATCGCCGACCCGATCGCCGACAAGGCGCTGACCGGGGCGGCTCTGGTGTGCCTGTCGATCCTCGGCGAGCTGCCGTGGTGGGTCACGATCGTGATCCTCGTCAGGGAGCTGGGCATCACGGCGCTGCGGTTCCTGCTGCTGCGGCACGCGGTCATCCCGGCCAGCTACGGCGGCAAGGTCAAGACGGTGCTGCAGATCACGGCCATCGTGCTCTATCTGCTGCCTTTCGTGCCCGATCCCGTCCGGTGGGTGGTGATGGGCGCGACGGTGCTGATCACCGTCGGCACCGGGGTCGACTACATCGTCAGGGCGGTGAGACTGCGTAACGTGGCCAGGCGGGCACGAGGGGAGTGAACGATGGCGGATGTGGCGGGCATGCTGGCGCTGCTGGTGGAGCGGGGGGCCACGGTGGCGGTGGCCGAGTCGCTGACCGGGGGGCTCATCGG
>NZ_POUD01000227.1 GCF_003236395.1 Nonomuraea aridisoli | reverse complement strand
CACCCGGCCGGCAGGCCCGGCCCCTCGTCGGTGACCTCGCACCACAGCCGGCCGCCGTACGCCCACAGCCGCAGCCGCCCGTGACCGCCGCCGTGGACGACCGCGTTGGTGGTGATCTCGTTGACCGCCAGCACGAAGTCCTCCAGCCGGCGGCCGGTCAGCCCCTCGCACCTGGCGTGCTCCGCCACCGCCCGGCGCAGGGACGTGATGCGCCCCCGCGCGAAGCCCGCGCAGAGCAACGGCCTACACATCGCCGACCCGGCGTACCACGACGAACGCGTCGGCCCGGATCAGCCGCAGCACCCGGGCGACCGGGTCGCGGCAGACGACCACGGTGGCGCCGCGCGGCCTGGCCATGGCGGTGAGGGTCAGCAGCTGCGCGGAGCCCACGTCGATGAAGCCGAGCTCGGAGACGTCGATCACCACCTCGCCCGGCTCCTTCTCCAGCCCCTCCAGCAGCGAGGCGAACGCCGGCCGGTTGGTCAGGTCGATGTCGCCCCAGACCCGCAGCCCGCGCGGGGACACGGTGCCGGCGAAGCGCAGCAGCGCCTGCTCCGGCGCGATCGGATGCACCGAGGAGGCCCGGTCGAGGTCGTCGCGGGGGAACAGCCGGCGGTCGTACTGGCAGACGGCGGCCAGCCACCGCTGTGCGAACAGCTCGTTGGCCGCCGCCTCGAACGCGGCGTGCCCCGGCACGTCGCCCACCCCCCACGAGGCGTCGACGAGCGCGTACACCCCGTGCCTGCCGTGCCTGCGGGCGCGGTCGTTGGCCTCGGCGAGGCCCGCGTACACCCGGGCGGGGTCGAAGGCGCCGTCGGTGAAGTGGGTCTCGGCGCTGGACAGGATCTCGACCTGCCCCGCCGACACGGCCTCGGCGAACCCCGGGACGAGCGGCGCCAGCCAGTCACGCGTCCGCTCGGGACTGTCGGCGTGGGTGACGATCACCACCAGGCTCCGGCGGCGCAGGCCGTTCACGGTGAAGGCCCGCGTGGCCGCCATGCGCTCCCGCTCGTCCTCGAACGGCAGACAGACATGATCACCTAAATCAGGATCAAGGACGGATTCTGCGCCGTGCCCCACGATGTCCCTCCCCTAGCACGCGTCGGCTCCGAAATTACTGCGCTCCGTACCATCACGGAGCGCATTCTCTGTAAAACCCACCGTGACGCGATCCCGACAGGTGTACCTTTTCGGCGGGGTCGCCCACGGGAGGGGTCACGAGGAGCATGGGCGTGGATGTGCTGGAGATGACGCGACGCCGACACGGCGATCTCGTGGTGGTCAGCCTGGCGGGGGAAGTGGACCTGGACAACGTCTCGGACGTGCGCAAATGCCTCGATGAGGCGGTCGAGACGCACGGCCCCCGGCTGGTGGTCGACCTGACGGGGCTGACCTTCATCGACACCACGGGGCTCGGCGTCCTGGTGCGGCTCCTCGCCACGCTGCGCGACCGGAACGGCTCGATGGCCCTGGTGGCGCCGGACGGCCAGGTGCTGCGCCGGTTGCGCCGGACGAACCTCGCGCCGCTCTTCCCTATCTACGACACCCTCTCCCAAGCCCTCGCCTGAACGGCGGCACGCCGTACGGCGGCGGCGGTGGCAGGGGCACGGGAACGGGCTGGTTGAATGGCGGCATGTCCCTTGACCCCGAGATCGCCGCCCGGCTGAAGCGCAATCCCGACGGCCTGGTGCCCGCGATCGCCCAGCAGTACGACACGGGCGAGGTCCTCATGCTGGCCTGGATGAACGACGAGGCGCTGCACCGCACGCTCACCACCGGCCGGGCCACCTACTGGTCGCGCAGCCGCGGGGAGTTCTGGGTGAAGGGCGACACCTCCGGCCACGTCCAGCACGTCAAGTCCGTGGCGCTCGACTGCGACGGCGACACCGTCCTGGTGCAGGTCGACCAGATCGGCGCCGCCTGCCACACCGGCGACCGCACCTGCTTCGACGCCGGGCGCCTCGGAACGCTCGGCTAGGCCGGCCCATGGAGACGGCGAGACCCGAGAGCGGGCGTAGAGAGCTGTGGGGCTGGGTCGTGGCGACCGCCCTCGGATGCCTGCTCGTGCTGGTCGCCGCGGGCCAGACCTGGGTGCGGGTCCTTTCCGGCGGCGACGGTAACGCGCAGACGCCCGCCGGCGGCGCGCTCGGCCCCGCGCTGACGCCCGTGGCGCTGGCCGGGCTGGCCGGGGTGGTGGCCGTGCTCGCCACCAAGGGCGCCGGCCGCCGGATCGTCGGCGCGCTGCTGGCCCTGTGCGGCGCGGGCGCCGCGGCGGCCACCTGGGCGGCGCTCGACGCCGCCAACGTCACCGGCTGGCTGAGCGAGCAGAACGCCGTGCACGCCGCCACCGGCCTGCGCTGGGAGATCGCGCCCCTCTGGCCGGTCGTCGCCGGCGTCGGCGCGCTGCTGCTGTTCGCCGGTGGCGTGCTCGCGATCGTGCGCGGCGCCAGGTGGGCGGGCATGTCGGCGCGCTACGAACGGCCCGCCGGCGAGGCCGCCACCCGGAAGAGTGCGCAGGTCAGCGACGACCGGGCGCTGTGGGACGCGCTCGACCGGGGCGACGACCCCACCGATTCGCGCTGACGCCCCCGTGTGACGAAATCTCCACGGTTCTGATTCCCTGTCGGCTTGGCAAACCTTTTCTCAATAAGCTGCCGTTGCAACTCGCCACGAACAGTTGAGGAGCCAGCTCATGAGCTACGGGGACCAGGGCGGTAACGGCGGCTACGGCGCCCAGCCGCCCGGCGGAGGCTATGGCCAGGAGCCGCCCGGCTACGGCCAGCAGCCCGGCAGCGGCGGCGGCTACGGTCAGCAGCCGCCCGGCGGTGGCGGGTACGGCCAGCCGCCCGCGCCCGGCTACGGCGAGCAGCCCGGCAGCGGAGGGGGCTACGGTCAGCAGCCCGGCAGTGGTGGCGGCTACGGTCAGCAGCCCGGCAGTGGTGGCGGCTACGGTCAGCAGCCCGGCAGTGGTGGCGGCTACGGTCAGCAGCCCGGCAGCGGTGGCGGCTACGGTCAGCAGCCCGGCAGCGGTGGCGGCTACGGTCAGCAGCCCAACTACGGCGAGCAGCCCGGCTACGGCGGCGGCTACGGCCAGCAGCCCTCGAGCGGCGGGGGATACGGCGAGCAGCCGCCCAGCTATCCGCAGGACCTCGGCTACGGCCAGATGCCCCCGAGCGGCGGTTACGGCGCCCAGCCCGGCTACGGCTACGACCAGTACGGCCAGCAGGGCTACGCCGCCTACGGCGCGGCCCAGCCCAGGACCACCAACGGCATGGCGGTGGCCTCGCTCGTGCTGGGCATCGTCGGCCTGATCTCCTGCGGCCTCACCAGCATCCCCGGCGTCATCCTCGGCCACATCGCGCTGAGCAGGATCAAGCGCACGGGCGAAGAGGGCCAGGGCATGGCCGTGGGCGGCCTGGTCACTTCGTACATCACCGTCGTGATCTGGCTGCTGACGTGGGTGATCTTCGGTGGGCTCATCCTGACCATGCTCGGCCTGGCCTCCACCGCGAGCTCGTACGACGGCTCGTACTGACGCTCGATACTGGAACCATGACATCTGCGACGACCGGACGGCGCGGCGCGGCCCGGCTGCGGCCGCTCCTCGCGCCGCTGGGGGTGGCGGCCGGGACGGGCGCGCTGTTCGCGTTCGTCGGCGTGATCGACCCGAACGAGCCGGGCCACTACCCGGCCTGCCCGTTCCTGGCGCTCACGGGCCTGTACTGCCCGGGCTGCGGCACGCTGCGCACCATCCACGCGCTGGCCCACCTCGATCCGGTCGCCGCGCTCGGGCTCAACCCGCTGACCGTGGTGATGATCCCCTTCCTGGTGTTCTGGTGGGGCAGGTGGGTGGCGCACGCCTGGAAGAGCCGGCCGGTCCCGCTGCCCCACCCCGCGTGGCTGTGGGTGTTCATCGGAGTGGTCATGGTCTACTGGGTGGTCCGTAATCTCCCCTTCGGGGCGTTCCTCGCGCCGTAAGTCCTGTTGGGCCGACGGCCGGCGGGGGGACCGGAGGTGGGGTGACCCCATGGAGGCCGATAGCATGCAGGGCATAGGCAGAGAGCGGACGCGACGCGAACTCTCCGCCGCCCCCATATGTCGACCGGAGGGACCTCAAGCGCGTGAGTGAGCGGACGGAAGGGCCGAGTGTCCTCGACGACATCCTCGACGGGGTGCGCGCCGACCTTGCCGCACGTCAGCAGGCCGTCTCGATGGACGAGCTCAAGCGGCGGGCCGAGCGGGCGCAGGCGCCCAGGGACGCCAGGGCCGCGCTCGGGGGCGACCGGGTCTCGGTGATCGCCGAGGTCAAGCGTTCCAGCCCGTCGAAGGGCGCGCTCGCCGCGATCGCCGACCCGGCGGCGCTGGCGGCCGACTACGAAGCGGGCGGCGCCCACGTCATCAGCGTGCTGACCGAGCGGCGCAAGTTCGGCGGCAGCCTCGACGACCTCGCGGCGGTCCGTGCCCGGGTCGACATCCCGATCCTGCGCAAAGACTTCATCCTGACCTCCTACCAGCTCTGGGAGGCCCGCGCCCACGGCGCCGACCTGGCCCTGCTCATGGTCGTCTGCCTGGAGCAGGAGGCGCTCGTGTCGCTGATCGAGCGGGCCGAGTCGATCGGGCTCACGCCGCTGGTCGAGGTGCACACCGAGGAGGAGCTCGACAGGGCGCTGGCGGCGGGCGCGCGGGTCATCGGAATCAACGCGCGCAACCTGAAGACACTCGAGGTCGATCGCGAGGTCTTCACGAAACTGGCGCCGAAGATCCCGGATAATGTCATCAAAATCGCCGAGTCGGGCGTGCGCGGCCCGCACGATCTGCTCGCCTACGCCCGCAACGGCGCCGACGCCGTCCTGGTGGGGGAGAGCCTGGTCACCGGCAAGGACCCGCGCAAGGCAGTGGAGGCGCTGGTGACCGCCGGCGCTCATCCGTCGACGCGCCCCGACCACTCAGCAGAGGGATAGCAGTGGCAAACGAAGGCTCCATCCTGACCGCCGCCGACCTGGTGGGCAACGGCCCTCACGGTGACGACCCCGACATGCACGGCAAGTTCGGCCTCTTCGGCGGCCGGTTCGTGCCCGAGGCGCTGATCCCTGCGCTCGACGAGGTCGCCGCGGTCTACGAGAAGGCCAAGAACGACGCGGAGTTCCTGCGCGAGTTCGACCACCTGCTGCGCACGTACGCCGGCCGGCCGACCACGCTGACCGACGTGCGCCGCTTCAGCGAGGAGGCCGGCGGCGCACGCATCGTGCTCAAGCGCGAAGACCTCACCCACACCGGCGCCCACAAGATCAACAACGTGCTGGGCCAGGCGCTGATCACCAAGCGGCTGGGCAAGAAGCGCGTGATCGCCGAGACCGGCGCGGGCCAGCACGGCGTGGCCACCGCCACCGCCGCGGCCCTGCTCGGCCTGGAGTGCGTCATCTACATGGGCGCGGTCGACTGCGAGCGGCAGGCGCTCAACGTCGCCAGGATGAAGCTGCTCGGCGCCACCGTCGTCCCGGTGACCAACGGCTCGCAGACCCTGAAGGACGCCATCAACGAGGCGTTCCGCGACTGGGTGACCAACGTCGACACCACCCACTACCTGTTCGGCACGGTCGCCGGGCCCCACCCGTTCCCCGAGATGGTCCGCGACTTCGCGCGCATCATCGGCGTCGAGGCCCGCCGCCAGATGCTGGAGCTGACCGGCAGGCTGCCCGACGCCGTGTGCGCGGCGGTCGGCGGCGGCAGCAACGCGATCGGCGCCTTCCACGCCTTCATCGGCGACGAGGGCGTCCAGCTGCACGGCTACGAGGCCGCCGGGCGCGGTCTCGACAGCGGCGAGCACGCGCTCACGCTCACCGCCGGGTCGGTCGGCGTGCTGCACGGCTCGCGCACCTACGTGCTGCAGGACGACGAGGGCCAGACCATCGAGTCCCACTCGATCTCCGCCGGGCTCGACTACCCGGGCGTCGGCCCCGAGCACGCCTGGCTGAAGGACTCCGGCCGGGCCACCTACCACGGCATCACCGACGACGAGGCGATGGCGGCGTTCTCCCTGCTGGCCCGCACCGAGGGCATCATCCCGGCCATCGAGTCCTCCCACGCCCTGGCGGGCGCGCTCAAGCTGGGCCGCGAGCTCGGTCCCGAGGCGACGATCCTGGTCAACCTGTCCGGGCGCGGCGACAAGGACATGGGCACGGCGATGAAATACTTCAACCTCTGACCCGCTGGAGAGCGCCGTTGCCGTAAGGAGCGAAGCGACCGCGGCGACGACCGGAGGCGACGGCATCTGAGCGACCGAGCCCGCCGCACGTAATGCGGCCAATAAGTGCGAAACGGACAGACATGACGACTCTTCAGACGGTTTTCGCCAAGGCGAAGGCGGACAACCGCGCCGCGCTCGTCGGCTACCTGCCGGCGGGCTTCCCGTCCAAGGACGGCGCCATCGCCGCCGCCGCGGCCCTGGTGGAGGCCGGCTGCGACGTCATCGAGATCGGCCTGCCCTACTCCGACCCGCTCCTCGACGGGCCGACGATCCAGGACGCCGTGCACCGCGCGCTGTCCAACGGCACCCGCATCGCCGACGTGATGCGCACGGTCGAGGGCGTCGCCGCCACCGGCGCCGCCACGCTGGTCATGACGTACTGGAACCCGATCGACCGGTACGGCGCCGAGCGGTTCGCGCGCGACCTGGCCAACGCGGGCGGCGTGGGCACGATCACGCCCGACCTGACGCCCGAGGAGTCCGAGCCGTGGCGGGAGGCCTCCGCGGCGGCCGGCATCGACACGGTGTTCCTCGTCGCGCCCAGCTCGACCGAGCAGCGGATCAAGGCGGTCGTCGACTGCTGCACCGGCTTCGTGTACGCCGCCTCGCTCATGGGCGTGACGGGCGCCAGGGAGACGGTCAACGCCGCCGCCGAGGGCCTGGTCGCCCGCACCCGCCAGCACACCGACCTGCCGGTGTGCGTGGGCCTGGGGGTCGGCACGGGCGCGCAGGCGGCCGAGGTCGCCGCCTACGCCGACGGGGTGATCGTGGGCTCGGCGTTCATCCGCCGCCTGCTCGACGCGCCCGACGAGGCCGCGGGCCGTGAGTCGGCGGCCGTCCTGGCCCGCGACATGGCCAAGGGCGTACGCCGCTGAGGCGACGCGACCGAGCGCGGTTCCCTGCTGGGGGCCGCGTTCGACGTTCGCGGGGCGGAGCCGCGGGTGCGATTCAGGTGCGGCTGAGCCCGGCGTAGAGCGGGGAGTGGCGGTTGAACAGGCCCGCCGGCACCAGGTAGAGGTTCATGACGACCTGCATGAGCAGCAGCCAGACGACGTACTGCGCGGCCGAGATCCCCGGCACGGCGTCCACCGGCAGCGTGTAGGCGATGACGACCCGCACCGCGGCGTCGGCCAGCATGCCGACACCGTAGATCACGGTCGCCGTCCGCCACACGCGCCGGAAGGCCGGCAGCCGCTCCCACAACACGTCCCACGACTCACGGCCGGGCCCGACCCGGCCTTCGAGCAGGAACCGGGTGAACACGAACGCCAGCGGCCGGTCCCCGCGCGCGCTGACGAGGAACCAGACGGCGGCGACCGCCATGAACCACCCGTCCTTGGCCAGCAGGAACCGGGTGTCGTGGACCAGCACGGACACCGCGACCCCGACCAGCATCATCGTGGTCATGAACAGGCCGAGCCGGTCGGGCCTGCGGCCGCGTACCAGGGAGACGACGGCCTGGGCGGCCGGGAGGAGCGAGCTGACCAGCAGCGCGGTGGGGTGGGAGAGGCCGGCGGCGCGCAGCGCGTAGTACAGCGCCATGGGCGCCACGACGCCCGCGGCCAGGGAGCCCAGGACCTGCAGCCGGGCCTTCACGGGCGCGTGGCCCGGGCGAAGAGCGCGGCCAGCTCGGCGGCGTACTCGTCGAGGTCGGCGTCCGGGTCGGCCTCCAGCAGGAACGGCAGCCCGTCCAGCGCCCGCTGGACCGCCATCGCCATCACCCTGCGGTTGAACGTCCCGAACTCGCCGCTCTCCTGGCCCCAGGCGAGTAACCGTTCGAGGTGGGACAGCGCCGACGGGCTCGTGGCCGCATCGCTCAGCGCCGTGCCGCCCTCCGGGCGGAAGTTGAGGAAGATCTCCGTGGCCGCGCGCATCTCGGCGCGATGGTCCCTGACGTACTCCACCAGGGAGCGGATGTAGGTCTCCAGCGCGCCCGCCGCCGTCGTCCTGATGCCGACCCGCCGGCCCATGAACTCCGCCAGGTCGCCGTAGATCGTGGCGATCACCTGGCCCATCAGCTCGTCCTTGTTGTCGAAGTGGTACGAGATCAGCCGCGTGCTGCTCAGGCCGGCCTGCTCCGCGATGCGGGCGAAGGACGCCTGGTGGTAACCGAGCTCGGCGATCGTGGCGATGGTCGCGTCCACGATCTGCGCCCGCCGGGCGGAGCTCGTGACAGATGCCTCCTTCTTTACTTGCATAGGTAATTTTTACCTTAAGTGGGTAAAAACCACAATCTCCCAGATGGGAAGGTGAAAGCTGGCTTAGCTGACGCTTATCTGCGGCGTGATCGGATGGATTCCCGGGTACTGTGCGCATCCCGGCGCAGAGGCAGAGGAGAGACACTTCGTGACCGCGTCATCGTTCCCATTGTCACCCAAAGCGACAATGACGATACCCTGGGTGACGACCGTCGCCCGGCTCGTCCTGGGCGGGGTGCTGATCGCGGCAGGCGGGCTCAAGATCGGCAACCCGGCCGACTCCGTCGTGGCGGTCAAGGCTTACCAGCTGCTGCCCGAGTCGGTCGCCGTCCCGGTGGGCTACGCCCTGCCGATCCTGGAGATCGTGGTGGGCCTGCTGCTGGTCGTCGGTCTGCTGACCAGGGTCGCCGGTGTCATCGCCGGGGTGCTCATGTTCGCGTTCGTCTTCGGCATCGCCTGGGCGTGGGCGAACGGCCTGCGGATCGACTGCGGCTGCTTCGGCGGCGGCGGCCAGCTCGCGGCCGGACAGGAGCCCGCCTACCTGCTCGACATCGTGCGCGACTTCGGTCTGGTGCTGCTCGCCGCCTGGGCGGTGCGATTCCCGCCGGGCCGGTTCGCGCTCGACGGAGCCCTCGGACTCGAGGGCGGCAGGCGTGATGACGAGGAGGACGAACGATGACCACCAAGGGCGGACGGACGAACACCATGCCGAAGTCGGCGCGCGACAAGATCAAGGAACAGCAGGCCGCCGCCCGCGCCCGCGAACGGCGCAAGCGGCTGGCGACGTACGTGACCACGGGCGTGGTGGCGCTCGCCGCGGTCGGCGCCGGCTGGTGGTACGCCGCCATGAACTCCCGCTCGGAGGAGGCCGCCGGCCGGCTCGCGCCGGTCTCCATCCAGCCCGACGGCAGCGTCGTGATGGCGCAGGCCGGCGTCACCGGCCCCGTGGTCGACATCTATGAGGACTTCCAGTGCCCCGCCTGCAAGGAGCTGGAGCGGGTCAGCGGCGCGACGTTCAAGAACCTCGCCCTCGAGGGCAAGGCCAAGGTCGTCTACCACCCGATCACGATCTTCTCGCAGGAGCCGACCCGGTCCAACTCCCTGCGCGCGGCCAACGCCGCCCGGTGCGTTGCCGACGGCAAGCAGTGGATGGCCTTCCACGACCTCCTCTTCCGCAACCAACCCTCGGAGACCGAGCCCGGGTTCACGCCCGACCAGCTCAAGGCGTGGGGCAAGGAGGCCGGCGTGACCTCTCCCGGCTTCGACGCCTGCGTCACGCAGGAGAAGAACCGTGAGGCACAGGCCGCGTACAGCAAGAAGATCCTCGACGGGCAGAAGATCCAGCACACGCCGACAGTGAAACTGAACGGCACGGAAATAGACAATGGGGTGCTCTTCAGCCCACGGCAGCTGCGCGATGAGATTACCGGGGCGGCCAAGTAGGCCGGCTTCCGCTACCCTCACGTGACATGCCCCTTGCCTCGATTCCCAGCCCTTCCCAGGGGGTCTGGTATCTCGGAATCATCCCGATCCGGGCTTATGCACTCTGCATCGTGCTCGGCGTCGTCGTCGCCGTCTGGCTGAGCGAGCGGCGCTGGCGCGCCCGCGGCGGCCGGCCGGGGACGATCATCGACATCGCGGTCCCCGCGGTCATCTTCGGCCTGATCGGCGGCCGGCTCTACCACGTCATCACCGACTGGCAGACCTACTTCGGCAGCCGCGCGATCAAGGAGCCCATCCAGGCGCTGTTCATCTGGGAGGGCGGTCTCGGCATCTGGGGCGCGATCTCGCTCGGGGGCGTCGGCGTGTGGTGGGCCGCGCGCAAGCGCGGCCTGTCCATGAGCGCGATCGCCGACACCGTCGCCCCCGGCATCGCCTTCGCGCAGGCCATCGGCCGCTGGGGCAACTGGTTCAACCAGGAGCTGTACGGCTCGCCCACGACGCTGCCGTGGGGCCTGGAGATCGACGTCGACCACGGGGGCGAGCCCGGCGTCCTCTACCACCCCACGTTCCTGTACGAGTCGCTGTGGAACCTCGCGCTCGGCTTCGCGCTGATCTTCGTGGGGCGGCGCTTCGCGTTGCGCCACGGGCGGCTGTTCGCCCTCTATGTCGCCGGCTACACGCTCGGCCGCTTCTGGATCGAGGGGTTGCGCATCGACCCCGTGGGCGGGGTCGACCACGCCGTGCACTTCCTCGGGCTGCGGCTCAACCAGTGGACGGCGATCGTGCTCTTCGTCGGGGCGCTCGTGTACTTCTGGGCGACCAGAAACAAGACGGACGACGAGATCGTGCTGGGGCCGTCCGACATGTCTGACATGCCGGGCGCGGAGGTCGATCCGGAACACGCGTCCGGCCAGGCCGACCCTGGCACGGGCGAGTCCTCGTCCGCCCCGCCCGGCGATTCCGGACGCGATCCGTCCGAGGCCGATTCGCCGGAGGGCGGCTCGGCTGAGGGCGGCGAGCCGCGGGCCGAGGGCTCCGGCGACGACGCCGCACGGGCGGGTGACGCGCCCGAGGCCACCGAACCCGCGACGAAGGAGAAGAGCTCCTGATGAGTGGCAGCGCGGAGGCGCACCACCGCCACCGCGACGTCACCGGGGGCTGGTTGCGGCCCTCGGTGTTCGGCGCGATGGACGGCCTGGTGTCGAACTTCGCGCTCATCGCAGGCGTCGCGGGCGGCACGGCCAACACCAAGGTCATCGCCCTCGGGGGCGTGGCCGGGCTGGCCGCCGGGGCGCTGTCCATGGCGGGCGGCGAATACGTCTCGGTCGCCAGCCAGCGTGAGCTCGCGCAGGCGGAGATCGCCGTCGAACGCCGCGAGCTGGCCCGCCACCCCGAGGACGAGCTGGCCGAGCTCGCCCAGACGTTCGTCGACAAGGGCGTCGCGCCCGACCTGGCCGCCGAGGTGGCCCGGCAGATCTCCCGCGACCCCGAGCACGCGCTGGAGGTGCACTCCCGGGCCGAGCTCGGCGTGGCCCCCGGCGACCTGCCGTCGCCCGTGGTGGCGGCGGTGTCGTCGTTCCTGTCGTTCGGGCTGGGGGCGCTGCTGCCCCTGCTGCCGTACCTGTTCGGGGCAGAGCACCTCGGGTGGTCGGCGGGGGTGTCCGGCGTGGCGCTGTTCGCGGCGGGCGCGCTGGTCTCGGCGGTGACGGCACGCAGTTGGTGGTACAGCGGGCTGCGCCAGCTCCTGGTGGGAGTGGTGGCGGCCGGCGTCACGTTCGGCGTCGGCAACCTGGTGGGGATGACGGGGCTGTGATGGCCCGCAGACGAGGCACGCCGTCCCCCGGCGGCCGGCCGAACGACGACCGCTCGACGGGCTCCTCCGACAACACGGGCCGCGGCTCCCGCTCCGCCGGACCACCCGACGCCGGCCGCAACGGTGGCCGCTCGGCGGGACCCGCAGACGGCATGCGCCGTGACGGTGGGCGCTCTGCTGGAGGCGCCGACGGTGGGCGCCGCAGTGCCGGCCGTTCGGCGAGAGCGGCGGACGGCACGGGGCGTGGCCGTTCGGCGGGTGCCGCCGACGGGTTCGCCGGTGGATCATCGGCGGGCGGCACAGGCCGTGGTGGTGGCCAGGGTGCGGGCAATGGCGCCTGGCCTCATCCGGGTGGGTCCGCCGCCTGGCAGGCGGGCGCCGACGCCCAGGACAGTACGGCGTCCGACGGCTGGTGGGCGGGTGACTCCCCGCACCGCACGGCGTCCGACGGCTGGTGGTCGGGCGCTGACGCCGGTCAGGCGGGCGCGGACGCCCACGGCCGACCGGTCCCGGGAACCGATGGCGGCTGGCCCGCACCCGGTGCAGGGGCCGGGCGCCACGACGCCCGAGGCACCGACGGCTGGCCGGCGGCCGGTGACGTCCGTTCCGGTCGGGGCGGTGAGGGCGGCTGGTTCGCCGACGGCGATGGCCACTCGGCGAATGGTGCTGGGAGTGGTTGGCCCGCGACGGGTGACGCCCGATCTGCACAACGTTCCGAGGGCGCCTGGTCTGCGGCGGGCGACGTCCGTTCTGCTCAGGGTGCTGACGGTGGTTGGCCTGCGGGTGACCTTCGTTCCGGCCAGCGGGCTGAGGGCGGCTGGTTCGCGGGCGACGACGGCGGTCCCGGCAGAGGCGCTGGCGGTGGCCGGCCTGCGCCGCCCGACGATGGTGGCCGACCGGTGACAGGTGGTGGTCCCGCCAGTGAGCGGGGTTGGCCCGAGGCCGGGAACGAGCGCACGGCACCGGGTACCGGGCGGCGCGGCCGGTCCGCCGGTGGACGCGCCGGCCGGAGGGCGGGGCGTACGCGATCCGCCGATCGTGTGTCCGGCGACTGGCAGGCGGCCGGGCAGGCGGCCGGGCAGGGCGACGGCACGCCGCCGGTCGCGGGCCCCGGCGAAAACCTCTTCGCCGGCAACACCGGCGCTAACACCCGCCCGGAAAGTGGCGGTTGGGACGCGATGCCGCCCGAGTACGGTGGCCGGGCGTCGGGCGGCGCGCGGGCAGGTGCGGGTTCTGCAAGCGGCAGTTGGGAAGCGGTGCAGTCCCAAAGCGGTAGTTGGGAGGCGGCGCGGCCCCAAAGCGGTAGTTGGGAGGCGGCCAGGGCCGAAAGCGGCGGTTGGGAGGCGGCCAGGGCCGAAAGCGGCGGTTGGGACGCGGTGCAGCCCGAGGGTGGCCGGGCGGCGGGCGGCGTGCGGGATGGCGGTCGGGCAGGTGCCGGTTCTGCAAGCGGCAGCTCGGCGGTGCGGCCGGAGAGTGGTGGCTGGGAGGCGGCGCGGTCCGAAGACGGTGGCTGGGAAGCTGCCGGATCCCGTGGTGACGGCCGGCAGCGAGGCGGGGCGGAACGCGAGGGTGGTGCCGCGGCGGCCGGCGATGACGGTGGCCGGCAGACGGCTCGCGCAGACAGCGGTTCGTGGCGGCAGGACGGCGCTGAAGGTGGTCGTCGGCGGCGGAGCCGCTCGGACGGCGGGCGCCGGAGAGGCCGCGGCGACCGGGCGGTGGGTCACACCGACGGGTTCGAGGAGCTTCCTCGTGTCGATGATTCGGCGCGCGCCGACAGGCTTGAAGGGCCGTCTCGTTCCGCTGGTGCCGGGTGGGCATCGCAGCTCGACGGTGTTGCCGGGGACGAACGCGCCGAGCGGGCATCCCGTTCCCGTGATGTCGCCGAAGGCTCGCCGGTTGAGGGGGCGTCCCGTGCCGGAGGTCGTGGTGTGGGCCGGCGGGGTACGGAAGTCTCCCGTTCCGGTGGCGCTGAGGGCCGGCCGGGTGAGGGGATGTCCCAAAGTTCTGCTCGGGGTGAGCGGGATCAGGAGGCCGACTGGGCGTGGGCTTCCGAGGCCGGTGGTGATGAAGCAGCCGCTACTGATGGGTTCGAGAGCTTTCCCCGGGTCGGAGGACGCGCCCGGGCGGAGGCGGCGTCGCGCGAATTGGCGGCGCAGGCCGAAGCCGCCGGGCGGCCGGGCGGTGCGGCTCGGAAACGGCGTCGGCCTCCGCGTTCGGACTGGCAGTTCCCGGTGCTCACCGGGATGGGGCTGCGCCCGGAGCAGCAGCGGCTGATCGTCGTCATCGCCACGGTCGTCGGAGTGCTCGTGGGCGCCGGCGGCCTGGTGGTGGCCATCCAGTCGATCGGCAGCCGCTCGCCCGAACGGCAGGCCGGCGCCGCCGTCGTCGTCCCGGACGCGGCGCTGCCTCAGGTGTTCCACGGCTGGGGCTCACCCAAGCTGTTCGCGCCTCTGGCCGAACGCGCCGGGGACGCGAAGGCGCTCACCGAGAAGGAGGTGTTCGGGCAGAGCGAGTTGCCCGTCACCAAGAAGCTGAAACTCAAGCTCGTGGCCAAACAGCTCGACGCCGACTGCGGTGCCGTGCTGTGGGGTGACGCCCTCCTCGAGCAGGTGTCGGACGGCGGCTGCACCCAGGCCGCCCGAGGTCTCTATGCCAGCTCCGACGGCCGGTACGTGGGGCAGTACACGCTACTCAATCTCAAGGACAGCGAGTCGGCCGCCGGATTGGTCGACTCTTTGAAGACGCTTTACCGTGGCGGCTGGACGCACCCGCTGAAGTCCTCCAAGGCGGCCTTCCCCGCCGGCGGCTACTCCGAGGCCGGCGGCTACGCGCTCGGACACTACGTCGGCCTGGTGTGGATCGGCAGAGTGGACGGCGCGGAGCCTGACACCCAGGACGACTTCGTCTCCCTGACCCTGGCCTTGCGCGGAGCGGAGAAGGCCATCTACCGTCGCGTCGTCTCCATCACGGGGCCGTCCTCCTGATGCCGTTCAGAGTGGTCGTGGCTGGGGGAGAGCGCGCCCTGGTGAGGTGGCGCGCGGACGAAGCGGCCACCGCGTCCCGGGCTGGTGCCGCTCACCAGCGTGGTCCAGGCCGTGCCCATGGTGGTGGCTGCGCTGCTGGACGTGACCATGACACCACCGGTCGTGGTGCCGTGCGGCGTGGTGGTGGTGCCGTGCACGGCTGGGGTGACGTCGTGTGGCGTGGTCGTGGGGCCGTCTGGTGCCGCGATGGTGTTGCTTGGTGTGGTGAGGGCGCCGTCCGGGTCGGTCATGGTGGCGCCTGGTGTGGGTGTGGTGTCGTGCGGCGTGGTCACGGCGCCGTCCGATGTGATTGTGGGCGTTGTCTTCTTCGCGGTGAAGGTGCCGTGACGGGTCATGGCCGCTCGGTGAACGGGGCTGAGGGTGGTTGGTCTGCGGCGGGTGATGGGGGTGTCCGGTGCGGTGG